>NZ_DATGLN010000075.1:0-98554 GCF_035294165.1 Chthonomonas sp.
GGTCACGACATCGAAGAAGGGGTCTATGAAAGCCGTATTGGGGTCGGGCAGAAGCAGCATGTCCGACTCGTCAATGGTTTTAAAGCCCCGAATGGAGGAGCCATCGAAAGCGAGGCCCTCTGAAAACACCTCCTCGGTGAAGGCCGTAGCAGGAATGGAGAAGTGCTGTTGCTGCCCGAACAGGTCGGTGAAACGGACATCCACAACGCGCACCTCACGCTCCCGCGCGAACTCGATTACCTCTTTGGGTGTTGTCATTTAGCGTTCTCCTTAAGGGTGGTAGATGGTTTTTATAGAACACAGAGCGATGCAGCAGAATGGTGATGGTTCATCAATAGCTTAGGCAGGGATTGGGAAAGACCGCACACGATGGTCGCAAGTTCTTTTAGGAGCGATCTCTTGCAAAAGGCACAGCAAGGCCGTTTGCAATGACATCGCTTAAGGAGGAGTGCCGTATGAGGGAAACAGCATCAACGGCCCGACCACATCAAAGGGGTCTTTCCAAAAAACAGTCGCACCGTTGCGCCTGCTCACGCCGAGGTAAAAACCACAAGCTACGCTGCTGTTCGCTTACCGATGAAAAGTATAGCATCTTTTTGAAGAAGTTGTCAACCACGCATTTCGTTGCGTGCCCCTCTCCGCCTGTGGGAACGGATATAATAGGGTAGACTATGCCGTAGAAGATGTTGTGCAAGCTCCGTTAGCACATCGAAATCGGTTTTCCTGAGACGTTTGAGGCCGGTGTTTGATGCCTACGCCGCACAAAGGAGGAGAGAGGGAATGGGCTTCCATCGCGTTTGTCGGACGCTGATCGCTTTTTTGCTTTGCTCTTCGCTCGCCTTTGCGCAAGCACCTAACTCCCAACAAACCCCTCCTCCGCCGCCCATGTTCACTCCGCAGGAGTGCGCCCAGATCGTTGCCTATTGGCAGGCGCCTGGACGGCTGGCCTACAGCTTACCCGCCGATTCGCTAAAACATGGGCCGTGGCAGGTGCGCCTTACCCCGGATGGGTCGAAGTGGCTTTGGAATTACCAGATCGCCATCGGTGCCGCCGCAGCCCCTCCCACTCAACAGCCCACCCAGGCGCAGTCGCCCTATGCAAGCTGGAAAGCGTGGGTGCAGGCCAAGATCGCCTGGGATCGTTACCAAGCTCAGAAAGCGGCCGATGCGGCCAACGCCGCCCTCGGCTACTCCGTTCCGAAGCGAGCCGCTCCGCCCCCCTTCCCGGGCCCTATCCCTCCTGATCTGCTCGCCGCATGCGGCGATCCTCCGCCCTTTGCTAACGCGGTAACACCGCTTCAAACTACCGTTACCTTCGACGACGGCGTCTCTTTTACCTATCAAGACAACATAGATATGCCTCCGGCCTATGCCTACTATCGCTTCCCGCAAGGCACCGATACGGCCGGCATCTCGCTGAAGGCCATGCCTCCGCAGGAGCTACAGGCGCTTTTCGACGCCGCCCATCTCACTCCGGAACAGGCTCATGTGTTGGCCGCCGTCTCTCCGTTAGAGGGTGGTTTCGATGCCATCAACACCTATGATACGGGTTATGTGTCCATCGGCTTTCTTCAGTTCATCACCGCAGCCAACGGAAAGGGCGACCTCATGCCGGTGCTCCTGCGGGAAAAGAGCGAAAACCCAAGCGCTTTTCAGAACGATTTTCATCGCTTTGGAGTAGATGTTACTCCGGATGGCACGCTCGATGTGGTTGACCCCGACACAGGGGCGGAGCTGGTTGGCGCCGATGCCGTGATGAAGGTGATCGCGGATAGGCGGCTCACCGCCGTGTTCCAGCGTGCTGGGCGCCTTAGCACCCCGTTTCGGGTAGCCCAAATCGAAACCGCCATCGCCAACTATTGGCCTGCCGATTTCCCCGTGACCGTGCAGGTGAACGGTCAGACCCTCACCGGCAAAGTCTCAGATGTTATCCACTCTGAGGCCGGCCTTGCCACCCTTTTCGATCGACAGGTGAATCGCGGAAACATCAATCCCTTCCCTACAGTGCTTGCTCGCGTGATGCAGGAACATAACCTAACCAGCATTGCCGATGCAGCCGCCTATGAACAGGAGATCGTGGCCAAGTGCCGCTATCGCTCGGATTTTCTCAAGAACCCTCATCTCTCCCAACCGCCTCCATTGCCAAGCTCAACAACCGACCCAATGGGGAAATAGGTCTCATCTCCCCTGCTGGAGCGAGCAGAGAGTGCTCTGCACCGGCTGGTGTGGATGTCGCAAAGGAACTAAATACGCAGGCGGAACGTTCTCTAGAGTAGAAATATCATTGATGAGCAATATATTGCGATTCGTTGACTCCTTCTCTCAAGAGAAGGTATACTCCGCCGAAGGTTTGTGAAAAAGCACACAAACTTAGGGGCGTAAAATGCGTTTCGGAAGAAGGGACGTCTGTTAAAATAGCTATGTCGAGCGTTGCCCGCAAAAAGCCGCTGGCTTCCGGCGAAAAATCCCGCTATGTGCGGGCGATGTTCGCCACAATCGCCCCACGCTACGACCAGCTTAACTCCATTCTCAGCTTCCACCGACACCATGCTTGGCGACAGCGGGCGGTGCGTTTGGCAAAAGTGAGGGCCGGCGAGCGCTGCCTCGATGTGTGTACGGGCACGGGGGACTTCGCATTGGCTTTGGCGCGCGCCGTGGGGGAGCAGGGAACGGTGCTGGGCGCCGATTTTTGTGTTCCGATGCTGCAGATCGGCCTTCAGAAGATACGTAACGGGGCCTATAAACAGGTTAAAATGGCCGTGGCCGATGCACAAAATCTGCCCTATTCCAGTGCCTCTTTCGACGTGGTGACGGTGGGCTTCGGGGTGCGAAACGTGGCCTGTTTGGAGAAAGCCCTTGCGGAGATGGTGCGCGTAACGCGCCCCGGCGGGAGGGTGGTGATTTTGGAGTTCACGCGGCCTCGTCCAAGTCTCCTACGCCCTCTGCTCGATCTCTATCTATTCAAAATTCTGCCCAGCATCGGTGGCTGGCTCAGCCGAAAAGAGGCCTATACCTACCTGCCAGAATCGATCGCACAGTTCGTTTCTCGCGAGGAGTTGGCGGAGGCCATGAAACGGGCAGGACTGACCCAAATTACCATCTATGACCTGAATTTTGGCACGGTTTGCATCCATATAGGGGTTCGACCGGCCTATAACGGGGAGGTTTTACAATGAACGTTGTCCCCATTGCAACAACATCGAGTGGCGTTGTTGCCGCTGCTGCCTTTCTTCAGCCTGTAAAAACCGACCTCCAAGCGGTGGAGGCACGAATGCAAGCGGAGCTTGGCTCCGACGTGCGCACCATCTCCGCGCTGTCACGCCACCTGCTGGAGGCGGGCGGCAAGCGGTTGCGACCCGCCATGGTCGCTTTGGCGGCGCGGGCGGTGAACCCCAATGCAGACCCCAATCGCGTAGCCACCGTTGGGGCGGCGATGGAGTTTGTGCACATGGCCACCCTGGTGCACGATGATGTTGTAGACAATACCGCCATACGTCGAGGGCGCCCTACTGCTAACGCCGTTTATGGAAACGGGGTTGCCGTGCTGAGTGGAGACTATATTCTCGCCCGTTCTATGCGCCTCTTAGCGCTCGATGGCGACCTGCGCATCATTCGCACCGTTTCAGAGGTAACGATAGATATGAGCGAGGGCGAGGTGATGGAGATCGTGGCCACAGGGCGTATAGACCTGCCGATCCCAGAGTATTTCGAGATTTTGCGTAAAAAGACCGCCGTCTTTGTGGAAGGATGTTGCCGTTGCGGAGCCATTTTAGGCGGGGCCGATGAAACGCTGGAGGAGGCCCTTGCCGAATACGGCTTCCGCATAGGAATGGCCTTTCAAATTGTGGACGATCTGCTGGACTATGTAGGCGACCCGGCCATCACCGGCAAGCCGCGCGGCAGCGATCTGCGCGATGGCCGCGCCACCCTGCCTCTTCTGCTCGCGCTTGAGGAGATTCCGGCTGAAAGAAAAACCACGCTTTTAGATGCATTCGGCAACCCCAACCTCGATGAGGAGGCCGTTGATGCCGTCTGCAGCGTTCTCGAAAGTGCGGGGGCTTTCGAAAAAACCCAAACGCTGGCACAGGCCCATGTGGAGTGCGCAAAACAGTCGCTGGCACTGCTCCCTGAAACCCCATCGCGTGCAAGTCTTGAGATGCTGGCTGCCTATATTGCCGAACGAAACTATTGAGAGGAGGGTGCAATGACAACAGACATAGTGCCTCAAAAACCTGCCCCGTTTCGCGTCTATTGGCAGGCGCTGCGAGCCTATTCCTTTCCTGCCAGCATTGTGCCTATTTTGCTGGGCACGGTGTTAGCCGTGCAACAGACCCACCGTTTTGATCTGCTCGCGTTTCTGCTCACCCTTTTGGGAGGTGTGCTCGCCCACTCCGCTGCCAACGTCTATAACGACTACTACGACTACAAGCACCATGTGGATGTGCGTCCCGAACATGGCAGTGGGGTACTTACACAGCATTTGCTAAGTGCAAAACAGATGTTTGAGTTCGGCACCTTGCTATCGGTGGCAGCGCTGGCCTGCGGCTTGCTGCTTCTGTTACGGCTCGGCTCCTCCCCCTCAATAGGGGGCATCGTGGGGCTTGTGGTCATCGGTGCCCTTGCCGCGCTGCTCTACTCTATGGCCTTAAAACGCTATGCCCTTGGCGATCTGCTGATTATGTTGACCTTCGGTTTCGGCTTCTCCTTAGGCGCCTATCTCGCCCAAATGGCTCCGCTAGAGCCGGCCTCGGTAGGGCGCGTGCTGGTGCTGAGCCTGCCGGTTGCCTCGCTGGTAGATGCCATTCTCCACGCCAACAATCTCCGAGATCGTTTGGACGATCGAAATGCCGGCGTGTACACTTTGGCGAACCTACTGCCTGTGGCATGGGGCAAGGCGCTTTTGCTGGGCCTTCTCTTTTTCCCGCTTCTCTTCGTTGTCGTTGGGGTGCTGTGGCACCTATTGCCACCATTCGCGTTGCTGACGCTGTTAGCCCTACCGGCCATCGTGAAGGCCTATCGCACCATCAGCGTCGTAGGAACCGCTCAGGCCCATCTGCTTTTTGGTCTGCTTTACAATCTGTCGTTGTTGCTACCGCTGCTCGTGGCGCGATAGCAAGGGGCAAAACGGTCGGTTCAAGGGGCGGTGGCTCGGTGCCGCATTCCAACAGAGACAACCACCCCCGATAGAAACGTGAGGGTTGCCACAACGCCGATAGCCCAAGTGTAGCCAAGTAGGTCTGCCAAGATGCCGGCCAGTAGGGCGCCGATGGAATATCCCATATCACGCCAGAAACGGTAGACGCTCAAAGCGCGCGCCCTCCATTGAGGGGCTGCATTATCGCTGACGGCAGCAATGAGGGTTGGATAGACCATCGCGGTTCCCAAACCAAGCAGCACACTGCCGAACAACCAACCGGTGAAACGGTGGGCCATCAGTATGAGGGCCAGGGCAAACGCTTGGAGCACAAGGCCTGACACGATGAGACCCTTGCGCCCGATCCGATCGGAGAGCGGGCCGGTCACTATCTGCGCAATCCCCCATATGGCAGGGTAGACGAACTTCAAGAGGCCAATCCGCTCTACCGATAACCCATAGGCAGCGAAAAAGAGAGGAAAAATTCCCCAAGACATGCCATCGTTAAGATTATTGACAAGGCCGGCCTGACAGACGGCGAACAGCGATCGATCTCTCCAGCTCGTTCGCGAAAACACCTCCCGAAAAGAGAGTTTCTCGCTCTGTTGGGCTGGAGAATGTTGTGTGGCCTCTACAGCGACATGCCGCTGAGTCTCTCGCACAAAAAACCAGGAGAGCAGCAGACCACACAGCACATAAACGATGCCCAAGTAGAACGGTTTGGGGCGAAGACCGTAGCGGCTTGCCAAATAGCCGGTTGCGAATGCGGTGAGGCCAACCATGAAGTAACCTGCAAACTCGTTCAACCCTATCGCAAGACCACGTCGGCGCGGGCCTACGAGGTCTATCTTCATATTGACGGTCATAGACCAAGCAAGCCCCTGATTTATCCCCAGCAACATATTGGCAACGTTGATCCCGTACCAGCTTTTAGACCACATGAGAAGAAAGGGAACGGGGAGGCCGAAGAGCCAACCGGATATCAGAATAGGCTTGCGCCCAAATCTGTCGGCGAGGGCACCGGAAAAGAGGTTAACAAAGGCCTTTACGACGCCAAAACTCACGATAAAGCTTACCGTGATGGTATCGGAGCGGAGATGAAACAGGGTGGTGCCAATCAGAGGCAACACGGTTCGCTCAAGCCCTACCATGCCTCCAACGAAGGCGTTGATGACGATCAGCAGGGCAAACTGGGCCAGGTTGGCTCGAATGCCAAGCCTGGGTTCCGCATTTTGGCGTTCACCAAAAACGTTAGTGAACGGCACAGCGATTTGCCCCTGCCTCTAATTCGGTAACGGGCTTTGCGAGTGTCTCTAGGCTACCGCTTTCGTTGATGTGAATGATTTCAAGGTAATTAGGGGGTGTGGGCGGAATGCGTGCGAGAATAGTTTGCACAAACACCTCCTTATCGCTCTCTTTTAGCAGCGGGGTTGTCCGGTATATCTCGCCCAAAGTTCTTACAAGAGGTTGACCATCAAAGGGAGTCGGAGAATCGGTATGCCCCGGAAGAATAAGGGTAGAAGGCGGGAGCGATTGCAATCGCAAAAGGCTATCGTAGAGCAGTTCGGCCCGTCTCCGTGCCGCTTCGGGATCGGTATGAAGGTCGGGCCTACCCACTGCGTCTAAGAAGAGCGTATCGCCGGTAAACAGGGCTTTGTCGTTGAGGAGATAGCAGGTGCTCTCCTCGGTATGGCCTGGTGTACGGTATGCGATGAGATGGGCGCGGCCGATGTCTATACTATCTCCATCCTCAAGAGGCGTAAAGGGGTAGTGAACTCGGTTCTGCGCCGGCAAATAGAGGGTTGCCCCCGTTTGGCGCGCCAAGGTCAAAGCACGTGAAATATGGTCGGCATGGACATGGGTATCTATTACCGCCCGGATCTCCCAACCACGTTGTTGTGCGAGGGATTGATAGACTTTCGCCTCGACAGAGGCATCTATTACTGCTGCTCCTTTGTCCGATCCTATCATGTAGGAGAGGCAGCCCTTGCCGGTTCGGCGCACCTGCAATATCTCCACGCCCTCTTCAAAAGGAACTTCTGCGACGTTGTAGGCTAAACTCCACGCCTGCATTCCCCCCTCAAGCACATAGGCCTCGATGCCATGCTGCCTTACAAGCTCCGCGGCGATGGCGGCGGTCACCCCCATATTACATACAAAGACCACCGGAGCATCCGACGGAAGATTCAGAGCGGCCAGGGCGGAGGGATCGCGGTTTGCTACCGCATCGTAGATGTCTACATGTAGACTGCCTGGAATATACCACTCCGTTCGGTCTTTCGTACGACGAATGTCTACCACGGTTACAGGTCGTCCCTCTTCTAACCATCTTCGCAGTGTCTCTACAGAAATCGTGCTCATCGCTTATCTCCTCCAACTTCTACCGGCAAGCCCTCGTCTTGCCAATCCGGCAATCCCTCTGACAGCCTTAAAGCCTTAAAACCGTGCTGTTGGAGCAGGGCGACCGCCTCATCGGCGAAGATACAGTAAGGCCCTCGACAATAAGCAACGATCTCCTGGTCGCGTGGCAGCTCCTGTAAACGCCTTTCCAACTCCTCCAAGGGGATGGCTTTCGCGGCGGGGATGTGCCCTTGAAGATACTCATCGTAGGGGCGCACATCAATCACGATGACACTGCCTTCGGCAAGTCGCTCCTTTAACTCCTTCAAAGTTATCGCCTGTAGGCTGTCCCGATTGTTAAAATAGCTTGCGACCACCTGCTGTATCTCCGCGAGGCGGGTTTCACCGAAGGTACGTAGAGAACGCCACAGCGAGAAAACACGGGAATCGGCGAGGCGATAGTAAGCATATAGGCCGGAACGACGCACCTCTACCAGACGCGCTCCGCGCAGGATTTGCAGATGCTGAGACACATTGGCAACCGATAGCTCCGTCTCGCGTGCCAAATCTTCCACCGTGCGCTCTCCCTGCGCAAGAAGATCAAGCAACTCAAGACGATGTGGGTTGGCTAGGGCGCGGCCAATGCGGGCGAACTGCTCGTAAAGGGCCTCTTTAAGACGGCGTTTGTCGCTTGTTGGCATGGACATTGGCATTCTCCAGAAGGACACAATATTCAAGTGCTTTCTATAATACTTGAATATTGGCTAGCTTGTCAAGATGTGCTTTGAGGAGACCGTTTTTGGAAGCAAAAGTGCTATAATCTGAAGGCGGAAAGGTCAAACCATGTTGGCGAAGCGCATTATTCCCTGCTTGGACGTTAAGGCAGGTCGGGTTGTCAAGGGGGTAAACTTTCTCAACTTGCGGGATGCAGGCGATCCGGTGGAGTTGGCGGCGAAGTACGATGCCGAAGGCGCCGATGAACTCGTTTTTCTCGACATCACTGCCAGCTATGAACAGCGCGACCTGATTGTAGAGATAGCCGAGCGTGTGGCCGAACAGGTCTTTATTCCGTTCACCGTTGGGGGCGGTATTCGCAGTGTGGACGATTTTCGGCGAATCCTCTGTGCCGGTGCCGATAAGGTGGCGGTAAATACGGCCGCCGTAAAGCGCCCGGAGATACTCAGCGAGGCCGCCGAGCGTTTTGGAAGGCAGTGTGTGGTCATCGCGATAGACCCACGTCGGGTGGGTACCTACCCGGATGGACGCCCTCGTTGGGAGGTCTATGTGAACGGAGGGCGTACGCCTACAGGGCTAGATGCCATCGAATGGGCACAGCAGGCGGAAGCGCTGGGTGCCGGCGAGATTCTGCTTACCAGCATGGACCGTGATGGCACACAGCTCGGCTATGATCTTGAACTGACTCGGGCGGTGGCCGAAAAGGTGGGAATACCGGTGATCGCTTCTGGCGGAGCCGGCACGCCCCACCACTGTCTGGAAGCCTTTACAGAAGGCAAAGCCGATGCAGCCCTCATCGCCTCGATGGTTCATGATGGGCACTACACCATCGCCCAGATCAAAGCCTATCTAGCCGAGCATGGTGTCTGTGTGCGCTAGTCGCCGTGTAATTTCCGCAAGAAGAACCAAACGTTTGAACCGCAGGAGCTTTCGCAATGCAAGTGCCTCAAAATCTCAAATTCGATGCCAATGGTCTGATACCCGTGGTCGTGCAGGATGCCCATAATGGAGAGGTTCTGATGGTGGCCTATATGAATCAGGAGGCCGTTGAACGCACCCTGCAGACCGGAAGAGCCACCTACTGGAGCCGCTCGCGTCAGCAGTTCTGGGTGAAGGGGGAAACCTCCGGCAATGTACAGCGGGTACGGGAGATGCGTGTGGACTGCGATAAAGACTGCCTTCTAATCAAGGTGGAGCAGACGGGAGCTGCCTGTCATGAGGGCTATCGCTCCTGCTTTTTCCGCAAGGTGAGCCAAGACGGCGAGCAACTTGAAGTTGTTGAGGAACGACTCACCGACCCTTACTAAACTTTTCGGAGGTTTTCACAACAAGAGATGGCTTTCTCTTTTACCCACTGGGCCCATTCGCTGTTACCTCTGCTTGTTCTACTGCCGGGCGTCGTTGCAGTGGCGCAGGCTGCAGAGACCGCACACTATCGCCCGCCCGCTGTCCCACTGGTGGTTCATGACCCCTATTTTAGTGTGTGGAGCATGAGCGACCATCTGACAGACGATTGGACTCGTCACTGGACGGGCGCCATAAACGCGATGTGCGGGCTTATACGCATTGACGGCAAGGTCTATCGTTGGGCCGGTCCTCAGCCGAATCTGCCTCAAACCCCACAGGATGTTGGGTTAGTGCTGCCGGACGGTGCGCATCTTCCCACCGAGATACCCCCTATGGAGCAGGAGGGCCTCACGATCACACCTACCCAAACCACCTATCGTTTCTTCGCCGATGGCGTTGTGCTGGATGTAGAGTTTTTAAACCCTCTTTTGCCGGACGACCCAGACGTTCTAGCGCGGCCGCTTACCTACCTAACCCTGCGCGTGCATTCGACAGATCATCGCTCGCATGAGGTGGGCCTTTACTACGATTGTTCGGCGGAATGGGCGGTCAACACGCCCGATCAGCTTGTGGTGGGTCAGGTGGAGAGTTTAAATGGCCTTTCTGTGGGGCGGTTCGGCACAGAAGCACAGCCCATTCTTGGCGCCGCCGGCGATAACCGTCGCATTGACTGGGGTTATTTTTACCTAGCTGCCGCTTCAAAGGGGCAGGTCCATCTGCTTAGCGATCAGGTAGCACGAGGCGCTTTTGCTGCCGGTGGCTCACTTTCCGATCAGCCCACCATCACCCAATGGCCACGGGCGGCTAACGACCACTGGCCGGTGCTGGCCGTTACGTTTCCCACCTTTCATGTTGCTGAGGCGCCGGTTACACACCAACTCCTTCTGGCCTACGACGAGCGCTATAGCATCGAATTGATGGGGCAGCGCCTCCGGCCCTATTGGCGTCGTAACGGAGCGACCATCGCCCAGCTGCTACAAGCCGCAACGGCGGATTTCGCCGATCTGCAAAGGCGATGCCATCGCTTCGATGAGCAGTTTATGCAGGACATGCGCCATGTTGGCGGAGAGCGCTATGAGCGCCTTATGACGTTAGCCTATCCGCAGTGCTTGGCGGCGCACGGCTACGCTGCCGACCCGCATGGCCAGCTCCTGCTCTTTCCGAAAGAGAACTTCAGCAACGGCTGTATTAGCACGGTAGATGTTATCTATCCTTCCGCGCCTCTGTTCCTTCTGCTCAACACCGACCTGCTGAAGGCCCTGTTAACCCCGGTGATGGACTATGCAGCCTCGCCACGTTGGAAGTTCCCCTTCGCTCCCCATGATCTCGGCACCTATCCGCTCGCCAACGGTCAGGTATACGGCGGAGGGGAGAAAAGCGAGGTAGACCAGATGCCGGTGGAGGAGAGCGGCAACCTGCTCATTCTTATGGCTGCCGAGGCCAGTATTGACGGCAACACCCATTTTGCCGAACGCTACTGGCCGGAGCTAGAGAAGTGGGCCAACTATCTAAAACAGAACGGGCTTGACCCGGCCAACCAGCTCTGCACCGACGACTTTGCCGGCCATCTCGCCCATAACTGCAACCTTTCGATTAAGGCCATTGTGGCCTTAGGCTGTTTCGCAAAGCTCTGCCAACTAACGGGGCGTATCGAACAAGCACAAGAGTATGCCCAACTGGCTCATTCCATGGCACACCAGTGGATGCAGATGAGCGACGATGGAGATCACTATCGGCTTGCTTTCGACAAGCCGGGCACTTGGAGCCAAAAGTACAACCTGGTCTGGGACAAAATTCTTCATCTAAACCTGTTCCCCGAAAGCGTCGCCCGTAAGGAAGTGGCCTTCTATCTCACCAAGATGAACCCCTACGGTTTGCCGCTTGACAACCGTGCTACCTACACCAAACTCGATTGGGAGGTTTGGACGGCGACCCTTGCGGAGCGCCGCTCCGATTTCGATGTTTTTATGCAGCACATCGAGGCGTTTATGAATGCCACCCCCAATCGGGTGCCGCTTACCGACTGGTACGACACGATTACGGCGAAGCAGGTGGGGTTTCAGGCACGCTCCGTGGTGGGCGGAATCGCCATCAAACTGTTAGGCGATCCCGCCATATGGCATAAGTGGGCCCAGCGTGCCCGTTCTGCTGCAGCAATGCAGAGCGCACCGCCTGCCGAAACAAAGTAGCAAGGCCGACTAACATCGCTCCAAAAGCAATCGGAGAGAGAAAGCCTTTCTCTCTCCGATTTGCCGTTCAACCTTTAGAAGAAGGTATCTGCCACCGTTGTTCAAACCATGCCCTAATAGGCCGGTTTTTACGTCCAGGGGGTAGGTACAAGGCCTACCCCTAGCTCGTCATTCTGTGGGTAAGCGTTACCCGCATTCCGGCATATGATTGAAATATTTGGCCATAGGGCAGCACATTAGCGCACCTATATTGGCATCCCCCAAGAGCACTTTGCCTCTCATCTAGCCGAATAGGTGCCGGAGCAGTAGGCACGAGCCTTGAAGGAAGCGTTCAGACTTGTGGTTTGAGGAAGCAGGTGTTTTTGAAACCAGTCGCGAATGGTGAAAATGATCTCCGGATTAAGAATGTGGCCGGAGTTTACCTCGATGACGCGCAGGTTTTTATCGTTACGCGCAGCGGCGATGAGCGCTTTTGAGGCGGCCGGAGGAATGATCTCGTCGTACTTGGCGGTGAAGATAAGCATGGGACGCGGAGCGATGCGGCCGATATAGTAGATGGGATCGGTGATCTGGGAAACGCTCTGAATAATTTTCATCACCTGAGGGTTAATGGTAATAGGCCAATGCGCCCGCAGAAGGGGGTAGGCGGCGATATGTTCGGCGATCTGCACGAACCCCCCGCCCGGAACAGCCAAACAGAGGGCTGCTACCCTTCTATCTACACCCCCCAACACGCTCCCTAACATGGCGCCCATGGAAAAGCCGAGATAGCCGATGCGGTTTTTGGCGATATCGGGGCGGCTCTGCAAATAGTCTATGGCGCGTCGTAGGTCTACCACGGTCTGTACCCAGGCATCGCGTGCAGTGTAGGAGTTTGGCAGAAAAATATCGCCGCTGCGTTCGGGGCGTTTTCGGTCGCCACAATACTGTGCATCTATAGAAAGGGCTGCGATGCCGATGCCGTTCAGCATTTCGGCGCCGGCCTTCACATAGGAGCTATCTTTATTCCCTCCCGAGCCATGCATAACGATGACGGCCGGGTAGGGCGCTTTGCCCTGTTTCGGGAGCGCTAAAATCGCCGTGACGCGCTGATCGTGAATGCTATCGTAGGTCAGTGTATAGCGGATACCGGTGGAAGTTGTGTCGAGGGGTTTTAGGATAGGGTGAAGGGGTAAGTTCGTATCGTATTGGTACCAGGCCAGGCGGCATGTCTCGGAGAAGGTAGGAGCCGATGAGGAAACGGCATAGGTATATGGGGTAATGGTCATTGCTAACAGCAAAAGCGCTCCCTGCAGAGCACGTAACATTCTCTTGAACTCTCCATTTAAACAGTGTACAAAGAGTCTACACTTTTCCCTCACTTCGCGTCTATAGGCGAGGGTTGCACGCAAGATATGTTTTCAGAAGCCGTATCTGTCGAGAACAACAGCGGGCAGGAAGAGAGAGGTAGGGGAACGAAATAAGGTTCAACACAGTGAACGGAGTAACGCGAGTGGAGTTTGGACTTAAAGATAGGGTATCCCTTGTGGCTGCTGCCAGTAAGGGGTTGGGGTTTGCATGTGCTTTGGGATTGGCGCGTGAGGGAGCCAAAGTCGCTCTCTTTGCGCGAACGGAGAAGGCGATTCAAGAGGCTGCCCATCGCATCCATGAGGAGACCGGCGCCGAGGTGTTGCCGCTTGTGGCCGATGTAACGAAGCCAGAGGATATCGCCTCCGCGGTGTCCCAAACGGTAGCCCGTTTTGGTGCACTTCATATTTTGGTGCCCAACAGCGGTGGGCCACCGCCGGGAACGTTCGCCTCTTTGGGAGAAGCCGAGTGGCGTGCGGCCATCGAGAGCACGCTGCTTTCTACGGTACGTCTCATTCGAGAAGCCCTTCCGCATATGCAACAGGCGGGCTGGGGGCGCATCGTGGTTATTACTTCCACCTCGGTACGCCAGCCCATTCCTGGGCTTTTGCTCTCTAACACCTTGCGCACCGGGGTGGTGGGGCTGTGTAAAACGCTTGCTCAGGAGCTAGCCCCTTACGGCATTACCGTAAACAACGTAGGGCCGGGCAGTTTCGACACCGATCGGATAAAACTCCTGTTGGAATGGCGCGCTCAAGAGCGTGGCATCTCGGTGGAAGAGGCGCGTAGACAGATGGAAGCTGCCATTCCGATAGGGCGACTTGGGCGACCGGAAGAGCTGGCCAACATGGTGGTCTTCCTCGCCTCCGAGTCGGCAGCTTATGTGACCGGACAGACTATCTTGGTAGATGGGGGACAGACGGTAGCCCTATGAGCTGTAATGAACTGAGCCGCCGCAGATTTGTACAAACCGTTGCAGGAGGGCTTCTAACCGGTTTGCAGGTGCCTCCATCCCAAGCCCTTGCTGCAATGCCAAAGGGACTGTACGTCGAGCACGGAACGCTTATGCGGGCACGACACCCCTATCGCGGCATTGGCGCCAACTATTTCGACCTGTTCTATCGGCTGTTGAGGAACCCAAACGATAGCTCTTCTCTCACAAATCTGCGTCGTTTGGCTCAACACGGCATTCCTTTTGTACGCTTTATGTGTGGCGGGTATTGGCCGTCTGAGCAGAGCCTCTATCTTAAGAAGCCGGCTGAATTCTTCGCAAGGCTCGATTGGGTGGTAGATGCAGCCGAACGTTGCGGGATGGGGCTTATCCCATCACTCTTTTGGAACGTTTCTACGGTGCCCGACCTTATGGGTGAGCCGATGCAGGCCTATGGCGACCCTAAAAGCCGAACGAACGCCTATATCCGCCGATTCACCCAACAGGTCGTAACACGATACCGCAGCTCGGAGGCCATTTGGGGCTGGGAGTTCGGCAACGAATATAATCTGGTTGCCGACCTTCCAAACGCCTCGGAGTACCGTCCGCCCGTCGCGCCCAATTTGGGCACACCCACAAGCCGCTCCGCACGCGATGAACTGCACTGGAACGATATTCAGGTAGCCTTACACACCTTCGCTACAACGGTGCGCCGGTACGATCCTCTGCGTATTCTCCTTACCGGCAACGCCATTCCACGCCCGTCCGCCTATCACAATCTACACGATCATACTTGGCAGCTCGATACGGTGAGTCAGTTTGAGACCATCCTTCAGCGCGATAACCCCAGCCCCATAGATACCCTTTGCGTTCATCTCTATCCTGATCCAAAAAACATCTATCCAGGTGGCGCAAAAAGCCTGCAAGAAGTTGTCGGCCTACTCAAAGAGGTCGCCAAAAAGACGGGCAAGCCCCTGGTTATTGAGGAGTTTGGAGTGAGTCGCCAGGAGGGAACATTGGCTCAACAGCGTGCCCAATTTCAAGTGTTTCTCGACGCCTTTTCGCGTTATAACGTCCCCTTAGCGGCATTTTGGGTTTTTGATTTTGCGGCTCAGGACGCCGATTGGAATGTGACCTTCGATAACGATCGCGCTTTTATGCTGCAGATGGTGTCAGAGCTGAATCGAACGTGGGCAACGAGCCTTCCTCCCTCGTAAACGACAGCGCATCTCACGAGAGTAGCGCGTTGTTTTTACAAGGGGCGCACGACCGTGCGCCCCCGCGATTTTTAGAGAAAAAGAGCCACTAAGAGGGCGACCCAGATTAGGCCAGCGCCTCGTCTATGGCTTTGAGGATGTCGGGGCTAAGCTTAACCCCGGCGGCACCGGCGTTCTCTTCCACCTGCTCTGGACGGGAGGCACCGATTATGACGCTGGCAACGTTTGAAAGCCGCAGACACCATGCTAAAGCCAGTTGCGCCATCGTAAGCCCCGCCTGCTTTGCGATGGGTTCTAGTCGCTGTACCTTTTCTAACACGTTGTCGTCAAGCCGACCCTGGTTCAGGAACATGTTTTGGCGCGGGTCGGCAGCGCGGCTTCCTTCCGGAGGAGGCTGCCCGGGCTTGTATTTGCCAGTTAATATGCCCTGCGCCAGCGGTGAGAAAACGATCTGACCGATGCCTTCTCGCTCGCACACAGGGATAACGTCTTTTTCAATGCCCCTTCCCAACATGTTGTAGTAGGGTTGGCTAGAGATAAACCGATCCATATTGTGAGCTTCCTGGAACTTCACGGCATCCGCTATTTGGTAGGCACTCCACTGGCTAAAGCCGATGTAGAGCACTTTCCCTTGGGTAATAAGGTCATCGAGGGCGCGCAACGTCTCTTCGAGGGGTGTGTTGGGGTCGTAGCGATGGCACTGGTAGAGGTCAATATAGTCCACGCCAAGCCGTTTGAGGCTAGCATGACACTGTTCCATAATATGCTTGCGGGAGAGACCGCTGTTGTTAGGCATGGGGCCATCGCTCATAGGGAAGAACACCTTGGTGGCGATGACATAGGTATCTCGTGGATATTTGCGCAGCGCCCGCCCAACAACCTCCTCGCTTCGACCGCGTGCGTAGACGTTGGCCGTGTCGAAAAAGTTGATGCCTAGCTCGTAGGCTCTATCTATGCACTGCTCCGCGCGTTCATCCTCTACGGCGTTGCCGTAGGTAAGCCAGCTGCCCAAGCAGATTTCAGAGACCATTAGCCCGCTGTTGCCGAGACGGCGATAGTGCATCTCTCGTTTTGTTTCTGAAGCCATACCGTAGAATCCCCCTGGTAGCAATGAAAATGTGGTCGGCACATTAGCATGTGTGCCGCAAAATAGAAGGCAAGAGAGTTACGCCTAAGAGAGGGCAGAAGTTTCCGCTAAGGCAGCCGGTCGCTCGGCGGCAAGTGTTATTGAGATGCAGCTCTTCGTCCGTTTTGTTGAAAGGGGTATGATTGGGGGGCAGGAAGTGGTGCACAGCCCCCTGAACGCTCACACTTCTAAGTTTGCGAAGCGGTCGGCTGAGGTTGGAGTCTCTTCTTGGGTATAGCCCGGCTCGCCGGCCACAAAGCGATGATACTGGGCGAGTGCCCACAGCGGGAAGTAATGCCGATAGAAGTGATAGCGCAGGTAGAAGACACGCGGAAAACCGGTTCCGGTGAACCACTCTTCTTGCCAGGTGCCATCGTCGGTTTGGTTTTTCAAGAGATACTCGATGCCGCGTTGGACGGCACAACTTGAAAGGTCGCCGGCGTTAAAAAGCCCCATAAGTGCCCAAGCGGTTTGGGAGGGCGTAGAGGGGCCGGTGGCTTTGGGGTGACCGGGTTCGTAGCTTTGGCAGCTCTCTCCCCAACCGCCGTCTTCGTTCTGCACGGAGTGCAGCCAGCGAACGGCACGTTGAATGCGCTCCGAGCGCATATCCTCTCCGATGCGGGCCAGTCCACGTAGCACCTGCCATGTACCGTAGAGGTAGTTCACGCCCCAGCGGCCAAACCACGAGCCATCCTCTTCTTGTTCTCGATAGAGATAGGCGATGGCGCGTTTCACGCGTGGGTCGGTTTTGCCGATGCCGTAGTAGGAGCACATCTCCAGAACGCGGGCCGTGATGTCCGCCGAAGAGGGGTCGAGCATCGCATTATGATCGGCATAGGGCACGTATTGGAAAAGCACACGATTGTTGTCTTTGTCAAAGCTAGCCCATCCGCCATCTCGATTCTGCATAGCGAACACCCAATTAAGGCCTTTGCGCATCGCCTCACGTACCGGAGGGGGCGCTTCTGTCCACGGGCGCCCATCATGGCAATAGGTTTTATAGAGGGCCATCAGCACCATGATGGTATCGTCTACATCAGGGTAGAACTCGTTTTCCTTTTCGAAATACCATCCACCCGGCTCTACATTGCGCACTTTGACAGCCCAGTCGCCCTTTTTGCGGGTCTGTTTACTGAGCAACCATTCGGCTGCTTTGCGAATCTCCTCGCTTTCAGGAGAGTAGCCGCTATCGAGCAGCGCGTTAAGGGAGATGGCCGTATCCCAAACAGGTGAGACACAGGGTTGAAGGCGAATGGTGTCGCCCTCTTCGATCTCGAAAGCCGCAAGCTCCTTTAGCTCTTTTTGGATAGCCGGGTGGTCGTCCGGTAACCCCATGCATTTGTAGGCCATAATGGCGTGGGTCATCGCCGGAAAGATGGCCCCTAGCCCCCCGCTATTCTCCTCCCGCTCCAAAAGCCACTGTAAGCAGCGTTGCAGCGCTAGCTTGCGAAACGGTTTGATGGGGCTAGCATGGTAGAGCTTCAAGATTTTATCCACAACCAAAAAGACGTTACGCCAGGTAATGGGGCGGCTATCCCACGGCAGTTGCATCCGTTTGCGGTTTTTCCCACCCACAAAAAGCTCATCAATGGTGGCGTGGGCAGGTATGGGGCGATAGGGCCGCAGTGCGTTGATAACAGAGAGCGGTACAAGAATGGCACGCGACCACGAAGACATCTCATAGATGTTGAAGTAGAACCATTTCGGCATGAGAATGAGTTCTGGAGGGATGACAGGAACACCGTACCAGTCGTACTGCCCGAAAATGGAGAGATAGAGCTTGGTGAAGGTGTTGCAGTGGGTCACTCCACCCAGCGACAAAATGGCACGGCGGGCGCGAATCATGAACGGCTCGCTTTCGCTGAAACCGGCCAATTTACAGGCGAAGTAGGCCTTTACCGATGCGCTGACCTCGGGTGGCCCCCCCGGATAGATAGCCCAATAACCTTCTGGATGTTGCTTGCTGCGAATGTAGTTGGCGAGTTTACGAAACTTCTCCGGGTCGTTCTTGCCCAGGAACTGTAGCAGGAGAATGTACTCGCTTTCCAAAATCGTGTCGCCTTCTAGTTCTGCCACCCAGTGGCCATCGGGCTGTTGGCGATCACGCAGGTAGTGAATGGCGCCGCGAAGAGCCTGACGGATCGCTTCTAAGGAGATAGTGGAGGTAAGATGGCCATTAAGAACGGAGTGTGTGTGTACAGCAGAAGGGACAATCGCCTCTACAGATTCGGTTTCCGCGTGATCCAGTCGTGTTTTCAAAGAGTCACCACCCCTAATTTAGCGTTAATATACTGTCTGTCTTGATTTTGCCCCGTCGCCATCTCTGCGAAAGACTCCATTCTTACTTTTCCTCGTGGACGGGGAGGGACTGCGAAAGTGACATTCGTGCGTTAGGTATGCCTTCGCAAATGAAACCAACCGATTGCAGCACATAGGCTGCGCCGCAAAACTATTGTATGCTTCATACGGTTCCTTTGTCAAGTTTTTGGGCTGATTTTGTGAGAATTCCTGCTCGATAGATATTGGGAGGCCGGCAAGTTAAGGCTGCCCCGCCGTGCCATAAAGAGGATTGGCGGTAGACATACCTCCCGAAGCGGTATTCGATGTGTTGCTGCCGTTGGCCGGAGTGGGCAGGGGCAAGTAGGGCATAAGGTCAACTATTGACGAGATGCAGATACGTTGTCCGTCAACCAGCACTTCTGCGCGCGCATAAACCTGCCCGGCAGAGACGGCATCTATTGGAATCTCTTTAAGGGGCACGGCGGTATTCCAGGTAAAGGGCTGTGGATCGGAGTTGACCGTTAACTGGGCCGCTATGCCAAGCTGCCCATTCGACGTAACGTAGGTGTAGTTGCTGGGGTCGGCGGCGAGGAGAGGCACAAGCGCTTTGTCGTCACGATAAAAATAGACGGCTATAGTAGCGATCGCGCCGAAATGTCCTACGATGCTTCCGCTAACGGTAAGCGGCAACACCGCGTTATTCGGTTTCTGAAGAGCCTGTTGGGGCGCTAGGGTTACCGTAGAGGTATCTATCAACGGTTGCGGTGGTGGGGTCGTTGGTTCAACGGGGACGGTTGTGAGGGGATTCATGGTGGAGTTACTCGGCGGGGACGTATCCGTTATAGGTGGGGCAGGGGTAGAGGGCACCTGAGTGGTGACGACGACGGCAGGTTTCGCCTCTTTATGGGGCTGGTGCGTTACGGCGATAACTACACCGACTAACCCGACGACGATGATCACACCCACGACGATACCCAACAGTGCCCATTTCTTGGTAGTGGATTCAAGACCACTTGATGCAAGAGGAGCAGAAGCCAAATGTCCCCCAATGCCGCTGCTTGGAGGGTAGGAACCCGATAAAGAGCCGGAGAGCGCGATCTCTTTTTGAATATTCTCCAGAGCCTCTTTCACTTCGCGCGCGGTTTGCGGCCGTGATTCCGGTTCTAGGGCAAGGCAAGCGGTGATGAGCCTATCAAGGCTTTCCGGCACACTGGGATTGAGGCTACGCACAGAGGGAAATTTGAAGGGTTGGGAAGCCGGATCGTGGCCTGTTAAAAGGTGATGAAGGGTTGCCCCAAGCGCATAGATATCGGAGCGCATGTCGGTTTGGCGCTTACCGAACTGTTCAGGTGGCGAGTAGCCCACACTCCCCAGCAAGGCGGTATCGCGAGAGGCGCCCGGCTGAAAACGGCGAGCAATGCCGAAGTCAATGAGGCAGATGCTACCGTCGGCCCGCAGCATGACGTTGGAAGGTTTGAGGTCGCGAAAGATGATAGGAGGGTCTTGACGGTGTAAGTAGTCAAGCACATCGGCTATCTGGATTCCCCAAGCCACTACCTTGGCCACATCGAGGTGGGTGCGTTCTTGATTGCGCAGAAACGCCTCCAAGGTAACGCCTTCGATGTACTCCATAACGAGGTAGAACTTATCGTTTTCGATGAAGGCATCGGTTACTTTGGGCAGGTTCGGATGATGGAGCTGCACGAGAACTTGTGCCTCATGCAGCACGGTCTCCTGCTCCTTAGGCTCTTGCTCCGAACTGCTGGCCTTAGGCAGGCGCACCTCTTTAATCGCCACAAGCGTATTGAGGTGAAGGTGCTCCGCCATATAAACGGTGCCCATGCCCCCTTTGCCCAATATGCGTAGGATGCGGTAGCGCTCGTTAAGAATATCGCCTGTTTTCAACCGCTCCCAAGCGACCTGTTCACCCGACATACGATATATAACTCCGAAGAACCATTACCTCCTCTTTTCACCGTTGAGGGTGCTACTTCCTGCTAAAATACGGAATTTAGTTGGGATAGCGTATCAGCAGCACCCAGTCCTGTGAATCGGGGGTACGAAAAACGCGTTTTTGCCCTCCACTGAAGCGAAATGTGTTGACAATGGAATCGGTTCTCGGGTTAAACCAAGCCGCTTCGAGTTGGCCAGTTGCTTCCAGCAGATCGAGTTGCACCGCACCACCGGTAGGAAAATAGACCACGTAGAACCAGCCTGGGTTGGCCAACACGTGGATATCCGGAGGAAGTTGGCCGCCATTGGGTGCAGAAAGCAGGTCATCGTGAGGGCGTAGCAGCCAGTAGGAGACCATCTTGAAGAGATGGGCGCAGGCGAGGCTCTGGGTGATGATAGGCGAGATTGCGTTACCTTCATAAAGCGGAGCCGATTCTGCAACCCAGTACCCACCGGAAAGCCGTGTTTCCCATAGTCGCCTTCGCGTCTCATCCGGGGAGGAGGCAACATCGCAGATGACGATGGGCTTTCGGTAGGTCTGATCGGCGGCTACCGAGAGCAGGTTCCCCCCGCTGATGGTAATGATGTCGAGATCATGCACCTGGGCGCTCGGCGTTTGCGCCGCCACAAACCGCTCCATAGCAAGCTCTTGCTCATCCGCGTTGGTGTTGTTGGGCCAAAGGGGCATTCCCGCCGGCGAACTGATAAAAATGGCGCCGTCGGAGGTGTTCTCTTCGGATGGCATGGCCGGAAATTGGGGAGCCGATGGCAAGGAGTTGATGCCGGGCAAAATAGCTGTGATCGGGTGCTGCTCGATGTCGTACTTATGGGTAAGCTCAATAAGGTTTTGGAGTAGGTCTTGCACATCGCTGGAGAAGCCGGAGGAAGCATCGAGCAGATTCCAGCAAATGTTGTAGGCAGAATAGCGCGCCACCACATAGCTCCAGAAGCGCTGCAACTGTTCGGCACTCATGGTTTTAAGCAGGGGCGAATCGGCCCGGCCCAAGCCAATATCGGGCACTATACCCAGAAGATTGCAGGCGCGTACCTTTGCATCGAGCATTTGAAAAAAGGTGGGATTGATGGCGTCCGGGTTGTCGTTAATCAGTGCCTGCGAGCCGGTATCCAGCACCCAAGTGCCCATAAGGCGGTTCACACTAAGGTCGTGCAGTTTTTGCAGGGTGGTAAGCACATCCGTCCCCGTTTGTGGTGGATCGTCCGTCGAACTTGATGTGAGAGAGGTCGTTGCCGCTGTTTTCGGCGCAGTGTTAGGTATAGGCTTTGTAGAGGTACCGGACGTGAGGGAAAACCAAACGGGCACAGGCAGAAAGTGCCCACCTCCGGCATAACGGAACTCGCGCGGGTTTTCTGGGTCTACAATCAGAAAACCGTCAATCTCTCTGGCCTCCGTAATGCAGGTAAAGCGCCCTACCTGACCGTTAAGCCCAGGGTCGTTAGAGAGCGTCTTCCACTGCCAATCGCCTATGAGTGTGGGGGCAATGCGCACGCGCCAGGTTTGCCCACCGTCCCAAAATCCGGGAACCGTAACGACCTGTCCATCCGGGCGGCTAAACTGCACCTCGAACTGTACCTGAGTATAGGGGTTGGTATAGTGCCCGGAAGCATACAGAGTGATCTCCTGTAGGCTGTAGGCCGGAACGCGCGGAGCCGGCGGAGGCGAAAAATCGTTTTGTGCGACACCAAAGAGGGTGGTGCCGGGAGCAAAGACCACCGGAGTCCCAAAATCGGCCACATAGATGCGCCCCTCTTTAAGGTCAATTACGTAGCCGTGCGCGGTGTTGGAGTAGAGAATGAGGTAGTAGGGGTTCTTGGCAGAATCGTAAGCAAGCGCATGTAGTTCACTCCATCCATCCGATTTCCAGCCATTATTGGGAGTTACATTCACCTGATGAAGTGGGGTTACTTGCAGATCGGTAAGGACGCGCTCCGGTTTTTGATCGGTCTGAGCCGCAGGCTGTGCAAAGCTCGCATGGTCGGCAGTCCAAAGGGGTAGTCGTGGGATGGTTCCTCCTTGCGTAGTCCAATTCCTGTAGGTGAAGCTAGGGCCGGTATAGATGGGTGGAGCGGGAAGCTGCAGCGTAGGCAGTGGTGTAGGAGGGGGTAGAGGAACTTGGGGCGGTACAGAGTAGTCCCCTCGAAAATGGACTCCGTTGAGCTGGGTGCCAGGATAGCGGTAGAGCCAGCAGTAGAAGTCATTGCCCGTATCGTTAAGATAGCACCAAAGAATGGCGAAGCTCTGCTGACTACGCGCTAGAAACCAAACGAGATAGTGCGCATAGCCCACAGGGCCGCTATCTACGCGCAAGAGGGTGAGGGGATATACGATGCGCTGTCCACTCGAAGGCTCTATCTGGGTAAGGGTGCCGCTCGTGCCGTTCCAGGCGATCTGGTAGAAGTCACTTTGTGCTTGGATATGCAATGTCTGTTGATCGGCAGAAGGAACGATGTTTTGAGCTGCGAGTGCAGCAGTTCCTCTGCTCCAAGCGAGCAGACCCAAAGCGAGCAGGGCAACAAACCATCGGCTAACCGTCTGAAAAATCATTCTGCTATCCTTTCACCGCAAATTCGTAGGGTATTGCGTCGCACAGCCTCTATATATAGAATACAAAAGGAGGGGGTAAGGTTTCGCCTATTTTTACAGAGGGCTTGGGACTTCCTACGGCACGCTGCTTTCACATGTTTCTTCCGTAAGGCAGGTGGCTTATCCGGCTTTCCAGAAGAAGGGAGGGCGCGATGGCTTACCGATGGGGGCATGGTTTGAACAACGGTTTTACCTAGGGTGTCCTGAACGCCAAAGCTGAACGCACAGGATGGTGGAGATAGACCCTGCCGGAACGTTGCAAACGTGTGCACTGTGTAGGTCTTCTGCAAAAGGTTCTAAACCAAAAACACGGTGCGTAGGATGCGCACCGTGTGTGACGAGGTAAGCAGAAATTTACGGACAGCCGTAGGTAGGCGCTGGCGGTGGCCCGCTCGTGGGATAGAGCTGAACAGGGCCGGGCAGTGGGTCGGCACCCTTCTGCAGCGGATTTGGCAGGGGGAGGGGGCACGGTTTTTGGAGGTTATAGTCGTTTCCCAAATAGCGCACGTCGAAGCTGTAGTAGCCGCTAGGCGGCGTTACGGTGAACTGTGTGGCCGTAAGCGGAACGTTATAGATGGTGAAAGAACCGTCGGAGGCACTGCTACCCGTGAGGTTGGTTCCGATGATGCTGATGGCCGCTCCGGCAACCGGATTACCGGCGATATCGGTGACTTGGCCGGTGATGGTGGCCAGGTTAGGATTCCCTACAGGCGGTGGGCTGCCGGAAGAGCCGGATGAGGAGCCGCCGCCACTGCCGGTGCCTGAAGCAACACCACCACCCCCGCCTCCGCAGCCGCTAAGCGCCCATGCAAGAACGAGCAGCGCGAGCACCGAGGTAAGCATAAGCCATCGTGAATAGTTTGCAACGCTTCTGAACATACGAAGTCCTGCCTTTTGGTATGTTGTTTGTTTTCGTTTTGCCGGCCGGAAAGAGCTGGCAAAACAAAACCTACACTCGCAAAGGGGGGAACGAGCGCAGATTCATCAAGAGAGGGATTTCCTACAGGTATTATTATACACGCTTTCAAAGATTTCGGCAAGCGTTTTTGTGCGATTCTACAATCCCAAACAACATTCCGGCATCTTTACGAGGTCGGAAGCGCCGGCAGTCCAAGCAAAAGGCGCCCGGCAGTCTTACAAGCTTCGTTGCGTCTGCCGTGAAAGCGAATGCGCACCGCACGAGAAAGAGGAAAGTCGCTACGCTCTATAAGGTAAGTGCCTCCGGCCACGGTTTCAAACGCGAGAATAGGCCCGGAGACCTCGGCGAGCGTTTGGCGGCCATCAAGAATGCGAACCGTAGCGCCCTCTCCCCATGGGTTTACCAGCCGACACAGACCCCCTACAAGGCTGCGAACGGCAATATAGCGCACTTTTCCCTCCAACACCTCGGCGCTCACGCGAAAACCTCCCGGCGCCGCTAAGGTAAAAGCCGCACTCCAGTGAGAGGGCAGCGATGGAAACAGGTGGATGGCCGTAGGAATTTCCCCTCCAAAACCCTCCTCCCAAGCGATTGGGTTGATGTTGGAGCGCGTGAGGGCGAGGCTTGGAAGTGACTCCTCTCGTAGCAGGAGCGACTGAATGAGCAAAAGCAGTTGAGCGCTGTAATCCAACCGAGGCACATGCATCTCTGGGGCAAGCCAGCCCTGTGGCGTTTGGTGCATCTCTTGTAGCCACTCGCGTAGCTGCATCGAGAACTCCTCTGCATTTTGACATGAAAAGGGCAGAAGTTCGTAAATGGGGTCGAAAGGCATATCCCCACCTAGTTCCTGCAAGGCCTGACGCCATTGGGCGCGCGTTTCCTCTTCATCTACATCGAGCGTTGTGCTCATCCATAACAGGGCGCGCAAGGCTCGCGAAAGCGCCGCACGCTCTCGAAAGTCCTCCTGAGCATCGCTTAAAGGGCCACCCTCCACTACCGTTTCACGCCGCTCTAGGGTGAACTGCACACAGGCGCGCAACAGGGGGTAGACGCGCTCCTTCAGCAAAAATGGATCGGGCGCGTGACGCCATAGTTGCCAAAGCAGCAGGGCCGTGTAGAGGCCATTGTTGTGCGCATCGGAAGAGACATCGAAGCTTTGCCCAAACCGATTGAATCGCTCTGGAAAATAGGCTCCGCCCAACCCCATATCGCGGCTCGTTTTGGCCGCCATGGTCGGCAAGAGACGATGATAGGTCTCCACAATAGGTACGCCGATTTCGGGATGATTGGCCACGGGCAGCGGCGCCAATAGGGTGCGCAGGGCCGTGCCGTTATAGAGAGCGGGGGTTGGGCGCCTATCCTGTTGGCTAAGCCACAGGGCGCCGTTGGGCAGGGGAGCATCGGCGCTTCGCGCACAGGCTGCGAGGTAGTAGAGGTTCAAGTACCACAGATTCTCCAAATAGGTGGCGAAAGGGTCGTACTCGCCCCCATCGAGGCGCAGAAAAGATTTTTGCCAAAAGGCTGCCCAGTGTTGACGATGCTCTCGCAGCAGCGTGTCGTAGCCTTTAGCCATCGCCGACTGCAGTTGGGCTCGCGCAGCACTCACCGGGTCCCCGTTGCGAGGAACGGTTGCCACCGCCGCGTAAAGGGTGAAATCACAGGAACGGCTTGGCGCTATCTCTAGATAGACTTGATGCGAGTTGCGCATCCCGGCTTTCACCTCGCGCCCTTGTACACGCACCATAAGAGCATAGCGCCTATCTGCCAGCGCCTGAAGAATGCCTATCGTCTCTCCAAGGGCGAACAGGTGGGCCTGACGCCACAGGGAAACCTCTATACGTCGCTGCACGGTGCGTAGGCTTTGGTCTTGATACCGCAATACAAGCACACCGGTGTTTGCTGCTACAAATGCGGTGACTTGGCAGGAGCCGGCCGGCGAGTCGGCCATGATATGGAGAGTAGCCGAGTAGGGAGACAGGCGTTGTTCATAGCGAACCGGCTCTGCGAAAAGTGAAGGGACGCAATCTATGGCTAGCCGGCCCGCAGAAAGCAATCTCCACTGCTCGGCGGTTTTTACAATAGGCCCACTCTGTTCAAGGGTAGTGGAAGGCTCCCAAGAGGGCAACGGATCGTCCCAAAGGTCGGCTTTTTGAAGTTGAGCGGTAAGTTTTTCCGGGCACCATACCATGGCGCCGAGATCGCCATCCCCAAGCGGCATCGCCAAAGCGCTTAGCGTTGGCACCATATGATACACGAGGTCATGCTGCGCCATATAAGAGCTGTGGTCTACGCTGATGGTAGAGCCGTTGAAGGCCACAGCACCCTCGGATAAAAGGGGATAGGTAACGGCACGAGTAGCCGTGACGAATCGGTTGGACGACATGGTAAATGGTCTCTCTATTTGGAATAAGCCCTGTTAATGCTATCGGAATTTCGGGGCAAATTTTCTAGAGCTAGATAGGTGATCTGAGCGTTTCGAGCAGAATGTGGAGACAGTGCACACCATATACGGAGAACACTTTGTGCGGATGTAACGGCTCTATTTACGTGGGGCTTCGGCAGCCTTTTGGGTAGGAACACATGGCGTGCACCAAACCTTTGTGAACAAGGACGCTTTCTTCTAGAGGGCATAGGGGAAAGGAGAAAGGCCCATCTACCAATCGCCCACGCTGCCATCGGGGTAAAAGGTGCGCTGTAACACCTCTGGTTGGAAGGGGTGCTTTTGTACCTCCTTCTCGTTGATCTCGATGCCTAGCCCAGGGCGGTTTGAGGCACGGACGACCTGCCCTTTTGGGTCTACCGTAAAGCCTTCGCTTACCACATCTTGGCGCCATGGCACATCCTTGTGCACCGACTCGCAGATGATGTAGGAAGGGGTTGCAAAGCCGAACTCTAGCGAGGCTGCGGTGCTCACCGGCCCCTGGGGGTTATGGGGGGCAAGCGCTACCCGATAGGCCTCTGCCATGCCGGCAATACGCCGCATCTCCGAAAAGCCCCCACAGTGGGTAATATCGCACTGAAGCACGCTACATGCACGCTTTTCCAGATATTCCCGCACAACATGTTGAGAGGTTAGGCGTTCCCCGGTTGCAATAGGGGTTTTCACGGCACGTTGAATAAGGGCAATATCATCCACCACTTCGGGCCAGCATGGCTCCTCGAACCAATAAAGCCCATAAGGTTCGAGGGCTTTGGCGAACAGAAGCCCCATACGTGGGGAGGGACGGGCATGGCAATCTACCATGATGTCAATATCTGGCCCTACGGCCTCACGCATGGCGCGAACACACGCCTCCGCGTAATGCAGAGGACGCAAGCCTTCTAAAGGCATGGTTTCAGGCACGGCCATCGCTTTAAAAGCCGTAAACCCCTCCTCTACCGCCTGTTGGGCCAAGTCGGCGAAGCGTTTGGCATCGGCCGGATGGGTTTCGTAGAAGTCCTCCATTTTGCCGCCACCAAGGTGACAGTAGAGGCGAATGTAGTTGCGTACAGGGCCGCCCCATAGTTTGTGGCAGGGAACGCCCAGCGATTTTCCGAGGATGTCCCATAAGGCGATATCTATGCCGGCGATGGCTGTGGCCCGCACGATTCCATTGCCGTGCCAGAAATGCTGGCGATACATCATCTGCCAAAGGTGCTCGATGCGTGTAGGGTCTTCACCGATAAGCAGGGAAGAGAGGTCTTCGATAGCGCCCACGACCGAGCGCGTATGCCATTCCAAAGTCGCTTCACCCCAGCCCCAGAGGCCTGGCTCGTCGGTAAGCACCTTTACGAAAATCCAGTTGCGCATTCGTGCATTGCAGACATGGGTTTCAATGGCCGTGATTTTCATAGATTGCGTTGTTGCTCCTTGTGAGGACGCTTGTTTTCACAAAGCGCCGCAAATAGGTTGAGGATACACTTCAGTT
The DNA here is from genome assembly GCF_035294165.1 of Chthonomonas sp. Lineage (GTDB taxonomy): Bacteria > Armatimonadota > Chthonomonadetes > Chthonomonadales > Chthonomonadaceae > Chthonomonas. Next base: position 28,029 of record NZ_DATGLN010000075.1, read on the forward strand.
CTGCACCAGGCCGTTTTTTCCTGCTTCCCTTTGTATGAAAGCGAGTAGCCCTCTGATAAAAAGCCGTTTGAACGGCTTTTAGACAAAAAATTTCACGATAATTTTACGATAGCTTTGTAGAATGGAGCTGTTGGTCGTTGTGGCTGCGAGGGGAAGGTTTATATCCATCTAAGCCGGCAAAGGCTAATAAAAACTTTTTCACAAAGGAGAATCAACAATGACGCTCCACAACCTAATGCGGCGGTTTCAAACCTGGCTCGCATCCCCTAAGTGGTTTTATGCCCTTATGGTAGTGTTGGGGCTGATAGGGAACCGGGCAGGCCAACCCAGTGCCTTCGGGATTCCACCAGAGGAGCCACCGGTGCTTCTGCACAATTTCTCGTTCGCCCAAGGCTTTCAACCGTATAACGGCAGCCCTATTATTGGGCAGGATGGCATGCTGTATGGAGTTACGGAATTGGGTGGCTACGGGTATGGTGTTGTCTACCGGATGAGCCTCGATGGGTCTAACTTCCAGGTACTGCATGTTTTTGAGAGCAGGTTTTTGAACTTAGACGGCCTGAACAGCTTCAATTACGATGGCGCTGATCCGCAGGCCGCCTTGGTGCAAGGCCCCGACGGCACGCTGTACGGAACGGCAATTGGGCTAGGCGTTTTCAATGAAGGCTCGATCTTTAAACTCAACCCCGACGGCAGTGGATATCAGATCATCCATACCTTTGTCGGTTCCGATGGGGCTAATCCATGGGCAGCGCTCATTGTAGGCAGCGACGGGAATCTTTATGGTACCGCGTCATCTGGAGGGGCCTACGGGCAAGGCGTTATTTTTCAGCTCTCAACCGACGGCTCGGTCTATAAAGATATTCACGATTTCAGCGGTTCTGATGGTTCCGGGCCGCGTGCGGCTCTGATTCAGGATAGCAACGGCAATCTGTGGGGCACCGCTGTGGCAGGGGGCGCCAACAACGATGGGGTTATTTTCAAGCTAACCCCCGATTCCAATGCGCCAACCGGCTTCGACTACATGGATGTCCACGACTTCAACTATCCTGATGGCGGAGCGCAACCTACGGCACCGATGGTTTTAGATGCCAACGGAGTGCTCTACGGAACAACGGTTATCGGTGGAGCGATAAACGGGCAGGGGTCGAACAACGGTACCGTCTTCGCCTACGATACCAATTCGGCTACGTTCTCCATTCTTCATAGTTTCGGAAGCGTAGCGAATGATGGCATGTTGCCCTATGCGGCGTTGGTGCTTAACAACAGAACCCTTTACGGCGTTACCTTTCAAGGGGGCATCAACAATACCGGCATCCTATTTAGCCTGTCCACCGACGGAAGTGCCTACCAGATAATCTATGATTTTTCGGGTGGGTATTACGGAGCCAATCCGGAGTGTGTGCTCGCTCTCGGCAGCAATAACCTTCTCTATGGAACCACCACTCATGGAGGCAGTGAAAATGAAGGCGAGATTTTTCAGATAAGCACTTCGGGAAGCGCTATGACTCTACATAGCTTCACTATTCCATCCGATGGTGCTTTGCCCTACAGCGGTGTAACGCAGGGAAGCGATGGTCTCCTCTACGGCACAACAGTCGCCGGTGCCGATACCTCGTCGGGCACCTCGTTTTCCGACAACTACTTTTCCGGCGTGCTCTATCGTGTGGCCACCGATGGTTCACAGTTTCAGGTGCTGCACCATTTTTCTAGCACAAACCCCAAAGATGGATGGAACCCGCTTGCACCACCCATCCAGGGACTAGATGGGGCTTTTTACGGTGTCACGGAAATTGGAGGACAAAATGGTTTCGGAGCCATCTATCGCTGGAGCCCATCTTCTGGATTCTCGCTGGTTCACAGTTTTAACTACAGTGATGGCGCCTACCCCGTTTATGTAAAGCTGGTACAAAGCGCCATGGGTGTCCTCTATGGCACCTGTTCCGGTGGCGGCACAAACGGAGGAGGCGTTGTGTTCGCCGTTCAGCCCGACGGTACCAACTATATGGTGCTGCACAACTTCGGCAGCAGCGGCGATGGGAAAACCCCTTACGCCGGGGTTCTTTTAGGCCAAAATGGAGACCTCTATGGGACGACCCTTTACGGTGGAACCAACGATACCGGCACTGTATACCGTCTCAACCCAACAAACCCTGCCGACTATACCGTGTTACATGCCTTCGGCTCGGTCGGTATTCTCTACTCTGCCAATGCGGATGGGGCTTTATGCTATGGGGGACTAACCCAAGATGCAGCAGGCAATCTTTACGGGTTCACCCGCAATGGCGGATCGGGGAGTTCTGGGGTGCTCTATAAGATTGATAATTCCGGTAATTTCAGTGTGCTTTACAATTTCTCTACACCAGTTGGTGTGCTCCTCCAAGATTCCACGCCACTGCTGGCCAAAAACGGGATGATTTACGGGATAAGCATTCTACCGGATTCCAATCTATTCCAGCCAACGAGCCAAACTACGGCGAGTCTCTTTCAGATTGATACCTCCGGAAATAACTACCAAGTCCTCCACTACTTCTCTGCCCTGAATCCAGACGGCACCAGCGCGGATGGACTGGCTGTTGCAGCTACGCAACTTATTCAACTTGCAGACGGCGACATCTACGGGGTGGTGGGTGAAGGGGGGCTGTTAGGAGGTGGGGCTGTGATACGAATCGGCCCTGCGGTGAACTCGCTCTCTCCAAACTATAGTGCGGCGGGAGGCAGCTCCGCCCTCAGCCTCACCGTGGTTGGCTCCGGCTTTGTTAATAGAGCCAAAGTGCTCTGGAACGGGCAGCCCCTCTCTACACAGTGGATAGATGCCAACCATCTGCAGGCCACGGTGCCGGCATCCGCTCTAGCGACTTCAGGAAGCGCTCAGGTACAGGTCTACGATCCGGTGCTGCAGGTCACCACCAAACCGCTTATTTTCTTAATAGGCCAGGTGTCCCTAACCATAAAGGTTACCTCTATCGCGCGCGACAATAGCGGCGTGCATGTCAACCTGCAGATAGGCGATAACGGCGGGGCCGATGCAAACAGCGTGTCTGTAAATTCGGCTACCCTACACGGGGTAGGTGCTTCCGACGTGCCCTATAATGTGGGCACCCTCTCTGTCGGCAGTAGCAGCTCCTTAACTCTTCAGTTTCCTTCTACGGTGCCTACAGGGGGAACGCTGCTCTACGTTAGAGGCAGTTATAAGGGAGGCACCTTCGGCGGAACTTTCCGCGTGAACGTCCCTTAAATCTGCAGTTTTAGGTGCGCTAGGTTTTATGCCTGCCGAAGTGCAAACTTCGGCAGGCATTTTTAAGGGAAGCTTTCCGTAAGTGCGCTTTTGAAGGGTATACTCTATCTATCGCTTTAACTACTTTCGCAAAATCGCCTATCGGGCTTATATAGCCCTATGCGAAATCGAAACATATCCAAAGAAGACAGCATAGGACGATGAGCAGCCATCCCATGTGTAATGAAAACGAGGAGATCGTTAACCTCCGTGCAGAGGTTGAGCAGCTCCGTAAAGAGCTTGCAGAGGCGCGAGAACAGCTTGCAGCGGAGCGTCAACGTAGAACAGAGCTAGAGCAAGCCAAAGGGGCAGCTCCTGCACCCACCGAGATCGCCGAAACTCCGGTGGTTATCACCGAGTATGAGGCCACCCTGCGGCGGGTGGTGCAGCGCACGGCCATGATCGTGCAGGCCGAAAAGTGCGTGATTATGGTGCGAGATGAAGAGACGGGCGACCTTGTGGCCTGCAAACCCGCCTGGGGTATGAGCGATGAAGAGGTAAGGCGGTTCCGAGTGCCACCCGATGTGGGCTACTCCGGTGAAGTTTATAAAACAGGAAAGCCGGCCTTCCTGGAGGATGCATCGGCGTCTCCGAGGGCACGCCTCGAACAGCTTCATACCTACGGCATTCGCAACGCCCTCTCGGTCCCTCTCATCCTTGAAAAGCGCGATGAGAACAATCAGATCGTAGACCGTGTTACCGTGGGCGTGTTGCACTGTTTCAACAAGCGATTCGAGGAGCGCTTTAACGAGGAAGATCTGCGCCTTCTCGAACGATTGGCGCGTAACACGGCGGCCGTTATCGCCAATATCCAAAGCTATATGCGGGTGGTGGAAGAGAAGCAGAAGCTTGCTCATACCATTGAAAGCCTTTCTGCCGGCATCCTGTTGATCGGCCCGGATGGCCGCATTGCTCAGATGAACGCGCAGGCGCGCGCCATTTTCCATATTCCCTCCCATCTTGATCCCATCGGCAAGCCTTATCAAGAGGTTATTCAACACGAGCAGGCCATCGCCATCATACAGCGTAAGATGATGGAACTGCTTAATCCGCCGCTGCCAGAATCCGATTCGGCCAACGTGGAAGAGCGTGCTCAGCAGAACGAGATCACCATCACCGATGAAGATGAAGATCAGTATATCTATCAGGTGCACGCCGCTTTGGTGCGCGAGAGCGCCGATAAGCTGATCGGAACCGTCTTTATCTTTAACGACATCACGGACATCCGCAATATCGAGCGCATGAAAACCGAATTTGTCTCCATTGTGTCGCATGAACTGCGCACCCCTCTAACGCCCATGAAAGGCTTCATCCAGCTGCTGATTGATGGCCTTGAAGAAGGGTGGCTCACCAAGGAGGAGCAGAGAGAGTACTACCAGATCATTCAGGAGAACGTGGATAGGCTTAGCCGCATGATCAACGATCTGCTCAACGTGTCTCGCATTGAAAAGATGGGGGCTGCCGGCATCGAAATGAATTGGGAGATCACCGACCTTCGCAAGGCTGCAGAGGCTGTCGTCAACACACAAAAAGGGCGTACAGACAAGCATACACTCGTTATTGACTTTGAACCGGAACACATCGAGGTTGAAACCGACCCCGATAAAATTCAGAACATTCTCCAAAACTTCGTCTCCAATGCCATCAAGTATTCCGAGGGGGGAGAGGTTCGCATTATTGCGCGACAAGAGCCGCCAAGTGAGGAGTTTCCTCAAGGGTCTGTGCTGATCGGCGTGAAAGACCAAGGTATTGGACTTTCGGAAAAGGAGATCAAACGAATCGGGGAGAAGTTCTTCCGCTCTGAAAACAAGAAGGCACGGGCGGTGGGTGGCACAGGCATCGGGCTGTTCTTGGTGAAGAATCTTATCGCCCGTCATGGCGGCTATATGTGGGTTGAAAGCGAGCTTGGTAAGGGAAGCACATTCTGGTTCCGCATTCCGTTGCGGCAGCCCAAACAGAGTGAGGTGGCCAAAGCCAGCTAGTCGCGATCACGCTATGGCTCAATCTGCGTAGAGGATATAGGAGAAATAATCGGTGCAGCCTGTGATCGTACGTGTACAACGTGAGCCAGAGGCAGAGGGGCTGCCCCTGCCTGAATACGCCACGGCCGGTGCGGTTGGCCTCGATCTGTATGCGGCTCTTCCGGAAAATGAGGAGGTCATCATCCGGCCAGGCGAAAGAAAGCTGATCTCCACCGGGCTGCGAATAGCCATTCCCCCAGGGTTTGAAGGGCAGGTGCGCGCGCGTAGCGGCTTGGCACTGAACTACGGCATCGGGTTGGTAAATGCGCCGGGAACGATAGATGCGGATTTTCGCGGCGTCTTAAAAGTGTTGCTGATCAATTGGGGTGATGTGCCCTTCACGGTGCGGCGCGGTGAGCGTATTGCGCAGTTGGTGATCTCCCCTGTAGTCAAGGTGGTTTTGGAAGAAGCATCGGCATTGGATGGAACAGAGCGCGGCGACGGAGGGTTTGGAAGCACGGGCATTCGTTGTCGCCCAAGTATGGTAAATACGACATAGTGGGGAGTTTGCAGGGTGCATGAAGGAGCGAACGGATGGATATACCGGATGAAAGAAAGACCGAGACCCCATTAGAGAGTGACCCAAACATTCCGACAAAACAGGAGGCATCGAATACCGCTAAGGGAGGGGCTTTGGCGAGTATTGTGGAGGACCCCTCTATTCCTCCGGGTGAGGCGGGTATACGCACCCTTTTAGTAAGGGCTAATCTTCATCGTCTGCGCAAACAGTATGCCGAAGCGGTGGAGTGCTGCATCGCTGCCATTCGTCGCCGACCCGATTGTCAGGCCGCTCACTCTATGCTAGGCGATATCTATCGGGATCAGGAGAACTGGGCAGAGGCGGTACGGTGGTATCGTATGGCCGTGGAGATTCGCCCCAGCGCTGTAGATGAAGCGCGCCTCCAACGCGCCGAACAAGAGTTACTTCGTCACCAACGGGCGCTTCCAAACGCCATTCCCTCCGACCCAGAGTTGCAGGCCGGCACCATGCCGTTGATGGGGTTGCCGCCGCAGCGCTGGCTGCTGGGGCTTTGGCTGGTGTCGTTAGGGTTTCTCGCCGGCGTGCTCCTAATGCTCATCGCAATGCGGACACGCTCCTCTCTTCCTACGCCGCCGTCCTCTTACGGAACCCCGAAGACCGGCGGCGGGTTCGGCAGTGGAGTCGCGTCGCTGCCACCCACCTACACCACAAGCCCCTATGTCCCCGTTTCATCATCCTCCCCAATGCAAAGCGCCCCGGTTCCTCAGGTGCCTCCAGCAAATCGCAGCGGCATATCGGCACCCAAAAACGATCAAGCAACTGCAACCCCCGCTGTGCCCCCACAGCCTCATCTGCCCTCGGCACCGCTAAAAGGAACCACCCCGTTGCCGGTACAGCCTACCCAACTCGCGCGTGTGCCGGATGAGCCTCAAACCTCCCCCCCACAAACGTCCACGGCCGTGCCGGACAAACTCGGCCTTACCAACGGCTTTCAACTTACTGGCGAAAACAACTTGGGGAGAGGGGAAGTCGCTCTCTTTCTGTTGGCGCCGGCCGGCTATGCTGCCGATACAAGCCCATCGGCCCAGGCCACCGTTATACGCAATATCTATCGTGCCGCGCGCTACGTGTTTGCAAACTCCTACTATGCTTATGCCACCGTGTTTGTGCAGGTTCCATCGCCGCAAGGAGGCGACCCTTTGGCGATAGCACAGGCCGGCCTGCTTCGCAACGATGCGATGGGCCTGAACCCAGATACCGCCTCCCTGCAAGACCTCACGGCGCGGCTGCAGAATTTTCAGTCCTTTGTCAACGGTTCTCTACCGTCTAACCTATCCTCAAACACAAGCTCTGGTGGAACCTAATGGGGAGAAGAAAAGATGTCTGAAGCCGCTCGCATTCTTGTGGTGGACGATGAACAGCCGATTGCGGAAGCCATAGCCTATAACCTCAAAAAAGAGGGGTTTTTTGTGCAGACGGCTGCCGATGCCGAAACCTGCCTCGAACTCGTTCGCACCACGCCCCCCTCTTTGGTCATTCTCGATATTATGCTGCCCTCCATCAGCGGTTTTGATGTATGTCGCCTTCTACGTCGCCAAGGCGACATCCCCATCATCATGCTAACGGCTCGCACCGCCGAGCACGACCGTGTGAAAGGGCTTGAACTCGGCGCGGATGACTATGTTACCAAACCGTTTAACATGCGTGAGCTTATTGCGCGCGTGCGAAGCGTGTTGCGTCGTACCTCGCCCTCACATACCAAAGACGAGACGATTAAAGTGGGCAATCTCTTTATTGATGTTGGCCGACATGAGGCGCGGTTGGGTGAGAGGCCGCTGAACCTCGCCCCCAAAGAGTTTGACCTACTGCGCTTTCTTGCTACCCATCCCGGCCGTGTATTCACGCGCCAAACGCTTCTCGATCGCGTTTGGGGAACGGAGGCTTTTGTGGATGAACGCACGGTGGATGTGCACATCCGCTGGCTACGGGAAAAAATAGAAGAAGACCCCTCCAATCCACGACGCCTTATTACGGTAAGGGGTGTGGGCTATAAGTTTTCCGAATAGCATGGACGCCTTTTTGCTGGAGCCGCTCCTCCAAGAGCTGGAAATAGGGGTGCTTTTGGTAGATGAGAAGCGCCGCATTCGGCAGGACAATACGGCGGCTAGAAAGATGCTGGGTGCGCCGGATGCCGGTTTGGTGGGGCGCACCTTGCTAGAGGCCACACTCTCCTACGACATGCTTGAACTGCTGCAACTCGCCCGCAACCGTTTGGAGCCTCAAGAGGGAGAGATACGATATCGAGAGGCCACAGGCCGTATTCTCAAGGTTCGCGTGATCCCTATCGTTCGCACCGATACCGCACCGGACGGAGAAACCAAGGCCCTGTTCTTCCTGATCCTGTTACAGGATGTAACGACCCTGCGTCACCTCGAAACGGTTCGGCGCGACTTTGTGGCCAATGTCTCGCACGAATTGCATACACCCCTCACCTCCATTCGCGCTATCGCCGAAACGCTGCGGGATGGAGCGCTGCAAGACCCCGATGTTGCCGACCGCTTTATTGGGATCATTCTCGGAGAGGTGGAAAGGCTTACCCGCATTCTTTCCGATCTGCTTGTGCTCTCGCGTGCCGAATCGCAGCCGGTGCTGCGCGTCTCCTTTGACCTCGCCGAGATGATTCGGGACGTGGTGGAGCGTTTTCAGAAACAGGCCGAACGACATGGGGTAAGCCTGCAGTGTTTCATAGAGGCGCCTTTGCCGATATCCGCCGATCGCGATCAGATGGAACAGGTGCTCGTAAACTTAATTGACAACGCCATTAAATACAATCGAGAGGGAGGGCAGGTGGAGCTTTGTGCCCGAAAAACGGAGTCGGAGATCACCGTGGAGGTGCGCGATACCGGAATCGGCATTCTAAGTCAAGACCTACCGCGCATTTGGGAACGTTTTTATCGTGCCGATAAGGCGCGCTCACGGCGCACCGGCGGAACCGGCTTAGGTCTTTCCATCGTGAAGCACATTATCGAGGCCCACGGCGGCCAGGTGGGAGTTCAGAGTGAATATGGAAGGGGCAGCACTTTTTCGTTTCGGCTGCCCCTTCAAATCACCGAGGAGAAAAGTTAAGCGGTTGGCTCTTCGTCAAGCTCGCCTTCCGGCTCTATCTCCTCATCGGCTTCAAGCTCTTCTGCAGGGATGTCATCTATCTCTACGTCCTCAACCAAAGGAGCGGCGGCGCTGAGATCGACGTCGTCATCCTCCTGCACAATAGCCAGGCGAGAAAGCAGAGGGTTTGGACTATCCAATATGCTAGGCGCGAGCGTCTCTTTTTGACGAGCTTCGTCGCTGACGAACTTCACCTTGACGGTGGCCAACCACTGGGGAACTTTGGGTAAAGGCTTTCCTGTTTTGTAGCAGCGTACCTCTTGCACAGGTTCATCGGGCTTAGGCATCTCTTCTACCTGTCCTCCTGAAATCGAAGCCTCTGTTTTCATTTTCACCTCTTTTGTGTGCTTTCTAACGAAGAATCGGCCGGGTGCATTTTCACAGAAACGAAACCGTTAATGAGCATAAGCACCCCGGTGCCGAGATAGACCAAAGACGAAATAGCCTCGGTTTTCGAGCCCGGCTCCGTGAGAGCACGGCCGCCAGTTGCGAAACCGAAAAGGCTTAGTATCACAAGGATGACCCCAACAATATTGAAGGTGTTTAGGTAACGACGCATTCTTCTCTCCAAATCGAGCTTCGGCGCAGAATAATATACCACGAAAAAACCCTATCACGTTGCCTGATCCTCCACCTTAGGCAACTCTTTTGCGGGTTCTACAGGGAGAGCGTTTAGCGCCGTGTCGTCCGCCGGCGGGGCAATAGGCATGCACCATAGGAAGCTTAAGAGATAGCGTATGTAGCCACCGGCAAGCCGCACCCGAATGCGCCATAGCAGCCGATAGAAATGGCGGTCAAAGCAGCGAATGGCCGCGTTATAGTCGAGATAGGCGACGCCTATCCTGTCTTGACTTTCTGGCGGGAGGCTCTGTGGAGGCTGCTTTATTTGGCTATACAACTGTTGGAGCCGATTGTCTAGGCGCTCGATCTGCCTCTGGTAGCCTTGAATGGTGTCGTCCCGCTGCTGACGTAGGCTCGCCTCGATGCGTTGGAACCGCTCGTAGAGGGTTTTACTTCTTTGAAGGGCCGCTGCATACTCGCCAAGCTTCTCCTGGAAGGCCTCGTCTTGGTGTGGTTCCGTTGTGTCATTATCCGATTCCGCGCTGCCGGGCGTATCCGTAGAATAGGCGTTTTCGACGTTTGTCGGTGAAGAGGCAGAGCCGAGTTCTGCCGATTGCGACTGATTTTGAGCTTTCTGATAGACAACGGCGTAGGTCGGTTGCTTATCGTCCTCTTGAGACGCGGCGGAATCTATGGGCGCGTAGAGTCCGTTAGCGGTGCCATACGTCGGTTGTGCAGAGGCCTCGTTTACTCTGTCATCGAGCGATGGCGTTGACGCCGGGATGTTCTCATCGTTGGAGACTTCTGTTTGCTGCTGTGCCGCCTGGGCACGGGCCATGTGGGTATGCTCCTGATGAATCTCATCTGCAATGTCGTAGACCCGGACTTCACGCATGTCGGCAAAGGCTTTGTAGATAGAATGGCCACGCCCATAAACCCAGCCCTCTAAAGCGTGCCAGAAGAGAAAAGGAACGCTGGCAACGAGCGCTAGCGTCCACGCCGTCGGTTTGGATATTCCCCCACTGGCGAGTTTGCTTCCGGTAAGTATAAGCTGGTTTGTACTGCGGTCTTGGAAGAACCGCACGATGCCGTTGCGCTCGATGGTAGCCTCCAATACAATGAAACAGATAAGCGTGAACCCCAAAACGATGAGCGAGAGGAACGCCGCTATCCTCAGCCATTTGCCCACACGTTCAGGGTTTCCCTGATGGCGAATAATGAAGGAGTTATAGCGCTCTTCGGCCAGTAGGGCGGCGATGCCGTGCACGGTGCGCCCCAAAATCCAGAACATGGCCACGCCGATGACGGCGAGAGGCCCAAGAGCGCGCAACTGTGCTTGCGGATCCACGGTGAACTGATCCATCTGCACAATGCCCAAGAGAATGCCGATGCTTGCCCCAAAAATAGTTCCACAGGTGACGGTGGCTACAGCCGTCATAAGCCAATGCGAACTAGACAAAACCGCGTTGGCGCAAGTCACATACAGACGTTGTGCCCAAGCGAACAGCCCCCTCCGATCCTCCGGCACAGGTTTCAACCGCATTCCCTGCATCAGTTCCATCGTAGGAGAATGGCTCAAAATGCCGTAACGGGCAGCCAGGGCCTCTACGGATGGGGCGCGCTTTCTCGCAAGCGCTAGCGATTCGGAGTAGTCCGGCTCCCAATGCCAAGGCTTTGGCTCGGGCGTCGGGGAAGATTCAAGCCGATGCGCGATCTTGTTTGCGAGCGCATCTCGAACCGTTGCGAAGATCGAGGTGCGGGGCGGCGCGGTAGACTCTGAGCGCTGTTCCGGTTGCTGCGGAGATGCATTAAGGGCAGGCACCGGTTCGGTAGGGGAAGGTTGAGCTGCCGGAGGTGCGTTCTCCGTTTGAGTGGGCGTTTCCTCATTGGACACAACGATCATTCCGCACTGTGCTGCGAGGCGCCATTCCTCTTCCCGGGCCTCTAGCAGCGCATCCTCATGCGGTTGTAGCTGCTGTTCGTACTCCTGATGCGCTTGACTGATGCAGCTTCGGCAGTCCGCAATCTGCTGTAAAATGCCTTGAATCTCGTTGTCAATCCATTGGTTCGATTCGAGGGTACGCTCCTTTTGTTGGGCAAGTTTGCATTCTTCTTCTTCCCGAACTAACGATTCGCGTGCGTGGTTGAAGGCAATTCGGTGGAGCAGGTCCTCTAGGCGTCTTGCTTCGGCAGGCATAAAAGACCTTAGCCAGTTTATCAGGGGTTGGTAGATCGTCGTGATGCGATCATCTGTCAACGCTTCTGCACGTAGCGGGCGTCGTAATCTGTGTGGCATGGGACGCGCTAGGATGATCGGCTGTTTGTCGGCTTCTTTAGGGCAATGATCGTCTGACATGGTTTTATGCTCCTTCCTGTCCCTTTATTTCCGGTAGAGCGACGAAAGGGCGCTCTGCCACTCATCTAAACCGGCGAGCTGTAGGTGGTTCTGAAGGTTGTCTTGAAAAGCCCGTTCCCACAGAGGCCGATTGTTGGGTGTGATGTCAATAACATAGAGCTGTAGGCTTGGGTGGCCTTGACAAAGCGCTTGCGCTTGCTTACAGAAGTTCGTTACGTTGCCGTCATCGTCGTCGCCATCGGTAAGAATTACCACAACCGGTCGGGCGGATTGACGATAATGCGGGTCATCTGCAATGAACTGAAAAAGAGCGCACGGCCGCGTGCCCAAATCCCTGGATAGATGTTGCGGCGCGAAATAGCGCGCTTTCAGGTCTTTGAACTCCGGGGAGTACTCGTCGGGTGGCACGCGTGGCCCGAAGATGCACTGGGATTGATGGTCGTATGTCCATATCTCCATAGGTATTTTGTAGCTAAGGGCATAGGTAGCAAGTAGGTCGAGCTGATTTAGCTGTTGGTCTCGAAAAGGGGTTGTTGAACCAGACCTGTCTATAGCCACGATCAGCAGATCAGGGTGTGCAACTTGGTGGGACGGGTCTGCACCCTGCTTGTTGGGGCCACAGCCAAAAAGGCACAGTACAGCAAGAAAGCAGATCATCTGTCTTTTCAATGTTTTGCCTCCTTGTCCTGCTACACGGTACATGGGTACGGTATGCTATAGATAACCGATGTAGCATGAGAAAAGTTTCGTTATTTTTCGGTAACGTTGCCGGTTTGCTAGATATATAATGTGCATAAGAGGCCAAAAAGCGGAAAGCGCACTTTCGGAGGAGCTTGGTGGAGACATAGAGCTTCAAGTCGAACGCAGAACCGCCTTCCTCCTTTGTGGTGAACAACGATGATTTTGATGGCAAACGGTGGTAATATCCCTAGAGAAAGGCTCATCCAAGGCTATGATGAATACGCCCATACAGCCACCTCCTTTAGGTAACGATGAGGTGCGACATGCCTTCTCGTTGCTAGAACAGGTTTCGCAACGCAGCCGCATTCGTGCGATCGCCGAGCATATCGTCGCCAATGTGACGCCGTCGGTGACGGCCTTTGCAGAGCTTCAGCAGGCTCTCGTCTCTCCTAATCAGTACCATTGGCGCGAATCGCGATTGGCTGCTTGGTGCCTATCGCATATCCCTCTACTGCCCCATCAGCGTACGGCTGCCATACAAACACTCGCCGATGTGATAAGGAAGCGATATAACCCATCGCTTCGCAGCATCGTGGCGCGTTCAGCCTTTATCAGCCTTGTGATCGGGACGATAACGCTTAACCCGGTTGGTCTTTTGGTTCTTGCCATTCTTAGCTACCCTCTCGTGCATCTGTTTGTGTGGGATGCTGCCCGATCGCACGCTGCCCAGATCAGAGGAGAGGCCGCGCGCTCTCTGCAAACCCTTCAGGCGGTGGAGACTCTCGATCTTCTCACAGTTGCAGCGGTAAACGACATGCTGTTTGTACGTATACAGGCGCGCACCGCTCTCTGTCATCTGCTGCCCCTGCTGACATCGGCGCACTACGGCATGCTCAGACCCTCTACTCTTCAGCTGCTGTCTCATCTTCTGAACGCCCCCAACGAGCTGCTTGTGCAACGAATACTCGAGGCCTTTGCAAAAGTGGGCACCCGAAGCGTGCTCTCCTCGGTAAAGCTCATCGCGCGAGGCAGAGGAAAGTACGGCCATCTGCCGCATATTCGCCAGGCGGCCTTCGAGGCGCAGATGCGCATTGAGGAGCGTCTACGTCGTGAACAAGAGACCCGTGTTCTTTTGCGGGCCTCACAGGTTGAGCCGGTTATGCCGGAGCAGCTGCTGCGCCCGGCTATGGATGCGCATCTGGAGAGGCCCGAAGAGCTGTTGCGTGCCAGCCAATCGGGGGCCCCATTGGACAGCGATATCGCTTTGGCGATCATCGAGGACATTAAACGGCGTAACGATCCGCGTGCCATCCCGTTTTTAAAAGACCTGCTCCGGTTGCCGTCCCTCCCGCAAGCGGTGGCTGCGGCGGCTCACGAGTGTCTTGCTCTGCTTCAGGCACGGGCCGAGTTAGATCGTGCTGTGCCTCCCGCTCTGTCGCCAGACGTCGAAGCCAAACTGTTCCAAACAGATAGGCCGCCTCAAGCTTTTTAGCTTCCCTTGGAGAACCTCAAGTGACCCATGCGACACTCTTTCGTTTTACAGGCCTTGTGCTGCTGATGGTGGGTGGGATAGGGGCCAATGACAAGGGAACGCTTTTTGTTCAAATGCCTTCTCCATCAAACTGGCGGGTGCTTACCGTGGGGCCGGGGCAGGAGTTTGCGACTCTGTCGGCGGCACTTGCGGCTTCGCACGATGGCGATACCATTCGCGTACAGGCAGGCACCTACCTCAACGATTTCGCCAGCATAGATGCCAAAGTTCGAGTTGTGGGCGTTGGTGGTATGGCTCATCTCGTTTGCACGAAGCCTATTCCGAACGATAAGGGGATTTTTATCGTTAACACCGACTGCATTCTTCAAAACCTGGAGTTTTCTGGGGCGAAAGGCCCCAGCGGCAACGATGCCGGCATTCGCTGGCAGGGCGGCAATTTAACCCTTGAAAACTGCTACTTTCATAATAATCAGGATGGCCTGCTTGGTCAAGGTGGCACGCTGACCATTCGGAACTGCGAGTTCGCACATAACGGTGCCGGCGACGGTTTTACACACAACCTCTACGTTGGAAATGCCAACAATTTGGTGGTTCAGCACAGCTATTTCTATGCGGCCGTTGTGGGGCACAACATCAAGAGCCGTGCCCGACATACAACCATAACCGACTCCGTCATCGCCGATGGCCCCGATGGAACGACCAGTTTCAGCATCGATCTGCCCAACGGCGGCCTCGCACGTATCCAGAATAATCTGATCGAGAAGGGGCCGAAATCGGAAGCCGGGATCATCATCGCTTTTGGTGAGGAAGGCCATCTCAAGAGTCCTTCCTCTCTCACGGTTCAAGATAACGTGGTGCTAAACGATCAAACGGCGCATCCTCCTACCGCCGTGCACAACGCTTCACCCGTTCCTGCGCAGATACTTGGAAACCGGTTTTACGGACTTGGCGCAGGCCAGATCGCATCCGGCCCCCATGTCCTGTCCAGAGATGCTTTGCTTGCTAAAGCTCCCTATCCCGACACCTATTGGACGCTGTCGTTGCCTTCCCCTTGGCCGGTGAAATAGGGTTTGAAACAGGGGAAGATAGGCCGGTAGGGAACTCTTTTGCCCTCTTGGGAGTCGAACAACCAGACTGGCGTATTCCCCCTCTAATCCATTTTAAGGCCAGCCTCAACTTGAAAACAATGTCATCTCGAATGCGAAGCTGACGTCACCTCGAAGTGAAGCGAGAGCGAACAGGGCGACCTGTCAGCCGTCCTCATGTTCCGGCAGGAAGCAATCGCTTTCATGTAGGGACAAGCCACCTCGTTTACGGGGCGGTAGTTGACGTCACAAACACTGCGGACTTCTCGTTTTTTTACTATGTTCTTTTCTGTTTGAACATCCGATAATCGAGTTAGTAGCTCATCTCCCACAAACCGTCTCGGATGGGCTTTTTCACCTTGGAGGAGATACAGATGATGCAAGTTGGTCGTTACCTGCTTTTGGGGTTAGCTGCAGCCGGTTTCGGCGTAGCCTTAACAGGGTGTGGCGGCGGCGGAGGCTCTGTGGGGACACGAAGTACCACCAGCCTCACAGGAACCGTGACCGTGCCATCCGGAACCCCAACGCGCGGGGTTAGCTTTCGCGCAACATCCACCAATGTGCCTCTGCCAGGCGCCAGTGTAAGCCTCTACGATATTACCCAAGGAGGCGCCAATGCGATTACCGGCCCCCCTGTTGCAACCACAACAACCGATGCCAACGGGAACTACCAGTTCCAGAACCTGCCGCCAGGGCATAACTTCGTGGTACAGGCCAGCAAAACCGTTACCGGCACGGGCACTCCGGCGACAGTAACGGTGGCTACCTATGCCTCCACCGGTACCACCTCTTCAAGCGGGCCTGTGGTGGCCGATGCCGACGAAAACACCACATTGGCGGTGGGCTACCTGCTACAACAGCTCAAGGCGAACCTGGCATCCAGTACGGCCGATCTAGGGACGTTGGTAAGCCAGTTTGTGCAGCAGGTGCTTGCCCAAGAGCAGGCGGGGCATGGACCTAACATTGACCTTACCAAACAGCTTACCGACCAGGAAAATGTGGCCGAGCAGGTCGAACAAGAGGAGGCGCAAGCGGTTATCGGCGGAGCCTATGTTGGGCAACCGCCTTCGCAGGCGGCCTCGGATGAGGAGAACGAGGGGAAGGCGGTTCATGCTCTCGTAGACCTCGTGGTAGATACCGCCCATTCCACCGTACAGGGCGTCCTTGTGCTGGCCTCCAGTGGAGGGGCTGTCTCCGATGCCGATAGCTTTTCTGCCACGCTACAATCGGACGGCTCCTTCACGGCCACCACAACCGATGCCTCTTACACCGTGACCGGTGTTGTGGACGGTGAAGAGATGCACGGGCATTGGGCTTCTGCAAACGGGCAACTCGATGGCCATTGGGAGGCGACCCACGCCTCGGCACAAAGCGACTCGAGCGGTGGCAGCACGCCGCCTCCGCCGCCTACCGGTTCTGGAGGTTCCGGAAGCTCGGCCGGTAGCGGTAGCCAAAGCGGCTCTCAAAACAACACGAACACCCTTACAGGAACACCTGGTGCCGCCTATGTAGGTACATTCAGCGCCCAGGCTGCCGGCAGTTCGTCGGGTCCTTCTGGCTCGTGGTTCCTTTTCCTCTTTCCTAACAAGGAGCTACTTTTGTATGCCCACGACAACACCGACACCACGCTGCCTCATAATCAGAAGGTGGTGCTTGCCTTCGGCAGCCTTGGCTCGAACAACGCGCTCTCTCTCACGCCCGTATTTCCTTTAGCGAGCGGTGCCAGCGCCTCGGCCACGATCTCTGCCGGCGCTGCCATTGGGCAACCGTCACTGCAGGGCAGTTGGAGCTGCAGCGGTTTGGTGTCGGGCAACGTGTTCAACGGTTCCGGCACGTGGACGGCTACACTCTTCTAAGCGACCTTAGTGGAGAAAAAGTTACGGGCAGCCATTCGGCTGCCCGTAATGCTAAGAGGATGGGTTTTAGGCACAGGCCAGCGAGCCCATCGGGTGCCAGGGGGGCAGAGGAATAGGCTTCGTATCGAGCGCCTTGAGGATTTTCGGCTCGACGTACGACCTCTCTACTACCACCTCATAGGTATATTCATCGAACCAGGGGTCGGTCATCACCATGAAGCCCTTGTCGCCGCCTTTATCGCCCCAACTGTTCTCCACGCGCCACTTGCGCGGGCGCTCTTTTTCGTCGAGGTCCACACCGGTAAACACCATGGCATGGGTCATCTGGCTATGGCCGTAGTTCAGACGAGTGGCCTTATCCATCCCAAAGGAGACACCGTAGAGGCTTTCCAGATCGTGCAGCTCTAAGTCCATAAGCCCCAGATCGCGGTCGAAGTGTTTGCCTACATCGCATCCAAACCAGACCGGTTTGCCATCCTTGATCATGGAGACGGTGGCTTTTTTAATGACAGGAAGCTCTACATTGAGGTAGCGCACAATGTGCCCTTCTACAACGTTGCCCAGATACTCGATGGTGTAGAGCTTGTTGTAGTCTAAAATAGGGCAATGGATGAGACAAACACGCTCATCGAGGTCTACGGGCACATGGCGTTGCATGAACTCATGTGGTGTAATGACCCCGTCACGGTGAAAAGTCTTATCTTTGTCGCGCCACTGCCAAAGAAACTCCTGAGGAGGTTCGCCGAGATGGATGCACAACATACGGTAGACTTCATTCACCATTTCGGCTTTGCGTTCACGCAGTTTGGCCTCCTTAACGCCCTTGCTGTGGGCTTTGCGTAGTTCGGCCGCATCTTCGCGCAGCTTGGCGGTAATGTAGTAGTTCATACTAGCTGTATTGCTGCTGCTCTCCGTTTCGGGCATGATGCTTTTAGGGATAAGCCCGTACTTGTGTACAAGGTTGACAAACATATCCCACTGTCCGCCATCTTGAATGGGGGATTGCAGGAGCCAGTTGATCAGGCGACCATCGGTGGGTTCGTCAAGTGTTTTGAGGATATTTTCTAAGAAATAGTTGGCCTTTTCCAGCTTATCCCAGAACATGAGGTAGTTTTGAGAAAACTCGAAATCCTCCAGGTTCATCTGTTCCGCTGCGGCCATTCGCATGGTGTTCAGGGCGGCAAAGAGCCAGCAGCGACCACTTCTTTCTTGGCTTGTGGCCGCCCCTGTTTTCACCATATGCGAAAAGGTGTGGTTGGTGCGGGTAACTACATGACGATTAAGGGCAACCTGGTTGATAGGGGTTTTGCAAACCGCGTTCATAGCCACCCGAAAGATAGGGTTGGCCTGGAAATCACGGCGCATCTGTTCTAAGTCTTCTGGGCAGAGAGGGCCTTTACTCGAATTCGCTTTTTTTGCCATTCGTTTCCTCGCAGATTTAGGTTTTTTTACAACGTTTCAATCCTCACCAAGGGGGAGGGCGTCGGCCTTGACGCCGAACCGCCGGTGCCACTTTTACTACATCGGCCGCAGAGTCGGTCGGCCAAACTCGAATGAACCGATGGACGTGGTCGGGCTGTATCGCTAACTGAAGAATTGTCCAACCTTTTCCCTGCGCTTTCTGCTCGATAAGCTGGCGACACTCGTCGGCAACAGCACCCGTTAGCACCGCTTTGCGCCGCTTCGGTATCCAGCCCAGAGGGTACCCAATCAAGTGTACCTGATGTTCGTCTCGCCGGTAGCTCAGAGTGTCGTTTTCCATGTCATTAGCATACACGATTTTGTCCATAGATGCAACCACCATCTCCGGCTCAAGCCAGAAAAGCGCTTTCATCCACTGAGGGGGAGGACGTCGGCCTTGACGCTAAAGCAACGGGGCTTTCTCGCGGGCTAAAGCCCTAAAATTGTAAAGGGTGGCTATCTGATGATCGGATAGTTTCCCATGGCGGCAAGGAGCGTGTTGCGCAGCAACATGGCGATGGTCATGGGGCCAACTCCTCCTGGGACAGGGGTAATATAGGAGGCAACCTGCGCCGCCGATTCAAAATGCACATCGCCCACGTCCCCACTACGGCCCTCTACACGGTTGTAACCGGCATCTATGACCACCGCGCCGGGACGAATCATGTCGCCGGTTATCATCTCGGCGCGTCCCACTGCGGCAACAAGAATGTCGGCCTGCCGTGTCTGCTCGGCCAAATTTTGGGTGCGTGAGTGACAGATGGTAACCGTTGCGTTGCGGTTTAGGAGAAGGAGAGCCATGGGCTTTCCCAAGATGATGCTTCGCCCCACAACCACAGCATGTTTGCCTTCGATGGGGATACGGTAACGATCGAGCAGTTCAATAATGCCGGCGGGTGTGCAGGCGGGGAAGGCCGGTTCGCCGTTGACGAGGGCGCCTAAGCTCATGCGGCTAATGCCATCAATATCCTTCTCCACCGAAACCTTATCGAGCACGGCCGTCTCGTGCAGATGTTTCGGAAGTGGATGCTGCACAAGAATGCCGTGGACATGAGGGTCGGCATTGAGTCGCTCCACAAGCGCCTCGGCCTCTTCCTGAGTGGTGTCGGTGGGCAAGCGATGCAGCGACGATTCCATGCCTACCCATCCACAGGCCTTCTGTTTCATGGCCACGTAGGTTTCTGAAGCGGGGTTATCGCCGATGAGCACGGCAGCGAGATGGGGCACGATGCCCCGTTCCTGTTTGAACGCGCGTACCGCCTCGGCGATCTCGGCGCGGATCGTTCGCGCTGTAGCGGTACCATCGAGTAAAATGGCTTTTCGTTCCGTTTGTTCGCTCAACTCTCGTCCTTTCCGTCCATTTCCATTTCGATGAGGGTCTCTTCTTGTTCCATGAGATGCGGCGAGGGCGTTGGAGTGGTGGCAAGCTTTTCAGCCATCGCGCTCAGCACGCCGTTAACGAAACGGCCCGAATCGGCGGTGCTATACTTTTTGGCCAGCTCCACGGCCTCGTTGATGATGACGGCAGCCGGAAGCTCGCGGCGGATCAGCAGCTCACAAGCGCCGATACGGAGGATGTTGCGGTCTACCGCTACGAGGCGTTCCAGTCGCCAACCTACGGCCGTCTCTCCAATGGCTGTGTCGAGTTGATTACGGTTTTGCGATACATCGAGCACCAACTGGGTGGCGAAGGGGGCAGTACGAAGCCAAAGTTCAAGATAGTGCCTCACCGTATCCGCGATTTGACGCCAACGCGCTATCTGCTGCCGATTGAACTCCTCGCGTTGTGTTAGCAAGAGGTTTCTGGTCTCTTCCGGCGACGCGGAGGAAGGGAGAGAATCCAAAATGCGTTTCGCCTCCTGGCGCGCGATACCACGCATGAGGCTTTCGAGGTGACGAGGCAAGTTTTCTCTCATCTCCTGAAGAAACTGCTCCAGATCGGCCTTCTCTTGGAAGGTTAGGGCCTCATAATCGGCTTCGAGCGGATGGCCGGGCGGTGGCAAAAAGGCCCGTTTGGGGAGGGCGGAGAGTAGGTAAGGGGGCTGTAAGACACCGGAGGGCAGTTTATTGCGCAACGACTTTTCCAGAAGCTGCTCTTGCCACCACGGGGCCTCTCCCAGCAGGGCGGCTGCCACGAAAGCATAGAGGCGAGCCAAAGCCAAATGAAAGTGGGGCAGTCGAGGCAAAAGAGGCTGTGTGAGAACATCTAAGCAGACCTCCTCGAAGGGAGAGCCGCTGCTGGTGCGTGAGCCGAGATGTACGAAATCCTGACGAAGGTGATCCATGGCGGTCATGAGCACCTCATGCAGATCACCATCGCCCACGTCGTATTGATAAAGCACCTTCAAAGCCCATTCACGCGCTAATCGGCGCACGCTAATTCGCATTTTGAAATCTCAAGGGTATACTTCTAAGCGGACTTCGCACTGTAGGACTCTTCACGCACGATATTGTACACCAGAAATGCCGGCTTTGGGGTAGGCCCTAAAGGATAGTTTATACTATGACCGACCTTCAGACCCAGGCGGACGCCAAAACGGTTCCCGCCATCACCATCTTGGGGCTTCCTGTGCATCGGGTAGACATGCAGGAGGCGCTGGATATTGTGGAGCGATTCGTTCAGGAGCGCAAGCCTCGACACATTATCACGGCGGACGCATCCATGTTGGTGATGGCGCAGGAGGATAGGGAGTTACGCTCTATTTTACTCGCTGCCGACCTTATAACGCCGGATAGCGCGGGGGTGCTTTGGGCGGCAAGGCGGCAGGGAACGCCTTTAGCGGAACGCGTATCAGGCGTTGAGCTTGTGGAACGTTTTTGTGCGCTTTCTGCGCAGAAAGGCTACCGCCTCTACTTTCTCGGGGCGGCGCCAGGCATCGCGGCTGCTGCTGCCGAGCGTATGCGCCGGCGCTATCCGGGCGTTCAAATTGTGGGGGCCCATCATGGATTCTTCGGCTCGGCGGAGAACGAGGCCATCCTAGAGGAGATACGCCACTGCCAACCCGACATTCTGTGTGTGGCCTTGGGGATTCCGAAACAGGAGAAGTGGATAGCCACCTATCAGCGTGCGCTTGGGGTGCCGGTGGCGATTGGGGTGGGGGGAACCTTCGACGTGCTCTCCGGTAAGGTAAGGCGTGCCCCTCAATGGATGCGTCGGCTTCATTTGGAGTGGCTATGGCGGTTGTTAAACAACCCGCGCAAACTGGGCAAAGTGCTGCTGCTACCGCGTTTTGTGAGGCTGGTATGGCGTTCTCAGAGGACGCAGCAGCCTCTCAAAACCGGCTAATCGGCGTTCCTTTGTGAAACGAGAGTTTCCAAAAAAAATAACCAAAGAAAGGACTGTAGGAGAACGTGGCTAAAAAAGTTCGAGTGGGTGTGATCGGCACGGGAGGTATTGCCAATGGGGCGCATCTTCCCGGCTATGCAAACATCCCCGATGAGTGTGAAATTGTGGCTCTCTGCGATATCAATCCAGAAGCCCTTCAACGCACCGCACAACGTTACCCGCAAGTAAAACATCTTTTCGACGATTACCGCAAGCTGCTAGAACTCGATGAGATTGATGCGGTTTCTGTCTGCACGCACAATGCGGCACACTACGGGCCTACCGTGGATGCCTTGAAGGCCGGCAAACATGTGCTCTGCGAGAAGCCTATCGCCATCAATACCCAAGAGGCAAAGGAGATGGTGGAGACGGCGCGCAAACAGGGCAAAATTTTGCAAGTGGGCTTCAACTCGCGCTTTTCGCCTACCCATCAGGCGCTGAAGCGTTTTATAGATGCCGGCGATCTGGGCGACATCTACTATGCGCGCGTGCAGGCCTTGCGCGTGCGCGGCATTCCCGGTTGGGGTGTCTTTACCGATAAGGAAAAACAGGGTGGAGGCCCTCTCATAGATATCGGGGTACACGTAATTGACCTCGCGCTCTGGTTTATGGGGCACCCTAAACCTATCAGCGCTACCGGTGTGACCTATCAGAAACTGGGCAATCGCGACCTCGTTGGGTTTATGGGCCAGTGGGATTATAAGAACTTCACCGTGGAGGATTTGGCCGTTGGCTTTGTGCGATTCGAGAACGGCCTCACGATGACGATTGAGGCGAGCTTCGCCGCCAACTGGAAGCAGGACACCCTAAACATAACGCTGTTGGGCACGGACGGCGGTCTGGAAACAAGCCCGCCCACCATTGTGCAGGAAAAGCATAAAGCGCTCTATCACTTCGAGCCGCGTGTGCCCGGTGGTGGTCAGCAGTTCAACACCTACAACGCCGAGATCAAGTCGTTTGTGGAATGTGTACGTGACGGCAAGGAGCCGCTGGTAACCGGTGAGCAGGCCTTAATCGTAGCGCAGATTACCGAAGCCATCTATCGCTCTGCAGAAACGGGCAAAGAAGTCGCCATCGCCTAATACTCTCCTCAACCCACCTGTGCGCCTCGAGCGTACAGGTGGGTTCTTTATATAATAACGAAACCAAACCTATGCACTGTTTCGTCTTGAAAAGCGTATCGGCACTGCCGATGCCGTCGGCCTGTTATTCCGTTAGGCAAAGGAGAGTTTCCTTTGGAAGCGCCCTCAGAAACCCCATCCGAACGCCCTGAGGAGAGAACTTCTCAGGAAACGGCTTTGGCCTCTACCTCCGCTCCGACGGTGAGTGTAAGGGGGTTACTTTTGGCCATCGTCTGCGTGGCCGTGTTCGGCGAGCTGGGCTACACCACCGTGAATGTTTCGGCCATGCCGGTCTATATTCATG
This sequence comes from Chthonomonas sp., assembly GCF_035294165.1. Taxonomy (GTDB): domain Bacteria; phylum Armatimonadota; class Chthonomonadetes; order Chthonomonadales; family Chthonomonadaceae; genus Chthonomonas. The sequence continues at coordinate 51,215 of NZ_DATGLN010000075.1, forward strand.
ACCTCCGTCTTGGCGATCATCTCGTGGGCATCGCCATGCTCGCTTTTCTGGTGACGGAAGGCCTTTTAAAGTCACCGTTTGGCATTTTAGGCGATCGCTTCGGGCGCAAAGTCATGATGATCACCGGCCCTCTCCTCTCCACGTCCACGGCGGTGCTGACGCCCCACGTGCATAGTCCCTTTGCCCTCATCCTGCTGCGCATTTTCGACGGTATTGGGGCGGCGGCGCTTTGGCCGTCGGCGTTTAGCCTTATCGGCGACCACGTTCCCGAAAACAGGCGTACGGCTGCGATGAGCTATTTCAATATCGCCTATCTCATCGGGGTTGCGGTAGGGCCGTTTCTTGGAGGGGCGATAGACGACTTTGCCCGGTACCGCCTCCATCTTCAAGGGCCATCGCCCGTGCGCTTCTCCTTCTATTTGGCCTCGGTGCTGTTTCTCTTAACCTCGCTGATCGCCGTGCTCGTGCTGCCAAACGATCACCCCGGAGCCGGCCACGCCAAGGCCACAAGCGAGTTCGATTTTAAGGCCTTCCGTGCCATGATGCGCCGAATGCCCATGATACTCCTCATGACCTTCATCACTTTTCTCGGCATCGGGCTGATCATGGCCTACGTAAAGCTCTTCTTAATGGCGGCTTTGCATCTTACAGAGACGGATTTCGGGCGCATGTTGCTTATTCCGGCGCTTCTTATTGCCGTTCTCTCGGCGCCGATGGGGGCCTTGGGCGACCGAATGGGGAAGCCGTTGGCGATCAAGATCGGCATCGGGACGTGTGCTGCCTCCTTCTGGCTCATGGTGCTGTTTTTACATCGCGCCACCTTGCCGATCTACGGAACGCTGCTTGGGCTTGGCTTTGTGCTGGCCTTTCCCGCTTGGATGGCACTGGTAAGCTCTTTAAGCGATGCAAGCCAACGCGGAGCGGCCATTGGCGCGGTGGGAACAGCACAGGCGCTTGGCACCATTGTGGGCATTGGTGTGGGCAGTTTTCTCTATAGGCAGCCCGGCTTCCGCCTAGGGTTTTTAGTTGTTCCCAACCATGGGTGGCCGTTCTTGGGTTGCGCGGTGATGCTGCTAACGGCTTTTCTTATTGCGCTCTTTGCCGTGAATGAGAAGCCGAGTCCACCCGCTACCGAGCAGGAGTAGCTGCCTGGGCCACGAAACGCGCTGCCAGCTCATTGGCAGCCGTGATGGAAAGGGGCTGCTACACTTATACCTCTGCAACCGACCGGAATGTGGCGACGTTTGCTTTGGAGAGGAACAACCGAGGCGAGTGTCGTAAGATCACGGTATGGCACATGCCTGAGTACGAGGCAGCTATCACCGAATATCGGCGCTGGCTAATGTTGGTGGCCGTTGGGGCTGCGCACGCTGCGTTGGGAAGGGCGGAGACCGTTTTGCGCGGTTTTAGAAACGGCCTTACGTCCGCGAGCGATGGAACGGCACGACTGCAGTTGTGCAGGTTCGGCATATTTTGGTGGGTTTAGCACGATGAGCACTGTCTACCATGCAAAGTACTTTGCGAGTGAGTTGACACATATCGGTGGGGCGGGAGTGGAGCGTCTTTCCCGGTCCCTTTTTGATGCATGCGTCGACTTGAACCCCCACCAGATCGAGGCGGCACTTTTTGCCTTCCGTTCTCCTATTTCCAAAGGTGCTCTGCTTGCCGATGAGGTTGGTCTTGGGAAGACCATCGAGGCCGGTCTCATTCTCTGCCAGCTCTGGGCTGAACGACAGCGTCGGCTTCTGGTGATCTGCCCCGCATCCATTCGCAAGCAGTGGGCGCTTGAGTTGGCAGAGAAGTTTAGTCTTCCCACGGTCATCCTTGATGCGAAGGAGTATCGAGAGCGAAAAGCTCGAGGCTTTGCTAACCCTTTCGAGGCGGACGAAATCGTCATTACATCGCTGCACTTTGCGAGCCAACACGCCGCTGACATTCATCCCATCCCATGGAACCTTGTGGTCATTGATGAGGCTCACAAGCTCCGAAATGTCTACCGTCCATCCAATCGCATGGGCCAGAACATCCGGTCGGCGGTTGGGGAGCGACGCAAGGTACTGCTGACGGCGACACCCCTGCAGAACTCCCTCTTGGAGCTTTACGGCCTCTCAACGCTAATTGACGAACACCTTTTCGGTGATCTTTCGTCTTTTCGGAGCCAGTTCATGAACGCCAACGGGAACATGGCAGACCTGCGGCGCCGGCTTCGCACATTCTCCATTCGCACGCTGCGTAGACAGGTAACCGAATACATTCAGTATACCGAGCGTCGCCTGATCACGCGGCCTTTTGATCCCACGGAGCAGGAGCAAAGGTTGTACGAAGCCGTCTCAGCGTTCCTTCAACGCACCGACACCTATGCCCTTCCTTATCGGCAACGACACCTGACGGCTTTAATCGTGCGCAAGCTGCTTGCCTCCTCCCCGCGGGCAGTGGCAGCTACCTTGGAAGCGCTGCGCGACCGCCTCATCGCCATTCGTGACAGGATGCCGACATCAGAAGACCTGGTTGAGCGCCTCATCACCGACGAAGAGATCGAGGAGGATTTACTAGATGAGATACTCGATCCGCCCAGCAGTGATGAAGAGACGCAACAACGACTCATGAACGAAGTATCTTTGCCTGTAGAACCCGCGCTCGACCGTCAAAAGCTGCTTGCAGAGATCGACGAACTCACCCGCTACGCCCAGTGGGCAAGAAGCATCGGCATCGACACCAAAGCCCGCGCCCTCATCAAGGCGCTTGAGATCGGCTTCAAGAAGATGACCGAGATGGGAGCGGCACAAAGGGCGGTGATCTTCACCGAGTCGCGACGCACGCAGGCCTACCTAAAAGAATTTCTGGAGGCTAATGGCTACGCGGGCCGCGTGATCAGCTTCAACGGAACAAACAGGGAGCCGGAAACGACGGCGATCTACGAGCGCTGGCTGGAAGCCAACAAGGAAAATGGTCGGGCGACCGGGTCTCGGCCTGTGGACATTCGTACCGCTATCATCGAGCACTTCCGCGATCACGGCCAGATCCTTATCGCGACAGAGGCGGGTGGAGAAGGCCTCAACCTCCAATTTTGCTCGCTGGTGATCAATTTTGACCTTCCCTGGAATCCCCAGCGAATCGAGCAGCGGATCGGTCGCTGCCATCGCTACGGGCAAAAGCATGATGTCGTTGTCATCAACTTCCTCAACCAAAAAAACGCGGCTGATCGGCGAGTCTACGAACTTCTGGAAGAGAAATTCAACCTCTTCAATGGCGTTTTTGGGGCGTCCGATGAAGTTTTAGGAACCATCGAGTCGGGTGTGGACTTTGAACGAAGGATACTAGACATCTATCAACAGTGCCGGACTCCTGAGGAGATCGAAAGCGCCTTTCAACAGCTTCGCCAGGAGCTTGACGAAAAAATCCAAGCTCGCATGGCCGAGACGCGGCAGAAGCTTCTCGAACACTTCGACGAGGACGTCCATGCCCGACTGCGCGTGAATCTGGAAGGAGCGCGTCAGCAACTCGATCGGGTGGGGACGATGTTCTGGCGACTCACGCAGTTCATTCTCGATGGGCGGGCGCGCTTTGACGAGGTGAACCTAACATTCGACTTGGAACATCCTCCCCACGAGGGCATCCAGCAAGGGCACTACCGCTTGATTTCGAAAGACCAGGACAAGGTTCCCAATGCGTTTCTTTACCGTTTGTCACACCCCCTAGGGGAGTATGTGATCGAAACTGCGAAGCAACTGCCTACGCCGGCAGCCCATGTGAAATTCAACATTAGCGAGCGACCAACTCGCATCGCTATGGTCGAGGCCCTCAAAGGCCGCTCCGGCTGGCTTCACCTGCAGCGGCTTGTTATCGACTCGTTCGAGCGGGAAGAGTACCTGCTCTTCTCTGGATTCGTTGACGACGGCCGCGCGCTCGACCAGGAAACGATGGAAAAACTGTTTCACTGCGATGCGAAGGCCGAACCGCTTCCTTCGATTCCCTCGGATGTGGAAAGCCATCTGCAGGCGGAGGCGGATCGGCACGCTAGGGCTACGATCAGCCGCTCACTCGAGACCAACAATCGGCACTTCCAAGAAGCGCGGGAAAAGCTGGAAAAATGGGCGGACGACATGGTCCTGGCCGCCGAAAAAGAGCTGAAAGACACCAGAGAGCAGATCAGGGCGCTCACCCGCCAGGCACGCCTGGCCACGACCATGGAAGAACAGCACGCTTTGCAGAAGCGGATTCAGGAACTGGAAAAACACAAACGCCGCCAGCGCCAGCGTATCTTTGAGGTCGAGGATGAGATCATGGCCAAGCGCGACGAACTGATTGATAGACTCGAGAAACGAATGCATCAGCGGACGAGCGTGGAACCTCTGTTCACCATTCGCTGGACAGTCGTATGACGGAGAAGCCTATGTCAGAGAACCTAGAAAAATTCAAGTCCCTGTTAGCCGAACTCTTCCAACTCGATCAGGCCGATCTGGACTTTGGCATCTACCGCATCATGAACGCCAAGCGGGAGGAGATTACCCGCTTTCTTAAAAACGACCTGCTGCCGCAAGTCCACCAGGCCCTGGGCGCCTACGAAAGCGAGAGCCGTGCCACCCTCAAGGAGGAACTGGAGAAGGCAAAGGAACAAGCAAAAGCCCTCGGGTTTGACGACCCCATTCAAGCCCCGAAGGTCAAGGAACTGCAGGCCCGCTACAACACCACCTTCGACATCGAGGCGGCAGAAAGTGAGGTCTTCTCCCACCTGTACAACTTCTTCCGCCGCTACTACAGCGAGGGCGACTTCATCTCCCAGCGCCGCTACAAAGAGGGCATCTACGCCATCCCCTATGAAGGCGAGGAGGTCAAGCTCTACTGGGCCAACCACGACCAGTACTACATCAAGACGAGCGAGTACTTTTGCAACTACACCTTCAAACTCCCCTCCGGCAAGCGCGTCCACTTCAAACTGGTCGAGGCCGACACGGAGAAGGACAACAACCGCCCCCAAGACGGTAAGGAACGCCGGTTTATTTTGGGACGAGGCGGCAGGGAGACAGGGGGACAAGGGGAAAAGGAGACAGGGGAACGGGGCGAGATATGGGACGAGGTGGACGGCGATTTGGTGTTCACCTTCCGCTACGCCCCCGACCCCGAAAAGCGCACACAGGCGGAGCTGAACGCCGTCGCCGTGGAGCGAATCCGCTCCTTGATAGGTAGTTCACCGAGTCTCCAGGTCTTCTGGTCTGCCCTGTTCGACAAGCGCCCCACGGACAAGAACCCCAACCGCACGCTGCTGGAGAAGCACCTGACGGACTACACCGCCCGTAATACCTTCGACTACTTCATCCACAAGGACCTGGGCGGCTTCCTGCGCCGAGAGCTGGACTTCTACATCAAGAACGAGGTGATGCATCTCGACGACATCGAGAGCGAAACGGCTCCGCGCGTGGAGCAGTACCTGGCCAAGATCAAGGCTATCCGCCGGATCGCTCACAAGATCATCGACTTCCTGGCTCAGCTGGAGGACTTCCAGAAGAAGCTCTGGCTCAAGAAGAAGTTCGTGGTGGAGACGCAGTACTGCGTCACGCTCGACCGCGTACCGGAGGAACTGTACGCCGAGATCGCCGCCAACGACGCCCAGCGGGAAGAGTGGGTGCGGCTGTTCGCCATTGATGAGCTACCCGATTACCCGTGGCGCAACCCAATCCCCTCTCCCCTCTGGGGAGAGGGTCAGGGTGAGGGGTACCTCCGCCCCAAATCCTGTACGAAGGAAGAACGCAACGCTCTGCTCCAGGAATTTGCTCGTGAAATGCGGCATGCACCCACCGACGCAGAGCAACGCCTCTGGTATTTCCTCCGCGACCGGCGTTTGGGTGGCTATAAGTTCCGTCGTCAACATCCTGTCGGCAACTATATCGCCGACTTTGCCTGTATCGAAGGCCGCTTGATTGTAGAAGTAGATGGCGGACAGCATGCCGGGTTGTTTCAGCAGGAAAAGGATATCGCCAAAACTCGCTTTTTTGAAGAACGCGGATTCCGTGTATTACGATTCTGGAATAACGATGTGTTGAATAACACCAGCGCCGTGTTGGAGGAGATTTTGCGGGTGCTGGAGGAGGCCCCTCACCCCAACCCTCTCCCCACAGGGGAGAGGGGGGCACAGCAGGGGGATACATTCCCCACAAGGGAGAAGGTGATCGCCTTCCTCAAGGCCAACCCCTACCTCGTGCTCGATACCCGCCACTTCACTGAGGACTTCAAGCGGCGGCTACTGGCCTCCTTCGACGACCTCGACGAGCAGTGCGACGGCCTGCTCATCCACAGCGAGAACTTCCAGGCGCTGAACCTGCTCATGGACCGGTACAAGGGGCAGGTGAAGTGTGTGTATATCGATCCACCGTATAACACTGGAAGCGATGAGTTTGTCTATAGGGACGATTACCAGCATTCCTCCTGGCTTTCCATGACGTATGACCGCCTGGCGTTCGGACGGGAGTGGATGCGGGAGGATGGGGCAATTTTTGTGAGCATTGACGATGGGGAGCAGGATGTTCTCCGCAAAGTAATGGGGGCGATTTTCGGAGACGAAAACTTTGTCAACAACATCATCTGGCAAAAAAAGTATGCGCCTCAAAACGATGCCAAGTGGCTTTCGGACAACCACGATTTTCTGCTTCTCTTTGCAAAAAGTAAAGAAGCATGGCGCCCTGGGCTCCTTCCAAGAACCGAGGCACAGGACAAACGCTACCAGAATCCCGATAATGACCCACGAGGTCCTTGGATGTCCGACAATTTATCTGTCAAGACCTATTCTCCTGAGTACGATTTCCCCATCACAACACCATCGGGAAGGGTGGTGAATCCCCCACCCGGAAGGTGTTGGTTTACATCTAAAGAAAAAATACAAGAACTCATCGCTGATAACCGGATCTGGTTTGGTCCCGATGGGAATGGCGTTCCCCGCTTGAAACGGTTTCTCTCGGAGACAAAACAAGGTATCACGCCACTCACCATCTGGAGCTACAACGAAGTCGGGCACAACCAGGAGGGCAAGCAAGAACTCAAAGGGATGCTCTCGGAATCGGACGAAGTATTTGGTACCCCGAAGCCCAGCCGCCTTCTTGGTCGTGTCATAACCATTGGCGCCAGCGGCGAGAACAATGCCCTTATCCTCGACTTCTTCGCCGGTTCGGGCACGACAGCGCACGCGGTCATCAACCTGAACCGCGAGGACGGCGGCAAGCGGAAGTACATCCTGGTCGAGATGGGCGAGTACTTCGATTCGGTGCTGGTGCCCCGCATCAAGAAGGTTGTCTATTCCAAGGACTGGAAGGATGGCAAGCCCGTCTCCCGCGAGGGCATCAGCCACATGTTCAAGTACATCCGCCTCGAGTCCTACGAGGACACGCTCAACAACCTGGAGCTCAGGCGCACCGAGGTCCAGCAGCGGCTTCTCGAAGACCACCCCGCCTTCCGCGAGGACTACATGCTCCGTTACATGCTGGACGTGGAAAGCCGCGGCAGCGCCTCGCTCCTGAACATCGAGCGCTTCGAGGACCCCTTCAGCTACAAGCTTGACATCGCCACCGGCACCGCCGGCGAGACCAAGCCCACGGTGGTGGACCTCGTCGAGACCTTCAACTACCTGATCGGCCTGCGGGTGAAGACCATCGACCAGATCGGCGGCGTGCGCGTGGTTACGGGCACGAACCCGCAGGGCGAGCGCGTGCTCATCCTCTGGCGCAATACGAAGGAGCTGGACAACGATAAGCTGGATGCGTGGTTCAAGAGACAGGGCTACAACACGAAGGATCAGGAGTACGACGTCATCTACGTGAACGGCGACAACAATTTGGAAAACCTCCGCCGCCCGGACCAGACCTGGAAGGTCCGGCTCATTGAGGAGGAATTCCAGCGGCTGATGTTTGACGTGGCTGATTTGTGACAAGGAGACCTGGAGACCAGGCGACATGGCGAAGATAGCCTCACACAAGGAGTTAACGGTTTGGAATAACGCTATGGATGCAGCGATGAAGATTTTCGAGATGACAAAGTCGTTTCCGGTCGAGGAAAAGTACAGCATGGTGGATCAGATGCGGCGCAGCTCGCGTTCCGTCGCGGCAAATCTCGCGGAGGCGTGGCGAAGGCGGCGATACGAGGCAGCCTTTACAGCAAAGCTTAACGACGCAGAGGCAGAAGCAACGGAAGTCCAAACATGGATCGAGTTAGCACAGCGTTGCGGATACATCGATCAGGAGACGGCAACGGAGTTGGATGAGACCTACGAACACATCATCGGACAGATCGTCACCATGATTCGTCAACCTGGAAAGTGGACATTGGATCGACGATCAGGAGGCGAACGCTGATGAGCCGAAGGAGCGCATCATCTGGTCGCCAAGTCTCCCAGTCTCCCGCTCTCAAATTCGAGCAGCGATTGGTGCTTCATCAGTGGCTGCTGGGCCTCTTCGGTATGTCGAGCTTCGAGCGCCTGGCCGCCAACCTGAAGGCCCCGGAGCTGGAGGGCTTCGACGAAAACAACGCCAGCCGCTTCTATCACGTTTTGAGACTGCGAGACTGGGGGACAGAGAGATGGGGAGACGGTGGGACAGGGCGAGGTGGAGACAGGGAGGGCCAGATCACCGGGTCGCCAAGTCGCCAGGTCTCCCCGTCCGACTTGCTGGCCTACGACCAGAACATCGTGCGCCATTGGAAGCAGATCACCGAGCGGCGGAACCACGGAGGACCGTTCCTCTACCCGAAGTACTTCCAGTACCTGGCGCTGCTCTTCACCGAGATCTACCTCGACCGGTACTTCCGCGACGCGGAGGGGTTGCTTGCCAACCTCAACGCCCACGTGGCGACCTTCAACGCCTCCGCGCCGGAAGCAAGCCATATCGGACCGTACACCGGGCAGGACCTCAACAAGCTGGCCTTCTGGATGGCGACCGGAAGCGGCAAGACGCTGCTCATGCACATCAACATCCTCCAGTACCAGCACTACCTGCAAGCTCATAACCGTGAGCGTGAGCTCAACCGGATCATCCTGCTCACCCCCAACGAAGGGCTCTCGCACCAGCATCTGGAGGAGTTCCAGCTTTCGGGGATCGAGGCCGAGCTCTTCTCGAAGGAGGGTCGGGGCCTCTTTACCGGCCGCGCCGTGGAGATCCTCGACATCCACAAGCTTCGCGACGAGATGGGCGAGAAGACCGTGGCCGTGGACGCCTTCGAGGGGAACAACCTGGTCCTGGTGGACGAAGGCCACCGCGGCACCAGCGGCGCGGAAACGGGCGCCTGGATGCAGAAGCGGAACCAGCTCTGCGAGAACGGCTTTTCGTTCGAGTACTCCGCGACTTTCGGACAGGCGATGAAGGCGAGTGGGAACCGCACACTGGAGCAGACCTACGCCAGGTGCATCCTCTTCGACTACTCGTACAAGTACTTTTACGCCGACGGCTACGGCAAGGACTATCGCATCCTGAACCTGGCCGAGGACTCAGACGAAGCCATCCGCCACCGGTATCTCACCGCCTGCCTACTTTCGTTTTACCAGCAGCTCAAACTCTATCGGGACAGGGCGCAGGAGTTCCGGCCGTTTCTCATCGAACGCCCGCTCTGGGTCTTTGTGGGTGGCAGTGTGAATGCGGTGCGATCCGAAAACAAACGCAAAGTCTCCGACGTCGTAGACATCCTTCTCTTCCTGGCAAGTTTCGTTCGAGAGCGTGGCGACAGCGTTTCAGTCATTGAGCAGCTCCTCCGGGGACGCTCCGGCTTACTCGATGCGCGCAAGCGGGACATCTTCGCCGGGGCGTTTCAGTATCTGAACACCCTTGGTCTCACGCCCGATCAGGTCTTCGACGACATCCTGCGCGTGCTCTTCAATGCGTCCACGACAGCCGCGCTGCACGTGGAGAATCTCAAGGGCACGGACGGCGAGGTCGCCCTTCGGCTGGGCGACAACGAGCCCTTCGGCGTGATCAACGTGGGCGACGCCTCGGCGCTCTGCAAGCTGTGCGAGGGACAGAGGGAGCTGATCGTCACGGAGAAGGCGTTCTCCGGTTCCCTCTTCCGCGCCCTCAACGATGAGGCATCCACGGTCAACATCCTGATCGGGTCCAAGAAGTTCACCGAAGGCTGGTCGAGCTGGCGGGTCAGCACCATGGGCCTGATGAATATCGGGCGGAACGAAGGCCCGCAGATCATTCAGCTCTTCGGTCGCGGCGTCCGGCTCAAGGGCAAGGATTTCTCGCTCAAGCGCAGTCGGAGGCTGGAGGGTGTAAGCGCACCCAGGAACATCGAGACCCTAGAGACGCTCAACATCTTCGGCATCCGCGCGGACTACATGCGCCAGTTCAAGGAGTACCTCGAGGACGAAGGCCTGCCGGCGAACGAGGACCGGATCGAGTTCGTGCTCCCCGTGATCAAGAACCTTGGGAGCAAGAAGCTGAAGATCGTGCGGCTCAAGGAGGGCGTCAATTTCAAAACAAATGGTCAAAAGCCGGTGCTCGACGGCGAACCACCGGAGTTTTTGAAAAAGCACCCGGTCGTTCTCGACTGGTATCCGAAGCTACAGGCCATGGCCAGCGGCGCTGGGAGTGCAAGCACGCAGGCGGCGGAACGCGATCGCTGTTCCTTCGAAGAATCGCATCTGGCGTTCCTCGACTTGGACGCCATCTATTTTGAGCTTCAGCAGTTCAAGAACGAGCGCTCCTGGCACAACCTGACTATTCCGCGTGACTGCGTTGCCTCTCTCCTGAAGCGGAAGGAGTGGTACACGCTGTACATCCCTGGTGAGGAGATGGAGTTCCGTTCGTTACAGCAGGTGTCGCGCTGGCAGGAGATTGCGACCGCCCTTTTGAAGAAGTATCTGGACCGCTATTACAAGTTCAGGAAGCAGGAGTTCGAGGGCAAGCATCTGGAGTATCAGGAGCTGTCCGAGCACGATCCCAACTTCGTGAGCGAGTACCGGTTGCTCATCGAGCGGTCGCGCGCGGACATCCTCCAGAAGCTGGAGGAGATCAAGGGGTTGATCGAAAGCGGAAGTCTCAAAGAAGCAGAGTTCTCCAGGCTGGCTTTTGAACAGGGCTCATTCAAGGCAATCGCTTTTGCTGGTCATCTCTACCAGCCGCTCATCTACGTTGGCGACAATCTCATCGAGGTCAAGCCCGTGGTGCTGGAGAACGAGGGCGAACGCGATTTTGTTCTGGATCTTCAGAAGTTCTGCGAATCGAGTAAGGGCAAGGACTTCCTCAAGGGAAAAGAGCTTTACCTCCTCCGCAACCTGAGTCGTGGACGCGGCATCGGATTTTTCGAGGCGGGTAACTTCTATCCCGACTTTATCCTCTGGCTCCTGGTGAATGGCAAGCAATATGTGAGCTTCATCGATCCCAAGGGGCTGCGAAATCTGGAAGGCCCGAACGACCCAAAGATCCGCTTCCATCAGACCATTAAGGAACTCGAGCAACGGTTGGGCGATCCGACAGTTATCCTAAACTCATTCATCATCTCCAGCACGCCCTACCAAACGGTTTCGTGGTGGAACTCCGGGATGACAGAAGAGAGCCTTGAGGCGTGCAACGTCCTCTTCCAGTGCAAGGCTCCAACCACATACATCGAGAAACTGCTGCAGAAGCTCCTGTCGCCGAATAATGTGGCAACGTCGGCATAGTTGCCGTTTGGGGGTGGGCGGTTATCAGCGCCAAAGCGAGCGCTCCCAAGGAAGCGGGCAGACCTGAAAGAAATACTTCATAGCGCACGGTTGCGCGAGGGGGCGCTCCGGCTTCAGTCTTAGCGAAGCGTTATATCCTGTGCGCGACGGACAGAACAGGCATCCTTCATCCTTCAAAAACCGGTGAGAGTTTCGTCTGCTTCCTCTTGAAACGCCTAGGAGGACGTTTCCGCAGGAGGCAGCAGCTCCTCCAAAGTCTCCTCTTCCAGGAGTTGCAGAGTGGCGGCCATCACCTCTTGCGTTTGTGCTTGCACCGTGTAGAACATCGCCTCGCGGAAGAGGCGCTGAGCCGGGTTAGAAAGCAGGTTGGCCGCTCCGCTGCTGGCCGCCACGGCGGCATGGGCGGCGCGGACGGCCAAGCGGATGGCATGGGCACGCAGGCGAACCGCTTTTTCAAAGAAATCCGGCTCGTTGTTGCGTGCGTTCCACTCCGCAATGGCACGACGGGTGCGGGCAAGCTCTTGGGTGAAATGGTCTGCGGATTGGTGAATGGCCGGTAGGGGGCGTTTTTCCGCCAGGCTGCAGAGCAGGCGCACGGCTCCCGCGGCGCAGCCTATGGGGAGCGCTGTGCCGCCCAAAACGCCCTTGCGGTCGTTGCAGCGCAGGGTCTCTCTATCGGAAAAGTGCAGGCGATGGGCTTCGGGCACGAAGAGGCCTTCAAGGGTGAGGGTAACCGTTGCCGAGGCGTTCATGGCGCAGAGGCGCAACGGCGGAGAAGCCTGATAACGGCCCCAATCCCCATCGGGTGGTGTAAGCCCCTCGAACAGTTCCGGAAACTCCTCTCGGTTCGCCGGCACCCACACGTAGACGAAGCGCTCGTCCGGCAAAGTGGCGCCGAAAACGACCTGGTTCATGAGGCCCCATCCGGTAACCCATGGGGCGGTACCGTAAAGGCGATAGCCGCCTGGCACAGGTTCCGCGCGTAGCACGGGAGGCCCGGGGCGACGTAGGTGGGCAAAGGAGACACCGCACAGCATCCGTCCCGCGGCAAGCTCCGGCACGAGGCGCTCTTTGAGGGCGGGGTTCGGCCCATTGGCGATCATGCGTGATGGGCCGTGATGTTGCGCCTGCACGAAGGTGGTAACGCCGCAGGCGGAGGCGAGTATCTCGGTGATGGCCCGCTGCGTCTCGCCCGAGACGTTGGATCCACCGTACTCTTTGGGCAACGCAATCCCCAAGAGGCCGGCTTCGGCTAGGGCACGAAAATTCTCTCGGTTGGGGCCGTCGGCCTGGTCGCTTCTCTCCGCGTTGGGCAACAGAACCTCTTCGGCAATTTGGCGTGCTTTGGCGATAAGCTGTTCTTCTTCGGGGGTGTGGTGGGCGCTTTCTGGGGTCGGCAAGCCCACCGCATCCTCTGTGTTATCTGCCGGGCCACAACTGCCGGAAGCCATCGCTTTTGTCTCCTCTCATCGTGCCATACTGCTATTTAAAGTTTACCTGCTCCAATGAAAAAAATCTCCTAGAGCGCAGGCCTCTCCTTATAGACTTTATGTGGCCTGAAAGCAAAAGAGATGCCTAAATTTACGAACCGTTTCTACTTTTTGGCCTCTGCGTTGGCAACGTCTTCGTATTCTGCCTTAAGCGTCTGGTCAATAAGATGAAGCCACCTCATCAAATAGGCTCCTTGCCGTCGGGTTTCTGGCGAGGGGTAGTGGTCGTAGACAACACGTACCTTCCCATTGGCATCTTTAAGGTAGGTCTCCCCATAAGACATTCTGTCTATGTAGAGAGTTGCTATTACTCCGCGCAGCAACCCCAGTTTCTGAGGGTCTATCAGTTTCAGGTCTGGTACAGGCCCGTTCCAATGGTTGGCTTCGGCCTGGTGATAGACCGTCATCGCTTTCGGCCCTGCCGTCTCCTTCAACATCGCCTTAATCAATTCCTGATCGCTTATGCGGGGAATGCCGGAGTGAGGGCTATCATCAAGGTAGGCAATGCCATAAAAAGGATTATGTGAGTAGACCCATGCCTCTTTCAACAACCACTCTATGCGTTTTTTAACCGGGTCTGCTATCCATGCTCTTCGAGCGGCCTCGTACTGTTCGTAACTGACATTCTGTGGTTCCGGCCGCATAATGTATTTGTACCACAGCAGCATTCCGAGTTTGAAGGCGGAGGTAGGGTCTTTTTTCGGGTCGAAATCGGTGGCTTCCAGCTTTTGCAGTTCGGCATCCCAGTATTTTGGGCTGCACTGCATGAGGCCTATCCAGGCATAGATCGAGTTGGGATGGGTTTGGAGGTAGCTTTGAAAGAGCTTTTCGGCAGCATCGAAGGCATGTTTCTCTTCGAGGATTTTGAAGGCTTTGCGTAAGGTCCTATCCTGCATCATGGGATAGAGACGCACGCAACCAAGGCAGGCCACATCATCAAATGTCCCACCAAAAAATTTGCCTGGCAGGCCGATTTTATTGCCATTGGGCAGTATAATAGTGCCTGTCCAATCGGGCTTGTAATGTTTGAGGAGTTCTGCTGTGCTATTTGGTGTGTTGGTTTGGCGTAGTGTGGGCGCTTGGCCGCCCAATAGCCTCAGGGCGAGGAGCAGGCACAGTGCTATAACCGCAAACGATTTTATGTGTAGCAGGTTTCGCCTTGCTTTCATGGTTTATCTCCTTAATTCGTGGAAACCTCGGCAGGCCTAAGGCCTGCCGAGGAAAAAAAGCAGTTCAATGGAAATGCATGACTTTTTGGACGTGGTATCCTGCCACAGGAATGTTGAGAACCACGCCTGGAATATCTACTATTTGGGCGTACCAGGTTGCCTCTCCGGAATATCCATGCGCATCGTAGACGGGGCAGGTGCCACCCTCTTCATGCCAAACCAGACCAACCCAGATTTCAACATATGTATGAGGATCGATATTAACTTCTACAGTTGATTCTTGCGTATAGTCCTCCTCCTGACTGAAATTGAGATTGATGGCTGTTTGTAATGCCAATTTCTCAAGCGGACCTAACTGAAAGTTGATCGAGCCGCCGTTTGTGAGCTTCAGGTCAACAGTATTTTTGTATGTCTGCTTTTGTGCCTGGTCGGATTGCCGGTTGTCGAAAAAGCTAATAAGCTTCCAATCATTTTTAATATCCTGTGGCTGCCAACCTAGTGGTTCCCCATCTAAAATATCCTGAGTGATCGGATGGCATACCGTCTTTTTGGGGTCTCGTATCCATTCGCTTTTGTCGCCGTATTTGAAGTGGAAATTCACGTAGACGTTGCCGGTAGCGCTGGCCTGTTCGCCGTTGGAATCCGGCGTCGAATCCGTAAGGCGCACGAATGCATGGGTTGTTACCGTGCTCATCGAGTTGCTTTGAACGTCGTGTTCGAAATATTCAATGCCCTTTGGCCCGATGGCATCCTCAAAGAAAAGTATAGGCTGTCCAGGTGGAAAGTCCGCGGCGGTTTGCAAGTGATCCGGACTTGCATTGAAAAAACCATCCTGATTAATGTTGAGCAGAGTTTCAATCCATTCATATGTGCTGTTGGCACCCCAGCCGCCCACGGGCGACGCCGTGTAAGTGATAGTAACTCTGTTTTGCTTTATGAGGCTGGCAGGAAACGGTGTCCAGTCCGGCTTCACGGTGTTTTGAACCAGCTTGAAGCTGTTGGGGCAGGGGTCGCCATCGTTTTCGGGCAGATCGGGCACCCGAGTCGGTACGTTGTTAATAAGCTCACGATGATAGGTGGCCCCTAAGCTGGTGCTTACATACACCCCACGTGTGTCCGGCTGAACCCTTACATTGAAGTTCAAGAACCCACCACACCCCACAGGGGTTACGCTGGGAGACCAGGAGGCTTGAATCTGCCCCGAAAGCGGGATTTCGAACTTGGCTATGCCCGCTGAACCATCAAGATGCACCAGGTGCTCCCCCTGCCGGTAGCCGCTGACAGCGGTATCGGTATCGTTTGTCACCAAATCGTCGCCCCATCCGTCGTTCACATCGCCTTGGCCATTTGGCCCTGCACTATAATCCGCGTGACAATCCTCTAAAACCCATAGGTCTTTAGGGGCGTTCGGAAGCGGAAGCCCCGTCATGGGGTCTTCCCAAATAAACATTCCGTAGAGAATTCCTTTAGTCGAGTATTGGGCGTTGAGATTAGGCCCTGAGCTGCCCGTGCTAAAGAAGTAGCTTCCGGAAGCCGAGAAGATATAGCCCATGCCAAGAGGGTCTATTCTATAGGGGAAGGAATAAGGCGGTGGCCAGGGGGCTTTATCCGTCATAGGGGTGGGATTGCTTGCCGGAATGATAGATGAGTCGATCTCACCTACGGGGAGATAATAGGGACCAACCCATGCTCCAAAAGGCGATCCAGGCGGGTAGGGGCCGGGAGGTGGATATTGGGCTAGCGCATGAGGGGAGACGGAGAGGTAAACCAGGATGAACAAAGCTGCGATCGTGCCCTTAAACCAGAAGGTGACTACGGGGGGTGGGCAGCATAACACCCTGCAACTGTGACTTCTTACCGTTTAGGTAATAGGCGTTCATGAGGATGTATCTCCTTTGTTTTACAGAATAGGTAGCTTCTACGGTAGAAGCTACAAACCTATTATAACATAGTGTCTTATTTGCGTCAACACTTTTTTTGCCTTCTTAAAGTTCAGCTTTTGACAGAGGGAGATGTAGCGAAGCAGAGTGTATGTAAAGCATCTAAGAATCTGGAGCAAGCAGACGAAGGCGGTGGATACGACGGGCTTTAAGGCCGGGCACCTGCTGACCAAGCGCCTCGACCACCTCGTTGGGGCGCACGTTGCCCGTCTCCCCCATGCCGAGGCGCATGATAAGCACAAACTGGTTGTTCCGAAAACTCTCCGGCTTAAGCTGAAGCGTATGAAGGTAGGGCCTTATGTCTACGGTGCGCGACTTTCCCTCGCGCTCGCGTGCGATCGTCACCTGGGGTTGGGCGAGTAGGTGGGCAATTGCCCGCTCTATCGTTTCGAGGGGTATCGGTTCCGGGGTGCTGCAAACCACCTCGTAATCGGCACGGTCTAGCTCGCCGAAAAGGTTGCGCTCCTGTTGCTCTTCCGAAACGGGAAAGCACCGAATAATCCGAATGCCGGGCGGAAGAACGGCATTAAGCCGCTCTTGCACCTCTTGCGGTGGAATAAGCTCTGTTAGCTCCAAGGCCACCCGCTCCTCGGCTCCGGTAACGCCCACGCCTAAGGCGGAGGCAAACGAGAGCCGTTCCCGCGGATTAAAACCGCCGGAGAACGCAATGGGCAGGCCCGAGCGCCGAATGGCCCTCTCGAATGTGCGCAGGATGTCGAGGTGGCCTAGCCAGCGGACAGGCTCCTCTTTGGTAAAAAAGAGAATATAACGTGGCATAAAGCTGACCCATGAAAAAGAGCGGAGGCAAAACGCTTCCGCCCTTCTTTACCAGATGTAACCGGTTGGTGCTAGCTCTTATTTGTTTTCGATTCGTGGTCTTTCTTGTAGGCGGCCTCCGCCTTGGCAAGCTGCTCCTTTGGGCTGAGCTTGGCGAACGCGCCAGGGCAGCCGCCACAGCAGAAGTGAACCCGATAATGGCCCACAACCACCGGCTTGCCGGCCTGCATCTTCGGGTCTACCTTATCGCCCGTGATGGGGCAAGTCCACACATCCACAATGGCCGGCTTTTTGGGGGCGGGCTTTTTCGCCGGAGCCTTTTTGGCCGGCGGGGCTGCAACTGCTACGGAGACGCTAAGGGCAGCGAGCAAGGTTGAGAACAAGGCTGTTTTCTTCATAACGAACTCTTGACCTCCTTTGTCGGTTTTGCCCATGGAGCAAAAACCAACATGATGGATTAAGGATTTAGAACCTTCTTCCGCTTGCAGACAGAGGCAAGCGAAAATATGTGCCACAACAACAGTTTACCGTAAAACCATGTTGTGGCACAACCATTTCAAATTACGGTTTGGACAATGCCTACGTTACAGGTAAGGGCTTCAGCCCGCCGCAGGAAAGGGAGGTACCCGCAGGGGAGGCTTGTGCCCACCCTTCAAGCAGACCAGGCGGAGCGTTCCCTGGCTCTACGGAGTGTAAGCTTGACAAGCGGACGCTCGAAACGTTATAATAAAAGCTCGGTAGAGGTAAGCCGAGATAGCTCAGTTGGTAGAGCAGCGGACTGAAAATCCGCGTGTCACAGGTTCGATCCCTGTTCTCGGCACTTTCCTCCTTACCATCTGGACTTTTCGCTTTGTGTGGTTCAGGGTTCGACTCGAAACGAGTCGAACCCGTATTTCTTGCATGGTAATTTCCGCTGCTTTTGGGGAATAACTCTTCTAGAACCGCAGATTGTTGAATTGTGTTGTAGGAGAGACCCTCTATGGCAAACCTCGCGATCGAGGTGCGATGCGCGCGTTTGGGAGAGCTTTTGGTTGAAACCGGCCTCATCAATACCCAACAGCTTCAAAAAGCCCTGCAGGTGCAGCAAGAGACCGGCAAGTTCCTCGGTGAAACCCTTGTTTCGCTTGGGTTCATCTCGCCCAACGATCTCGGCCCGTGTTTAAAAGCGATAACGGGCTTTCCTTTTATCCACTTAGGTGAGACCTATGTAGACCTAGGCGTTGCCCATGCCCTTTCCGATGCAGTGGCCAGACGCATGAAAGCGCTCCCTTTTCAGAAAAAGCAGGAGGGCATCTGTGTGGCGCTGGCCGATCCCCTCGATGTGAGCGCTCTAGACGAGCTGCGGCGACGCTTTAATCAACGCATCCTCCCCTACCTAGCCCTCGAATCGGACCTCCTAGAGGCCATAGAACGCGTCTATCGGCAGCGCCCAAGGGCGGCCTCAGTACTGCAAGAGATGGATGGCCAGACGCCCGAGGCGGAGTTGAGCACGGACGAGCTGCTCGGGATGGCTGAGGACGCCCCCATTGTGCGCTTGGTGAACGGCCTTATTCAAGACGCCATCGCGGGCGGCGTAAGCGATATCCATATCGAGCCGCAGGAGACCACGGTGCGGGTGCGGTTTCGCCAAGATGGATTGCTTTATGACCAGATGACCTTGCCACGAGGGCACTACGCGGCCGTGATCTCGCGCATTAAAATTTTGGCCCATATGAACATCGCGGAGAGGCGGCGCCCTCAAGATGGTAGGTTTGTGATGCACGGAGAGAACGGCGAAGTTTATGACCTACGCATCAGCACCATCCCTGTTATCTACGGCGAAAAGGTGGTGATGCGTCTGCTAAAAAAGACCGGTATCCTCACCAGCCCCGACAAACTAGGGCTTTTGCCGGAACAGCGGGCCATTTTCGATAAGATGACGCGCCAGGCCTACGGCATTCTTCTGGTCACCGGCCCCACCGGCTCAGGAAAGACCACGACACTCTACTCTATTCTCAATCGCATTAACCAAACGGAGCGCAACATCAGCACCATTGAAGACCCGGTGGAGTACCATCTTAACGGCGTCAACCAAATGCAGGTGATGCCCCAAATCGGTATCACCTTTGCCAGTGGGCTGCGCGCTTTGATGCGCCAAGACCCCGATGTGATTATGGTGGGCGAGATACGGGATAAAGAGACGGCGGAGACGGCCATTCAGGCCGCTCTCACCGGCCATCTTGTGCTTTCCACCTTGCATACGAACGACGCGCCCGGAGCCATCGTTCGGCTTCAGAACATGGGCATCGAGCCGTTTCTTATCAGCTCGGCACTTATTGGGGTGATAGGCCAAAGGCTCGTGCGCACCGTTTGCCCGCATTGTCGAGAGCTGTTTCCTCCTCCGCCCGGCCTACTGGATTCTTTGGGGATTCGTTTGCCCAACGGCTTTCGACCGGTGCTGGCGCGGGGGGCAGGCTGTCCACGTTGTGGAGGGCGCGGCATGAGAGGGCGCACGGCTCTGTTCGAGCTAATGCCTATGAGCGAAACATTGCGCCAAATGGCGCTTCAACAGCGGCCCGGTAGCGACCTGCAGCGGCAGGCCAAACTCGAAGGCATGATCACCATGCGAGAGGCCGGCTTACGGCGGGTTGTTGAGGGCATTACCACTCCGGACGAGCTAAGTCGCGTTCTGACGGTAGAGCATGGAGAGGGAAACTAGAGAATTGAAGGTAGGGGTATAGGCCTGGTGCCTACTCTATCCCTCCTGCCCTATTTGGGCATGGTTTGAATAACGGTTTAAGTACTGGCAATATGTCTCAACTGCTCCCATCGTACTAAAGGCACAGAGAGCGCGATCTTTACGATGTCGGGGTCGAATTGGGAGCCGCTACATCGCTCTATCTCCTCAAGAGCGCTTGCTAGGGAGCAGGCACTACGATAGGGCCGATTGCTTGTCATGGCGTCGAGTGCATCGGCAATGGCAAAAATTCGGGAGCCAAGCGGAATCGCCTCACCGCGCAGCCCGTGAGGATAGCCGTTGCCATCCCAAGCTTCGTGGTGATGGAGAACGATGCGGGCGGCACCCCGCAGGCTCTCGATACGCGCACACATGTTGTAACCGATGATGGAGTGCGTCTGCATTCTCAGGCGCTCCTCGGAGGTCAGCTTCGTTGGCTTTAGCAGAATCTGATCTGGAATGCCGATCTTGCCGATGTCGTGCAACAAAGCCCCACGCTCAATGTGGTACATTTCCGTTTTCGGAACGGCCATTCTTTCTGCAAGCTCGATGGTGTAGGCGGTAACACGCAGAGAGTGCTCCTCCGTTTCGACGTCCCGCAATGCCAAAGCGGTGAGCATGGCATCGAGTACCGCTTCACCGGAGGCCTGCAACATCGTCCGATAGCGCTTCGTGCGACGACGAGCGAGCGCCTCTTGAGTGAGGTTTCGCTCGACGACCTCACCTAGCTCCTCCAGAGGTTGCGATAGAATGAATAGATCGTCCGCCCCGTTGTGGAGAGCCTGTTGGGCCAGGTGCAGGTGGGCCGGTTCTATCAACAAAATAAAGGGAAGATGGGGCCACCGTCTTTTGAACTCGAGAATCAGTTCCTGTGAACGAGGTGGCTTTTCCTCTTTCCCTATAAAGAGGTCGAACGATTGGCCGGCCAGCAACTCAAACGCTCGGTGTGCTGTTGCCGCGCAGATCACCTGGTAGCCTTCGGCGGCGAGCTGCACGGCCAAAGCCTCACGCAGTTGGTCGTTCGGCTCTACAAGCAGAACGTTTACCTCTAGTCGGTCCTGGGCCTCATCTATGCGTAAGGCAATGTCTCGCTCGGCGGAAACATCGAGAGCCGGCGCTATAAGATACTGCTGAGCGTTCGAGCGTCGCATGGTCTCGCCTTCTATTCGCTTTGGGAGTCCTCGCTGTAGTGGCTTTCGTTCTCAATGATAGCGCGTAGCGTATCGGAATGGCGCCAGAGGCGGCCGCCGCCCAGACGCCTTGCCCTCTGCAGGGCTGCACAGGCTCTGGCGGTGAGGCTATCAGCATCGGGTGCATCGAGCGAGATAGAGGCTACGCCTACGCTAAAAGAGAGCCAGGGATGGTCTTCTGCGCCTGCTTGCGCGGTCATAATCTTTCGCAAGCGTTCTCCGAGAGCGGTTGCCTCCTCTTCATTCATTAGCGGGCAGACGAGCGCGAACACAGGTGTGTCGGTAATTGTTGGCAGACTCAGGGTATAGACGAGATCATAGTCGCGCGTCTCCTGGCGAATGCAGCGAACAATAGCCTGCCCAATAAGGTTTTTGCCGGTTTCACCCAGAAACTCCATCGTCGGTGAGGCATCCGGTGCGATGCATATCAGGGAGAGCGGCTGGTTTTTGCGCATCACCATCTCGATCATCGCATGAAGATAGACGTAACCGGCTTGTGTCGTTACCGCCCCTGTGGTCTGGTCGGCGGGCAATAAAATATCGAGACGTTTTGGCGATGGAGTCGCTTCGTTACCTAAACGCGCCTCCGGAATGGCCGTATGCGGCTCCTCCCACTCAATTTCCATCTTGCTGCGTGCTCCAATAAGCATTTTTGGGTGCTCGCCTAGCTCCTTCTCCAAAGAACGAAAGTAGGGACATATAAGCAGGGAGCGATGGGTCGAACACTAGAGATTATCGGAGAAAGCGGCTGAATTCTTTCGAGGAAATGAGAAAAAACGGTAGGAATATGGGGAGCACAGAGAAACAGGACGAAAATGAGGCAGGGCTGCGCCGGAGGCAAGCTGCCGTCCTTAGGCGATTTATGGCTCGGATTCCATGGAATCGGTAAGGGCGGGGGTGGGGAGGCGAGGCCGCTTCTCCGGCGGCAGGAGGCGTTCAAGGGTGTCGTCTACCGTGATAATGCCTAGAAGGCGCTCCTCTTCGTCCACAACCGGAACGGCGAGAAGGTTGTAACGTCCGAGAATCTGGGCGACTTCATCGGCATGGTCATCCACGTGCACGCGGATGACGTTCGACTCCATAATCTCGGAGACGGGCGTTTCTGGAGGGGCAATAACGAGATCGCGGAGCGAGAGAACGCCCACAAGGCGGTTTTCGGCGTCCACAACATAGATGTAGTAGATGGTTTCGGCTTTAGGAGCCAGTTCGCGCAGATACTGGATGGTCTGTTCACAGGTGAGGTGAGAGTGTATGGCGACATACTCGGTGGTCATCAGGCCGCCGGCGGTGTCATCGTCGTAGGCAAGCAGCTCTTTAACATCGCGAGCCTCTTCCGGTTCCATCTGGTCGAGCAGCTCATCGCTGCGCGCTTCGGGCAGATCGCCGAGAACATCGGCGGCCTCATCCGGCTCCATCTCCTCGAGGATGTCGGTGGCCTTTTCATCGTCAAGCTGTTGCATAATCTGCACCTGCACTTCCGGCTCCGCCTCGGCGATGGCATCGGCGGCCGTTTCGGTGTCGAGGCTCTCGATCACCTCGGCGCCTTGTTGCGGCGTCAGTTGCTCCACAATGTCGGCGATGTCGGCGGGGTGAAGGCGTGCGATCTTATCGTGAGAGACCTTCAGGCGGATCGTGCCCCCTTGCGTGCTTCTCTCTAGAGTCTGCACGTCGTCCCACGCGATAAGGTTGGAGCGCAGCGGATGGCCGAGAAGTCGAAAGAGCGCTTCGATAGGCACGCTAATAACGCCTAGGCGCCTCAGCAGAGCACGAAAGCTGGCATCTACGCCGACCACACAGTACTCGGTCCCACAAACCGCCAATCGCACGTCGCTAACACGCACCACCCTTCGGTCGTGAATATCCACAATCTGCCGATCAAGCACATCTCTGCGCAGGAAAAGCACCTGCGACTCGTCGGGTTGATAGAGAGGGATGGCTTCTAGGGGGCGTCGGAGAAAGACGTCGCCTAAAATACGACCGCTTCCTTGAGGCCCGGCAGGGTCTTCATTAAAGGTGATCTCCGCGAAAGGAATGGACAGCTCGTCGGACTTGCGTTTAATAAGGACGCCGCGCACCACCGGCAAACGGCCTCCGAGTTCGGCAACCAGGTCGCTCACTCTGCCGATGGGGGTTTTATCGGGAGCGAGTACGCGCTTTCCTAAAAGTTGAGTAAGGTATTTCATGGCAGTTAGGGTAGGCTAGGGAGTCTGATGTGTTTTCATTGGAGATGTAGCGAGAGAGACCGCTGCGGGAGGCAGGCCGGCTGCCGCTTGAATGCGCGCGATCTGCTCGGGAGTAACCGCCTCTTCAAAGGCGCGAAATCCGGCCAGACAAAAACCGTGCTTCACGGCAAGTTTGCTGATCTCGTCCACCTGCTGTACGCTCACCTCTTTGCCGAGGGTGAAACTTTCGTAGCGTCCCTCAAGCGCAAGCATCATGGTTTCGGACATACAGGCGTAGGCGGTATTTGGTGGAAAGCCGAAATTAAACTCTTCCTGAGGCCTATTGGGATAGGGTAAGCGCATCTCACCGGGCACCTGCACAATTCCCCCTTCGATCACCAGCACATCTTGTCGTTCTTTGGCCACACGTACAGAGACATCGCGCGGGCGCGACACATCGCACACCACCGCGCCTCGTTTGAGATGTTCCGGCAAGATGATGGCATCTGTAGCGCTGGTAACTGTAATGATGACGTCGGCATCGCGCAGGCCTGTGGCCACATCGGTGAAAACGCGCAACTTCGCCTGCGATTGGGACTTAAGGCGTTCGGCGAGCCGTTCAAGACGGGAAAGATCGCGCCCAACGAGGGCGACTTCCGGAGCTTCCCGGGCCAATATCTCGGCGCAAGTGGAGCCGATGGAGCCGGTGGCCCCCACAACGGCCACCACCGCGTTATCTATGCGGTGCCCCATGAGACGGGCACCCTCTTTAACGCCTTCAATAGCCGTTGCCACCGTGTAAGAGTTCCCCGTGGTGATGGCCAAATTTGGAAGCCGTTTGGCGAGGCTTATGCCGCCGTCTCCTACAACCGATGTAAAAGCTCCAAGCCCCATAATGCCGGCCCCCAGTTCGAGAGCAATACGCCCGCACTGCTCCAGCTTTTCGAGAACCTGATCGTACGGGAGGGTGATCATCTGATGTGGCGTGAGAGGGCATCCGATAAACCAGCCTTCCAACTCTTTCCCCGTTAGCGACCGCACGCCTTTTACCTCGCAGACCACCATGGGGTTTTGACGGGTTAGGAACCATTCTATAAGGCGCACGGGCAGGAAGCGCGCGATGGGATATTTCCGCGCCACATCGCGGCGGGCATCAATAGGGTGAATAACAAAGGCGAAACGTTCCATAATCACATCGCTTGGGCGCAGGCCTCGGGTTGTGGGTTAAGCACCTGCACGTTCGGCTTCCAATCCAGCTCCTTCAGTTTCTGCAGATAGTCCTGCGGAGTTAGCTCTTCAGGGCGTTTCTGTAGTAAAGTTACGAGCACGGCCTCCATAACGTTCGTGCCGAAAGAGCGTCCGTCGAACACCGGGGTGGTTGTGATCAGGCGATGCACTCCTCTTCGTTTTAGTTCTTCTACGTCGGAGGGGGTTGTAGTGTTCGTGATAACGGTTTTGCCGGCAAGTTGTTGTGGCATGTACTTGCTGATATAGAGATAATCGCCTGCGATGATATCGGCCTCTTGAAAAAATCGAGGGAATTTGGGCGTATTCTGGTGCTGTTTTTCACCGGTAGGGTAGAACCACTGGAAGGGGCAGCGCACCACAATGGGCAGAATAAGGCGTGCAAGGCGTTGAAGGGTTGTCCAAGAGCGAATGGGGATAGGCAGTCCAAGGCCAAAAAGAATATCGCCAAACACGATGGAGCGGGCACGCTGTGCCAGCGCCTCTGCCATTCCAAAGCGGTCTACCGCGCTCATCAGCAGCACAGAGCTTTCGGAGAAATTCACCACCCTGTTTTCGTCGAGCCAAGCGATGGTCTCTCGTTCAAGGGTATGTTTAAGGCCGCTTCCGTCCACGAAAGGCGTTTTTTTGGCGCCGGCCATCAGCGAGAGCGGCTCGCGAAACACGTAACGGCGATTGCCGGCGTAGAGATAGATGTCGCAGCCCCCTACGCCGAAGGCATCCACCGTGCCGTCTAGCTCCTGCACGAGACGACGAAAACGCTGTTTATCACCATCGGTACCTATGCGCTCGATAGAAAACTCTTCCCCGAAGAACCGAGCGATCACCTTTTTGTCGCGTCGTGAGGAGCCTAGACTAATGCTGACCACGCGTTTCACGACGTTCTCCTTTTGTAGTTAGGCTAGTAAGCACGAACACGGTTGTGCGCTCCAACAATGCTGAGGGCTATCCTCAGCCAGAGCATTAGGCTCAGCAAGCCTGCGAGATGGCCTCCGGATAGGTAGAGCGCCATACCGATAAGCCCTAAGGCTGCTGCCAACCAAGCCAATTTCTCCACCTGATCGCCGCGCTTATAGCGGGTAACGCGACGCACCGTTTCTCCCACCAACATGCCGTGAAAGAAGGCCATGAAAATGGCAAAAAAGCCGAGGTGGACGCTTATCAGCAGGCCTTCGGCAAGGAGAAGCAACCATGCAGCCACGTAGCTAACCGTTGTTCCGGCAACAAACGCCAGGGCGAGCTCCTGGGGTTGCAGTTGAAGGCGGGCGGTTCGGCTTGGCTTTGCGCACTGTTTGCAGAGCATGCCGGCGGGGTATACCACAGAACAGTGAGGGCATATCGGCACACCGCAGCGCGCGCACCGTAGGGAGGTTATCTCATGATGGCGGCAGTGACACCGCAGCGGCATCTCGGCATCGGGCACGCCTCAGTGCCCTCCTTTGGGTTTGTGGAAGCTGGCATCGGGCGTGTTGCCTTGGGCATCGTGGCCTAGAGAGGTGAGCTGATCGTTGAGACCGGTAACCATCTGGGCAACGGCCACACCGAGCTGCGCCGCCGTAATGGGGGTACGGTCGGCCTGAAGCAGGGGCGAGTCGGGGCCGATCTCGCGATGCTGCACCAGATAGCGCAGCGAGGCGTAGGCCGGATTTGTGGGAGGTACGGCAATGGACACATTCGTGGGGAGCGCCTCCGACTTCGCGGTATCTTTGGCATTTGCCGGAGCGCGAGTAATACCGTTGGCCACATAGTTGCCGATGCGGCAAAGCACCGAGGCCAATATGTAGCGCGTCACGGGGCGGTTCTGCCATCGGCGTTCTTTTAGGGTCTGCACCACGCTTTCCGGCACCGGCTTACTGGG
This sequence comes from Chthonomonas sp., assembly GCF_035294165.1. Lineage (GTDB taxonomy): Bacteria > Armatimonadota > Chthonomonadetes > Chthonomonadales > Chthonomonadaceae > Chthonomonas. The sequence goes on from NZ_DATGLN010000075.1 coordinate 77,400, forward strand.
GGCAGCGTGCCAGGTGTTGTCTTGAAGAGCTTTTGCCAAACGAGCAAGCGCGATGGCCACATCTATGCGTGTGACCTTCTGTTCCCCGTGAAAGCGCCCGTCCGATTCAAGCGAAAGCAGATGGTTTTCCAACGCTTGTTGCACATAGGCTGCAGCCCAGTGGTTGGGGCGCACATCGGGCGGCAGACAGAGAGCAGGTGTTGCACCGAGGAGTAGCAAGAGAAGCAAAAATCTGTTCATGCGGGGCCGTCTCCTTCACGTGTCAGGCGCTGCGGCGGATAGCCGCCATGTTTTCCAAAGCCCTTCCGGTTCCGATCACCACGCAGGTAAGAGGGTCTTCTGCTACGCGAACAGGTAGGCCGGTAACAGAGGAGATGAGTTGGTCGAGGCCACGCAGCAGGGCACCTCCTCCGGTAAGCATGATGCCGCGTTCGATGATGTCGGCAGAAAGCTCTGGTGGTGTTTTTTCCAGCACACGTTTCACCTTTTCTACGATGGCGCTAACCGGCTCGGCCAGTGCCTCCCGAATCTCTTCGGAGGTAACCTGAATCGTTTTCGGCAGCCCGGCCACCAGGTCGCGACCTCGTACCTCCATGCTCAGCTCTTGTTGAAGTGGGTAGGCCGAGCCGATCCGCATTTTGATCTCCTCTGCGGTACGCTCGCCGATCATGAGGTTGTAGACGTTACGAATGTAGCGCATAATCACCTCATCCATGCGGTTGCCGGCAATGCGTAGGCTTTCGCTGTGGACGATGCTTCCGAGAGAGATAACGGCCACATCGGTGGTTCCACCGCCGATGTCCACCACCATATTGCCGCCCGGGGAGGAGATGGGCAGGCCGGCGCCTATGGCTGCCGCCATAGGCTCTTCTATGGGGTAGGCTTCGCGGGCACCGGCCTCTTCTGCCGCCTGTAAAACCGCTCGCTTCTCCACGCTGGTTACTTGGGAGGGCACGCAGATAAGCACACGTGGGCGAAAGTTGAGCAGCCAACGTTTTCCGAGCACGCGATCAAAAAGGTAGCGAAGCATGGCTTGGGTGATGGTATAGTCGGCAATAACACCGTCGCTCATGGGGCGAATCGGCACGATATTGCCCGGAGTGCGCCCTAGCATCTCGCTGGCCTCGGCGCCCACCGCCAACACCTTGCGGTTTTGGGCAGAAACCGCCACCACGGAAGGCTCTCGAAGCACGATGCCCTTCCCTTTCTGATAGACCAGCGTATTGGCGGTGCCCAGGTCAATTCCAAGCATGGGAAACAAATTAAACACTCTCGTAACTCCGCGCTTGTTCTTCGGGGACGCGCGCGATGTCGGCGCCAAGCCCCCTTAGATTTTCTACAAGGTTCTCATAGCCTCTGTCAAGATGTTCGAGATCGGAGACCACGGTAACGCCCCGCGCCACAAGCCCGGCGATCACCAAGGCGGCGCCGCCACGAAGGTCGGTACAGCAAACAGGAGCACCGTTCAGTTGGGGAACCCCGGTAACGATGGCTGTTGGGCCTTCCACCCGAATGTCGGCGCCCATACGTTGCAGCTCGGTGGTATAGCGGAAGCGGCTTTCGTAGACCGTTTCGGTAATTACCGAGACCCCATCGGCAATGGTAAGCAAAGCGACGAAGGGTTGCTGCATATCGGTAGGAAAGCCCGGGTGCGGCATGGTCTTAATGTCGGTAGCATGGATTTTGCCCACTCGGCGTACGCGAATTCCCCCATCCACAGGGGTTACTTCGGCGCCGGCCTCCGCCAGTTTGTTTAGTACGGCGCGGCAGTGGTCTGGCACGGCATTATGAATATACACATCGCCGCCTGTGGCTGCCGCTGCTATGGCGTAGGTGCCTGCTTGGAGCCTATCGGGAATGATGGAGAACTCGGTAGGGTGCAAACGATCAACGCCATCAATGACAATGGTCGAGGTGCCCATTCCGCTGATTTTGGCGCCGCATGCGTTGAGAAATTCGGCGAGGTTTACCACCTCCGGCTCTTGAGCGCAGTTTTGGATGACGGTACGGCCCTGCGCACAGCAGGCGGCCATCATAAGGTGTTGGGTGGCACCGGCAGAAGGAAATTCAAGATAGAGATTCGTGCCCACGAGGTGTCGGCACGTTCCCACGTAGATACCGTGTTCCAGGGTAAGGCGAGCGCCGAGTTGCTCCAGCCCCTTAACATGGAAATTCACCGGCCTCGCCCCGATGTTGCAACCTCCGGGCATCGCCACTGCGGCCTCGTTGAACCGGGTGAGAAGCACCCCAAGCAGGTTGAAGGAGGCGCGCATTTGGCGCACCAACTCGTGAGGCGCTTGGGAGGTGGTGAGTTGGGTGGCGTCTATTTCCAGTGTGTTGTCGGGTAAGAACTGGGCCTTGGCCCCAAGATGCCGAAGAATTTCGAGCATCTTATCTACATCCGTAATGCGAGGGACGTTTTTCAGGCGGGTTTTCCCCGGCACCAGCAACGCCGCGGGAATGATGGCCAGCGCGTCGTTTTTGCTTCCGCCGATGTATACCTCACCTGAAAGGGGGGAACCGCCCCGAATAACTAGCTTTTCCACAGATAAGCAGCCTCTCTAATAAGTGCGTTTGTTGAAGCCCAAAAATTTAGGGAGCGCGGGAAAGGCCCATAGATAGGTCAATAGCCTTTCGCTTCGTAAGCAAATTACAGTATACCCCACAGCTTTCCCATAGTTTAGTGGGTTCGTTGGGAACAACAGACCGTTGGCATGAAGCGTCTATTCCGAATTCTTACAAAATCCGTTATAATTGTAGGAACTCCTTTTCTACTCCTGCCGTCTCAAAAGAAGATTTAGGTAGTGGTTATATGACGCATCAGGACGAAGTGGTTTATGAAGACATCGCGCTTCATCCGCTCTATCGTCATCGTGAACAGGCCCTGCTCCACGCGCTTCTACAATCCATAGATTACGGCGTGTTGGTGAGCGGGCTTGACCGACAAGATATCGTGGCGAATAGACGCCTCGGTGAGCTTTTCTCTATTCCACCCCGCCTGGTGGTGGAGAGCGACCCGGACACGGTGCGCGCCTGGGCGCGATCACGGGTACGCCATCCGGCGCGGTTCGAGGTGATGATTCAGCGTGCCTATGCCGACCCCTACTTTACCGGCGAAGATGAGGTTGAGTTGCGTGAGACCCCGCCGCGTTTCCTCCGGCGGTTTACTGCACCGGTGCTGGATGCCCAGGGGAACCCTGTTGCCCGCCTTTGGACATTTCTGGATATTTCAGAGACCAAACGGCTGCAAGCGCAGGTGCGTCGCCGGCTGCACAAAACCACGCAAATTCTCCAAGAGACGAGGCGCCGCCTGCTAGAGGCCGAGAAACTGCGTGTGGTAGGAACCCTATCGGCAAGCGTGGCGCACGACATTCGCAACATTCTCTCCACCATGCGAATGGAGATCGAACAGTTGCCCTCTGAAAATGCCACTGCGCTCATCGAGCAGTTCCATCGGTTTGAGGTGCTGGCCCAACGACTGCTCGCCATGACCCATGCCGATGGGTGCTACCGGGAACAGGTCTCGCTTAACGATCGCATTCGGCATGTCGCGCCGCTTCTCGCCGCTCAGGCCGATTCCTGCAACGTAAACCTCTGCTATGATCTACAGGAGGGCTTGCCGGCCGTTCTTGGTGACCCAGTTCAGATAGATAGGCTGCTTATCAACCTATGTCTGAACGCCTTTCAGGCCATGGCCGCAGCAGGGGGCACCCTCACGTTGCGAACCTGTAGCAAGGGCGAGAAGGTCTATTTGGAGGTGCGCGATACGGGGCCGGGCATCGCGCCGGAGATAAAAAAGCAGATTTTTATGCCGTTTTTTACCACGCGCTCTGGAGGAACAGGGCTTGGGTTGTACAACTGCAAGCGCATTGTATGTGAACATAACGGGCACATCACGGTGCGCAGCCGGCCGGGCAAGGGGGCCTGCTTTATCGTGATGCTGCCGGCTGCTGAGGGCGAAAATGGCTAGAATCTTGGTGATTGATGACGATTCGTTTTTGCTGCGCTCCCTCGAAAAGCTTATGCTTAGCGAAGGGTTCTTCTGCCAGTGCGCTTCAAGCGCTAGGGAGGCGCTGCACATTCTGGAAGGCGAGCCGTTCGACCTCGTTGTGCTCGACGTGGGGCTGCCGGATATGGACGGTTTTTCTTTATGCCGTCGCATTCGCCTGAAGCATCGTATGCCGGTGCTCTTTCTCTCGGCACGTGGCGAAAGCGCCGACCGTGTGGTGGGACTGGAGGTTGGAGCCGATGACTACATCGTTAAACCTTTCACCCCACGCGAGTTTGTGGCCAGGGTGCGTGCCCAACTGCGTCGCGCAAACGAGTACAGCCGCCCGGTGGAAGCGCGAAACGAGATTCGCATTGGCGACCTGGTCATGGATTTCGATCGGCACGACGCCTTCATCTCGGGAAAGCGTGCTCAACTCACCGAGCGAGAGTTTGAACTGCTAGCCCTCTTGGCGCGCAACGTGGATAAGGTACTCTCTTCGGAATGGATTTTTGAGAACGTTTGGGGGTTTCAGAGTGAAACAGGCCCCAAAACGTTGGCCGTTTATGTGCGCCGTTTGCGCTGCAAAATCGAGGCCGACCCCGATCACCCCAAATACCTGCTCACGGTAAGAGGGTTCGGCTATCAGTTGGTGTTTCCATCCTAACTTCCGTTGACGTGCCTTTGGGCGTTCTAGCCTACCAGCCTTTCAGTCGCTTTAACTGCGTGTAGGCCTCGTTGATCTCCTGCATTCTTCGTGTGGCAGCCTGTCTATCCGTCGGGCTAAGGTGGGCTGGCCTGTCCGGATGGCAAGATCGCGCCAGCTCTCGATGTTGGCGGGCGGCCTCTTCACGTGTGCAGTTTGGGCGTAAGTTCAACACTTTACAGCAGTCCGTTAGAGCGTCCCCACTTCCATAAGAAGGCGGTGGTCCCGATTGGGTATGCCGTCGTTGCTGCTGTTGGGAGGAGCCGCCAGAAGGCTGTGTTGTGGAAACGGCCTTATGCCACCCCGTTACAAACCGTTTTGCGCTTTCGTAAGAGCTGGTTAAAAACTCAAAAACAGCTCCATCTGCAAACTCGAACCGCACACATCCATATTGAACGATGTGAACTCGATAGTTATCGGTGCTCCTGAAGTGCCGATCGGGCGATCCATCGCGATTAACATATTTCCAAGTTACCCTTGAAACAATAGCATCCTTTGGCAGCAAGCCCTCTTCAGGATACTCTTCGGCCCTACAGATCACCTTGATCTGCCCATATTCGTAGGCTCGATAGTGTTTCGATTCGAAAAGATAAAGCTTATCCGGCAGGAAGCAGAGTGTGTGACCTCTGTTGGTTTTCAGGGTGAACACCTCCTGCGATTGACTTGGCGTAATATGCACCATTAGGCCAAAGGGCGAACGACGACCGAGATAGGCGGGCTGACGCAATACCCGTGTAGTCATACCGGCATTTCTTTTCCAATCTCCATGGTAGTGGCGACCGCAGATGTACCAGATATTGTCGGTTTCTAAGAGTATCATGAGAGCCGCATGCAGACGCTGCCAGCGTTTATGCGACAGGTCATTCAAGAAGTAACATAGGTGAAAGGCGTGCTCGCGGCGTTCCCAAGATGAGGTGATAAGATACAGGTAGACAAACAAAGGCAGCGCAGCCAACATAACGAGCAGGTTTATAGATAGGGCCAAAAGCAGGCACAAGACACCGATGATAACGAGGCCCTGAGTCCAATACAGCGGCTGAGTTACGGCCTTGTTCAGGCGTTCGAGCGTGTCGGTAAACCCTCTATCGGGGGAGAGAGTACCCTGATGGGCGTTTGCGAGCGGTGGCGAGTAGAAGGGTGTAAGCCCTTGAAAACGTACCCAAGCGGCTTGTGTTTCCCTTATTGCGCTCTGCGGCTTCGTCTGCAACGGTTTCGCCTCCTTTAGGTTGAAAGTCGGTCACTGATAATAATAACTTTTTTGGGTGGTTAAGCGGAAACGATTTCTTTGGTAGGCCCTTACCTCTTGACAACTGAAGGAGAGGTAGAGTATTATCATATCGGAAAATCTCGATACGATAGAAGTCGAAATGAACGATCTTCTGCTTTTTGCCAAGGCGATTTCAGACCCCATTCGGCTTCGCATTCTCTATGCGTTGCAGGAGGGGGAACTATGCGTTTGCGAGCTGGCCGATGCGTTGGAGCTGCGCCAGTCCACGCTTTCCACGCACCTACAGATCATCCGTCAGGCCGGGCTTGTGCAGACACGGCGTGAGGGCAAGTGGGTCTACTACGCTTTGGAGCCGGAAGCGCGTCCACTGCTTGATGTGCTGTTTTCTGCCTATCGCAACTCTTTGGAAGCGGATAGGCGGTTAAAGCGGGATGCCGAACGCATTCAGCAGCGACTTGCCATGCGCGAGTGTGGCTGCTGTGTGTTGGGGTTTTATCAGTTGGAAAGGAAAGGAGGTGAAGAGAGATGAAACCGATCGGGATTGTTGTAACCGTAAGCGCTCTTCTTGCGATGCCTATGCCCTTCGCAGTAGCACAACCACGAGCAACGCACAAGATGGAGGTGCGCCATAGGAAGGCACCACAGGTTCAGGTGACAAAAGCGGTGAGGCAAAAGGGCTCTCATTGTCCACCAACCTGCCCGCAATGCTGCCCGCCGTGCCCGGAGTGCCCCTAGGTAGCTAGCAATAGGCGAGTAAGCAGGCGCTCTGTTTTAGAGCAAGTTGGCAGAGCAAGCTTGTCTTGCTCGCCCTCTATTGCTTTCATTCGTCCTCACGGATAGCAATGCAGAAACCAGAGAGCTAGGTGCTCAAGGTAACCTTATTGGCTGCTGAGGAGGGTGGGGCTGCAGAAACTGCCAACTTCGCGGTTTTAGAGCAAGCTAGCAGAATGAGCCTATCTTGTTCGCCCCCTATCCCATCCTTTCCCCCGGTTCGGGAGAAAGGGGGCGGTTGTGTTGAGTTCGCGAAGGAAAGGTTATCATAAGAGACTGTCTGTAGGGGTAGGCCTTGTGCCTCCCCTTCCATAGCCTACCTTCTGTATGTAAAACAGGCCGCAAAGGCACCGTTCGCTAGGCTAGGACGCTCACCGCGAGGTGCCCCTAAGGGCGTTCATGCTTTCGATGTGATAGTTTCCTTGGCCATAGGCGCAATGGGATTTTTTCGTGGTTTTTGACGGTATATTGATATATCGCACTTACCAAGGGCTGCATTGCCTTTAAGCTCTTTTTCGACTCAATAGCAACTCTATTTCATGCAGGTTCGCTCGTGATGTCTGAGGGCCTATCTTAGGGACGACTCGGTTGCCTTCTACGGCGCCGGTCGGCGAAGATGAGACCTCCTCGTGTTCTCGCCCGAGTGGCATCCGCTCGACAAGAAGGTTGTATGTAGGAGGTAGACGCAAACCGTGAAACACTGGATCATCGAGACCCACGCCGGGCAGAGTGTTCTAATCCACTACTGCCGCTATGCAGAAAACGGTATCGGTAAAGAGGTGCTACGCCAAGATATCGGCGGTGGCTATGTGCGCTGCGATCTGTGCGGAGAAAAGTTCCTTCCCCCCACCCAACCGCATCATCCCCGCCTTATTCTGAAACTGCAGCCTCTCCTGGAAGACTCGATTGCGGAAGAGGAGGTTGCCTCATTCTGAGTATTCAACTCTCACTTACTGTGTGCGGATAATTTTTGCGGCTGCGCATGTGTTTCTCTCGAAAAGAGCGACTCTCTTAGAGGGAAAGGAACGGGCTTTTGTGCCAAAATGAAGCGGTTCGCTCATAACACCCTAACACCGTTGAGAAGGAGATGTTTATGGAGACAACCACGCCCGTCGTGGTAAATGGCTCAAGCTGGAATCAGTTCATCAAGTTTTGCATTGTGGGCGCCTCAAGCACCGTAATAGATGCCGGTCTGTTCAATCTGCTACATCTGGCTTTTGGCCTCCATCCTTATTTTGCCCGCACCCTTTCATTCTCTGTGGCCGTCATCAACGGCTTTATATGGAACAGCCTATGGACTTTTCGCGGCCTCGGCAGCGGCTCGCGCCACGCGCAGTTCGTAAAGTTCGCCGCCATCAATGTTGTAGGACTTTTTCTCAATCTCCTCATCATGAGTGTGGTCTACTATCTGTTGAGCGGTCATCTGCCTCGCGCTCACGATCATGCCCCGTTGCGAATTAATATCGCGCTAGGAGCCGCCATTGTGGTGGTGGCCTTTTGGAACTTCGGCGCCAATAAATACTGGACGTTTCGAGGCGTGCGTCAGTAGTCTACCGGACGCAGATAGTAGTCGTTGATGGAGGTTGAGGAGATCATGGCCGTAGTTGGCAAGTGCCGTTTCCAGTGGGTAGAGTCCAGCCGTCCTTTCACCAACTTCACCTCCTCCTCGGTAAACCCCATTTCCAGCAGGCGGGCGGGCGGGTAGCCACGCAGCAGGAAATAGAGAATGCGGTCGGCTTTCTGGTAGGAGATGCCGAAATCGCCTTCGTCCGTCTGCCCCACAATAAGGTCGGCCGAGGCCGGCTTATTCACGATGACCTCAGGCACACCCACATAACGCGCAAGTTGCCAAACTTGGGTTTTGTAGAGGTCGCCTAGCGGGTTGATAGGCGGAGAATCGTCGGCATGCCAGGTAAAGTAACCCAGCAGGCGCTCGCTTTTATTGCCGGTTCCCACCGGCAGGGTTCCCAATTTCTGGCTTTGGTCGAAGAGCACGATCATGCGCATGCGCGCCATCACATTGCCCCGACGCCGTGGGTCGGCATCGGGAGCATATTTTAAATAGCCATCCACCGCATCGGTAATAGGGATGGTCTCCATGCAGATGCCGGTCACTTCGGCTACAAGCGCTGCATGTTCGAGGCTCTCCTGCGAAGAGGTTTTGTAAGGCATGCGAATGCCGAGCACGTTTTTGGGGCCAAGCGCCTTTGCCAATAAGAAGGCCACCAACGACGAGTCGACCCCACCCGAAATTCCCACAACTGCCTGGTGAAACCCACGGCGTCGGACGATCTCATCTTGGAGAAAGGCAACCAGCCAATCGGCCAACAGCGGTGCGTTGATCTGCAGAATGTCTTCCGTCTCTGCTGTCAGAGGTTTGGCACAGATAATAGGTAGTCGTTGACGTTCCTGCTGCATAGGCATCTACTCCCTGTGCACCCGTTGTGCGGCCACATCTAACTCCGCAACCACATCGCCAAGATTGGCTTCGAGGTCGGCCAAAAGAGGTGAGGTGGCACGGGCAATGGCGACATCTTCTCTGTCTATGGTGGCCGTCACGATGCACTCATCTCGGTCGGAGCCGATAACCAAACACTGCCCCCAAGGGTCTACCACCTGTGAAGAGCCGGTAAAACCCTTGCCTCCCTCAAACCCCACCAGTCCTGCATAGACCACCCAAATGCCATGTTCAGAGGCGATGGCGGGAAGGAGAATGTTGTAATGGGCGATATTGCCCACATTCTTGCCGGTGAACTCACGCCCGGGCGAGGCGCTGGGAATGTAGAGAATCTGCGCTCCCTTGAGAGCTACAATGGTTGAGGAGACCGAGTGCCAAATATCTTCACAAATGAGTATGGCGGCACGCCCAAAACGGGTATCGAAAGCGCGAAAGGTGCGGCCACGAGAGACAAAGCGCTTTTCGTCGAAGACACCGTAGGTAGGCAGAAAGAACTTTCGGTGCACATGCTTTAGTCCCGGCTCAACGGCAGAAGAGGGCGCTGCCAAGGTGGCGTAGAGAGCGCTGTTGTAGTAGCGCCCGTCCCATAGCTCATAGAAGCCCAGCACAATGTCGAGGCAAGCTTCCGAGCGATGAACCCGTTCGCGGTAGAGCCGTAGCAGATCGGCATACACGGTTTCGGCAGGGCGTGCTACCTCCCGCACGCCCCCCTCTAAAAAGTAGCCGGAGAGCACCGTTTCCGGCAGAACAAGCACATCGGTGTGTGGCAGCTCCTCCTCCAACTGCGAGAAGAGGTCGGCCACCCGCTGCAAATTCGTCTCGTAGTGCCCTTTGGTGGGTTTGATCTGCGCTATCGCCAAATGTAGCTTGGTCACCGTATTATGCCTCTCACTCATTTTACCTTGCGTTTTCATTGCCGGTTCCTTCTAGCTAATATACAACGGCAGAAACATGACTCTGTGGCACTCTGCTCCGATTAGCAGGAGGGTGCAAGGGGATGAGGCCGTCAAACGAAGCGACGCGTTAGTAAATAAGATATCCTCGTCTTAAATAGGGCGAGTTACGCCTGATGGGGATGGGCTGTATGGGTAGGCACAAGGCCTACCCTTCTGTTTGTTGCGCGGATCGGAAGTGAAGTGGTTTCAAGAGAGGGCTCCGCGCCATTGCATGAGAGAATATGTTATTATAGATGCTAACTTCGTCGGAACTGGGTTATTTGTAACCCTTGTTTTGAGCGTAAGTTGACGTGGCACCGGCGTTTCGGCGTCAATGCCGACGGTGCTGCGCACTGCGCCTTTCTCAAGGCCGACGCCCTCCCCCTCAAGGCCGACGCCCTCCCCCTCAAGGCCGACGCCCTCCCCCTCAGTGAGGATTGAAACGAGAAGAGGACGCCGGGGAAGAAAAAATGCGTGGCTCTTGCACGAGGGTTGAGGGGCAAGGTGGAAGCAGGTATCTTTCGGTCTCCGGTCATAGACCTTCAGATCGTTCGTCCCTCTATTTCAAGCAAGTGTGTGCAAGAGCCACGCCACGCGAGCCTTAGGTTAAGTTCCCTTCTACTCGCAAAATGGGAGCGACTGCTCCCATCTTCCGAGCTGTTAGGAGTTAGGAGTCGTGCTGTCCAGAGTTACCGTCGGAGTTTCGGTGAGGTAGAAGTTGGCGGTGGTATTGAACTGATAGGGCGTTGGGTCGAAGCCACTTCCGCTAGCAGGCGGCGTTACGAACGGCCCGAGCGCCTTCACCACATCGTTAATGGTTTGAAACTTGGGGCCGGTGGTAGAAAAGGTGCGTTCAAAGGCGATGTTGTTTGCTGCATGCCCATTGGCCCCCACAACCGATTCGGGGGTTCCACTAAGCCCTGTAACGGTGGTAAGCCCCAGATCGGCTGCGATAACACGGCCGAGGGTGCGGTGCTCGCTCTCCACACCAAGAATCTGGCCTGCCAAAACCTTTAGGGCGCTGGTGGAGAGGTCGCGAATGCCGATAAGGTAGGCTGCAATAAAGGCATCCTCGAGGGTGATCAGGGTATTAACAACCGTCTGCGCATTCTGCTGGCCGTTAGCGGTTGTGAACATGCCGGTGGGGAAATAGAATGTGAGCGCAAGCGGCTGCGCACCGGCACCTACAAGCACCTGGTAGTGTATGGCCTCCTGCTCACGGCCGGCCACGAGATAGGCCTGGTCATTCGCATTTCCATTAAGGCCGTTGGTGTAGATGGCCGATTTGATGATATTGTCGTACATAACGGTAGCTAGCGCTTCGGCCGTGGCCGCCGCGTTGATGATGGTTGCATCTTGATTGGTTGAAGAAGAGCTGCTTCCTCCACACCCCGAAAGCAAAAGGCCCGCCGTGGCACCCAAACCAAGTGTTCCTACTCCCGCCATAAAGCGGCGTCGAGAAACAGCTTTTTGAAGCTCGTTCATAAAACAGTATTTCCTCCCTTAATCTGTTCAGAATATGGTTCGCGCCATGCTCTGAGCTTGTGCAGGAATGGGTTAACCGTGCCGATTTTTTCCTGCTACTATCATCTTAACCTATGAAGATTACAGGGAGGTTTCCAGAAGATTTCATGAAGGTTACAATTTTGACCTAACCCAACCGGAAAGGGTTTGGAGGTTGTTTTCGGGCTTTATTTGCATCCGGCAGAGCCGAGTCCGGGCTGCAAAAGTGCTGTCGTTTCGAGTGGCTTCCCCGAAGAAGGAGAAATATTCAGCCCTTTGGTCGCCATCCTTGCCTAAAAAGCCCATACCTTTTCGATGATATATGGGGTATACCTTTATATGCTAGGTATCATATAAAAGGAGACATTCGCGATGCTCACCCTAACAGTAACTCCCGACGAGAAGCAAACCGGCCAGCTCACCCTAGAGCATCTGCAGGCCGCACGAGAGGCGATTCTGACAGAGGGGTTTGTTGTGCTGGAAGATGTGGTAGATAAAGCCCATTTGACGATTCTAAGAGAGAAGATGCTAGAGGATTTGCGATGGCTGCAGGCCCGACAGGACGCCCCCTACAACTGGAATCGGGGAAATATTCAACAAGACCCGCCGCCGTTCCCACCCTATCTTTTTCGGGATGTTTTGGTGAACGATCTCGTTATCGCTGTGACAAGGGCAGTGCTCGGCCCGAAGCCGCGCAATGTGTTCTACAGCGGCAACACGGCCTTGCCAAGCCCGTACCGTCAGCCGGTTCATCTTGACATGCCTCAACTCTATAAGGAGGATGGCAGTGTATCGGCCCCCTATGCGCTTGTCATTAACGTGCCGGTCGTCACCATGAACCCCGAAAACGGCAGCACGGAGATTTGGCCGGGGACGCATGTTTACGCGGAGGTAGATAACAACTGGCCTAACTTAGAGGTACCGGAGGCGGTGCTTGCACGTCAAAGAGAGATCACTCCTCCGCTGCAACCCACGGTAGAAGAAGGTTCCGTTTTGATCCGAGATATACGCTTATGGCATGCAGGAATGCCGAATCGAACGCACACACCGCGCCCGATGATCGCCATGATCCATGCCGCCTCTTGGTATCACTCTATAGGCAGCAACCTACGTTTTCCAAAGGGCACAGAGGCCTTTTTCGCGCATCCAGAGTTAGTTACCGAAGCCGCCTTCGTTGAGGAGCCTATAGACTACCTAAATCAGCCTCATGGCTTTGCCTATCAGCCCGATGCGGAATAGACGGCACAGCTCACCTCCTACCCAATTCCCTTTAATAGGCTTTTCTAGGTATGATCTTGTAACATTTTCAGAGAGCGGATAAGTTGCTGTGAAGTTTATGAAAGCGGCGGTTTTGGAAGACATCGGCCGCCTTGAAGTCCGTGAGGTGCCCATACCGGAGGTCAGCGACGATTCGGCGCTTATGCGGGTTGAGGCGGTTAGCATCTGTGGTTCGGATATGCGCATTCTTCACCATGGAAACCCACGTGTTAAGCCACCGACCATTATCGGCCATGAGACGGCAGGAGTGATCGTAAAGGTAGGGCGCAACGTAAAACGGGTGAAGGAGGGCGACCGTGTGGCGCTTGGGGCCGATGTGCCCTGTGGGCAGTGCCGTTGGTGCAAAGCCGGGTTAGGCAACAACTGCTCCATTAACTATGCCGTTGGTTACCAAATTCCGGGCGCCTTTGCCGAGTACATGCTACTGCCGAAACTGCTTTTGGAGGAGGGGCCGGTGACGCCCTTCTCTGAGCGCCTATCGTTTGAGGAGGCGGCGCTTGCCGAGCCACTGGCCTGTGCCATTAACGGCTTAGAACTGGTGAATATGAGGCCGGGGAAAAGTGTGGTCATCATCGGGCTAGGGCCTATCGGCTGCATGATGATCGATCTCGCACGTCATTTTGGCGCCTCGAAGGTCATCGGAGTTCAGCGCAGCCGGGCGCGGCTGGAGATGGCCAAGTTCTACCAGGCCGATGTTTATATTGCTGCGGAGGAGGAGGATGTCATCGCTCGTTGCCGAGAGGAGACGGAGGGAGAAGGCCCCGATATTGTTATTACTACCAGCGGTTCGGTAGAGGCGCACGAACAGGCTGTAGAGATGGTGGCGCATCGGGGCTATGTAAATCTGTTTGGGGGCCTGCCCAAAAGCGCCCGTCCTATGCAGCTCTACTCGAATACCATCCACTACAAAGAGTGTTTTCTCACCGGCTCGCACGGCAGTGTGCCGCGCCAGCATGAGAGGGCTGTGCGGTTGCTGGAGGAGGGGGTGGTGCGCGTGAAACCGCTCATCACGCATCGCTTCCCCCTGGCGCAGATACATGAGGCCTTTGAGGTGATGGAGAGCCGCCGGGGCATGAAGGTTACGCTCTATCCGCACGGTCTACCCAAGGGAGATTGAAGTGTCGTCCGACACCAACAACACAGGGCGACACCAGGCGCCCGAAGCTGCTTTAAGGTGAATGGGCAGCGCCATGAACAACTGTGGGCTGGGCAAGTTGCAGACCTCCGGTGGCAAGCGCAGCTCCTCCACAATCCAGATGCCGGCCTTCAAAAGGATGGCGTGCACGGCCTTATCGTTTTCCGCATCCCAACCCCCGATGCCCCAGTGGTCAATGCCTATACCACGCACTTTTTGTGCCACCAGCCATTCCGCCGTGGAGGGCACGATTTTGGGTGCTTCGTAGAGCCATCGCTGGCTGCGCTCCCGAATATCGCCCCAACCGGTGGCAAGCAATACGATGCTATCGGGCAGCAGGGGATGGGGCAAAGCGGCGGCCAATTTCGCCTCGGTGATCGGCTCTTTAGGCTGCAGAGGGCGCAGATCGGCGATATAGGCAGGGCCTACAAATCGCTCAAGAGGGATGGCGTCGATGGAGGCGCCATCGGCAAGGCGATGGAGAGGAGCATCTATGTGGCTACCGGTGTGGGCCGCGAAAGTGAATAGCTCGAGCTGCCAGTCGTCTTGGGGGTGTTGAAGTTTCATCTCAAAGCGAATAGGCGGATGCGCCGGGCAGTTGGGCCCTCCGTCGGAAATGGGCTGTGAGAGGTCAATAATCTTCACGGTGTTTCTCCTAAAGAGGTGCTGTTTGGTTGGTTAAGTGGGGCCACCTCGTCCACATAGATGGTACCGTTATGCCCCACCCGATACACGATGCGGGCCGGCCGATTGAGTTGCAGCTTGTCGAAAGCGATGACCTTACCGGCCTGATAGAGATGGCCGTGAAAGCGCACCACCACCAGAGGCGGCTGCGGGGTACCCAACAGCGAGCTGCCGGCGGGCACCAGGGTAACCACAACGGCCGTGCCGGTTTGTGGGCGGACACCCTGCAGGTTTTGGCGAGTAAAACCGCGCAATAGGGGGTCGGCAAACAGAAAAGAGAGCAGGGTGATGCTGCCGACTATCAGGATTACAGCACGCACAATGCGTTGCTGTTTAGATAGGGACGGTCTGCTTTTCTGAACGGTGACAGGTCTTTCTCTTCCTAGAGGCAGCATAATTAATATTCTACACTGTATCTCTTTCGCGAGCGATGCCCGTGCGTATCGGCTAGAGATGAGAGGAGTTAAAGGAATTTTAGAGAAACTAACTGTACATCCTACGACGTTCCGATCTGTAAGCTGTATGCAGACACACATAAAACGGATGTTTCATGGGCAGTTAGATGAAGCGTAATTCTGGCTTTGCTAGGGCGTGGTTCTTATTAGGATGTCTGTTGTTCGCCATCTTAAGGACGGGCGCCGCAGCGCCACCGCCTTTTCTCCACATCGAGAACAACGCTCTCTACCTTGGAGACCTCCCGTTTCGCAACATAGGCGTTACTATCCCCGACCTCTTTGATCGCTTTTTGAGCGGCCACGAGGCCTCAGCAGAAAAGGCTCTGGCCGATGCCGAAACGGTGGGGGCACGTTTTGTGCGGTGTGCCGCCATTCCTTCTAGCCAAACTTTATTTTCCCGCTATCGTTCCGACCCCAAAGGCTATTTCGCCGCTTTCGATGCCATGCAGGCCGCTCTGCAAAAACATCATCTGTTGCTGGTGCCCTCATTGCTATGGGATGGGCAGACCTTAGTACGGGCGACCCAAGAGCCAAACGGGGGTCTGCGTGCGCTTTTTACTGCAGGCACACCAGCCTATCAATTGGCAAAGGCCTACATCACGGCTATGGTGTCGCGCTATGCCAACGACCCCTATATCCTCTTTTGGGAGATCGGCAGCGACCTCGATAGAAAGGCCGATATACTCTCCCCAAACGATCCCGTCGCCTACAGCTCCGACCTGCTGAGCGCCTTTTTAGGCCAGATGGCTCAACAAATTCATAGGTTAGATAAGCGCCATCTGGTCTGTTCCGGCAACGGAATGCCGCGCCCCGACGCCTGGAACCTTTACGAATCGCGCCGGCAAGGCGTCACTCAACCGGCAGGCTCTCCGCAGCCGCTCGATACATTGCCGCAATTTCGCGAGATGATGGCGCTGCGCAACCCTACCGGCATTGACATCCTCAGTGTGCACCTGGTGCCCCCTGGCGAGGCCACACCTCTCTGGTTAACTCGTGATGACACGCAGGCGCTTACCCTGCCGTGGGTGCAGCGCATCGCCCTCGACCTACATCGGCCGCTGTTTGTAGGTGCCTTTGGTCAAGCGGTTCAAAACAAAGGGGTGGAACAGAACGCTCCTTGGATGCTCAACCTGATGCAGAGGCTGCAAATAACGGATGCACCGCTCGCGGCGGTGCAAAATTGGGAGTCGGACCCACCCACAGACTTTACCCTTTCGTTGCAAGCCACGCCGAGGCTTGCTGTGGCTTTAAAAACCGCCAACGCCTTTATCGCCGACACGGTGATACGTCATGTGCTGGTGGCTTTGCCGCCACAACTGTTTGCCACCGAGACCGCCGTGGCGAACGACCGTCTGCACACGCTTGCCACCCTGCTGCAAACGCTTTCGCTCCCCTTGCTACAGGCGATGCGCCTACCGCCTAACGGCAAACAGGGCTCACTAATCAATCGCACCGGCACGAGCCTTCTTCTCCCTTATGAACAAAGCCTTCGTTTTCGCGTGGCCGATCTCGCTCTGTTAGCTCAAACCGGTTTTCTCTCCTCAAAAGAGCTAGAAGGGTGGATTCGGCTGCTGGCAAGGCTGCAAAACGGCAGCAGTCCGCTTCACTTCCCCGAGGGCCTCACCGTTCCCGCCTACAGCATACCGGACTGGATCGCCCCCGATGGAACGGCATGTTGGTTTCCCGATGCCAAGGGGGATAACGATCAGGGCACGGGGGCCTTTGGGCACTTACCGCCGGCAGATGGCGCCTTTTGGTTTCTGCTGTTGGTGCAAGCAGATATAACCCAGCATGGCGACCCGAACCTCTTGCGGGTGCGTTTTCGCACGGCACAAGGCTCCCTACCTCTATGGCAGGTCTGTGAGAACGCCTTTAACTCCATAGCGGCCGATGGCGCAACTGGCCTTGTCGCTGTGGGAGGCACATCGCAGGAAGCGCGTGCCGACTGGGTCTTCGCCGACCGGGTGCAGAAGGCCGGTTTTTGCCTTATGCCATCGCTCTTGCGGCTGCAAGCGGCTCAGATTCTTTCAACCCTCTTTAGCGCCATTGACGATGCGGTGCGTGCAAGAGACTATCAAAGCCTTGCAGACCGCATTCGGGCCTCGCTTATCTCCACCTTCTACGTTCCCTTGGGGCAGGTGAACGGTAAAGATGTGGGACTTTTGCTTTCGGCCACCAAGCAGGGGCGACGGGAGGATATTTGGGCTTCTGCTTACGCCCTCGTGTTGCAGGCTCTACCGAGTGACATCGGAAACGCCGTTTCACGACATCTTGACCAACTCTATAGGGCGGGTGGTCTCACTTTGCAGGGCTATGTGCGTGCGTTGCCGCCGTCCGGCAGTTACGGAGGCTATTGGGAGGCCTCCACCGATGCGCCGGATACAGGTGAAAACGGCGGGTATTGGGGATTTCCGGTAGGCTGGCTGGCCGTTGCAATAGCCCAGACCGATCGACCGGCAGCCATACAACTTCTTCAGCAGTATGCCGATTCGCTTGAAAAAGAGTTGTCGGCCGGGGCGCCGTGGGAATGGCGCAATGGGAAGACCCTCTTTGGTGCGCATTGTCTGCTCTCCGCCGCCTACCCGGCGGAGAGCGTGCTAGAGGCTTTAACAGGCTTTCTGAGCGAGTAACTGTACGAGACTGCGGCCGTATTGCCGCCAATCCTCCTCTGCAGATTCGACAGTTTGTATAAAGTAGGTTTGCCTTTCTAGTAAAAAAGACACAAAGCTGAGCATGAGAAACGGCCATGAGCGTTGTAGAGCGCAAACAATTGGTAGCTTCGGCCCCTAAAAGTAACAGACAGGAAAACTGGACGGCTTGGTTCAAGCGTCTCGACGATGCAAGTCGCTTCCTCATAGCCAATGAGGTTCTCAATCTCTTTCCCCTTCATGCCTCTTTTGTTTTGGAGGTAGCGCTTAGGGATAGAGATGAGCTTGTACGTAGTTGTGCGGTAGATGCCATTGGCGAAGCCGAGATGAAGGCATTTGTGCCCCAGTTGCTGCGCTTGCTGCATAAAGACCCCAGTGAACTTGTGCGCGCCGGTGCGGCCGAGAGTTTGGGGCTTATCGGTGACCTGCAAGCGGTTCCTCACTTAATACAGGCCTTAGAAGACCGCGCTGCTGTGGTACGCCTTTGGGCTGCTGGTTCGCTCGGCTACTTCGCCTCTTCCTCAGAAATCCGCTTGGCCTTACACAAGCTTCTGACCAAGGAGCGTTACGGAAATGGGCGTGTGGCAGCCTACACTTCCTTAGTGCTTCAAGGCGAGGAACGGTATTTTACGCATGTGTTAAGAGGGCTAAGGAGTCATAGCTTTCATGCCCGTTGTGCGGCAGCAAACAGCTTGCCTGAAGTCATTCGGCCTTGGAATGCCTCACGATGTTTTGAGGTGCTTGCTCATGCAATAACGAAAGAGCGCTATCGGGGTGCGAGATGTACGTTTTATAGGACCTTGTGTGATCTCTCCGAGTGTTATGAGGAGGGTTTAGTTTTACTAGAGGCAGCCTACCGCAGGGGCGATGTGGACGCGGGCTTGTATTTGTGTGAGGCGAAGTGGGAGCGAGGGGATAAGGCGGGTGCGCTAGAGATAGTTCGGGAACTGAAAATGAGTACGGTTGGGGGTAAGGCAGACTGGATGACAAGCGCTCAAGGGGAGTGGGCTTTGTCGTTGTTGGAGTTGCCCGCGGGGGATGAGTGTAAGGAGGTTTTGAAGGAAGAACAAGCCAGAGAATGAGAGGTTACACCTTAATCCCATGAATGCCTTTGGGAACGTGGTAGCCCGAAGAGGCAGCAGCAGTGACCCCTACCGATTTGCCGGCAGGAGCGGGTATCTAATGGCGGAGATGCTGAGCTAACGTATGTAGGATCGCGGTACTACGATGCCCAGGGTGGCCGTTCCATCACACGAGATACCTACTTAGACCAGAAGTCTTATCATAGCCCAAGTAATTGGGCTAGGTTGTATCATTAGCGGAACTATCCAAACTGGCATAGGGGTGTGGCAGTTTGCGAACGATCTTGACCGCCTGACTCGACCAAAGCATTAGAGGCACAGAGGAACAGAAAGGGTTTTTTTCTATCTCTGTCCCTCTGGCATAGCTAGGAAACAACTTTCTTCTCATGGGGGTAGAGTATGCCGAATCCTTTCATTTTTCTATCAGTATTGGAGTTTCTTTTGCTTTTACTATCTCTTGCATCCATATCCTGCATCATCTATCAATACGTTCGTCATCAACAACCTTACACGTTTTTATCTTTGTTGGGTGATGTGAGCTTTGCTCTTTTTCTGCTGATGATTCCTCTTGATTACCTTCAACAAACGGGTTGGTTTTCCCAGGAATGGCGCCAGGTTATTGAGCAACTCTACCATATTAGTGAGACACTGTTTTTTCTGTTTGCCCTGCCTTTTAGTGGATATATGCCGTTTGGGCGTAAACGGTTGCAGCAGAGGGTGCAAGCTAAACAAAAAGGAGAGGAAAATCAAGGTACTCAGTCAAATCGGTAAGACACTCGTTCTGGAGGTCTTACACAAGGGAGCGAGCCAACCGACGGAAATTCGTATCTCCATTCCCAAATAGCATTGGCTCTGCAGTGGCTGCGGTGAATTCAGCTTGCAGGTTCTAGGGGGTATCGTAATGGCGGGGATGCTAGGTTAATGTTTGTAGGGCACTGTACTAAGATGCCCAGGTTGGCCGTTTCATCACGCGGGATACCTACTTAGACCAAAAGCCCTACCTCTACTGCGAGCACGAGCCGGTAAATAGGCTAGACCCTAGTGGGCACAGTCCTGGCGCTCCTGGCCCCCACTGTCGCAATACCACGGAGGACATTGTACTCGATTTCGACTTCAACCATGATGACTGGAGGCAGATTGCTCGAGGAGTAAGAGCGATAGCGGACATTGAAATGAATATCGGGAGGCTTCCTGGTAGTGCTGGGTTAGGAGCTTCTTACGACAAGTGGGAAACACCTGTCTGGAGTGACTGGGGTGAAATCGAACCGGGCTTTTACGGTCCTAAGCCCATTCCCTGGGTGGGTGTTATTGGTTTTACGTTTGGTGGCTTAACAATAGGAGGTGCTATCGCAAAATTTATCGTAGCACCGATTATAGATCGTTTGTAAGCTATCAAACACAAAGTAGATAATTGATGTACCACTAGGCTAGGC
Source organism: Chthonomonas sp. (assembly GCF_035294165.1). Taxonomy (GTDB): domain Bacteria; phylum Armatimonadota; class Chthonomonadetes; order Chthonomonadales; family Chthonomonadaceae; genus Chthonomonas. Next base: position 97,704 of record NZ_DATGLN010000075.1, read on the forward strand.
TACGCTACGCACGCCTGTCTAGCCTAGTGGACTTTCCTTCTTCTGTAGGTGTAGGAGGTCAAACGTGCAACAGTTTCCTAAGGAGATACATTCAAACCCACAGACAAAATCGCAACAGGTTAAATGGCATCAATTAGCCCCTGAGACCTATCGGCAACGTTTCATTTTGCACACCATATGGGCTTTTGTGAGTTTAGCCACATTGGGAGAAAGCCTTCAACATGCTCTAATCCATCGCTTCTTCCTCTGGGATGGGTTCAAGATGGGATGGGCTATTATTATCCTTTTCCTGTATCTGCGGCTGCTTCGGAACCTCTGTTGTAATACCCAACTGCGCAAGCGGGTGCTTTCCGATACCCCTATTCCCACGATACCCAAGCAGGCCACGAAGCTGGTCGCTTCTCAATCGCTTTTGCGCCCTGCTTCCCCTCATGCTCCTGAGGTGCTTCTAAGACCTACAGACGAAGCTTCCGAACACTTGGTACGCGGGAGTGCGCGTCCGCCCGATATGCAGGTAAATGAGGAACAGGCTTTCCAATAGTTTGTGAACATTGGGCACTTTCGAGTAGGAAGCCTTTTAATTTCTTGCGGATGCGCCTGTTGGGGAGGATAAACGTAAAAATCGGGTAAAAGACGAATATAGAGGGCTACAGCCAGCTGCTAGAGGCAACTCGGCTGTAGCTGACTTCTCTTCACTTTTTGGAGTTTCAAGTCAGATACCCCTGGCTAAAGCACAGGGGCTTGTGCCTGGTTGGAAGCGTGTGCCTCCGACCGACACAATAGGGCGTCTGAACTTTCGCCCCGTGCCTTGAGGTTTCTCGCCGCATTGAAATCAGCATTCGCCTCAAAGC
>NZ_DATGLN010000076.1:0-1076 GCF_035294165.1 Chthonomonas sp.
GAAACCATGTGTGCCCAAGCTCATCTCGGCCTCCGGCTTTCCAGATGAGGTAGTGCCATGGCGCGGCTATTGCCAGGCAGAGGAGGAGGCCGAGGAAGGGATACAAGCAACGCCATGCGGCGAGGAGAGTACGAGACGACGCGAACTGCAAAGAGAGATAGAATCGAAAGCCACTGTGTGCTTTGATACGCAGTGTAAAGCGTTTAAGAAGAAGGAAGAGGGCTAGAATAAAGAGTGGCAGGGCACCGGCAGCTCCTTTGGTTAGAATGGAGAGGGCGAGAGATGCCCAGAAGACCATGGCTAGGCCGAACCTCATTTTGGGAGTGACCCAAGAGGGTGGTTCAAGACAGAGATAGGCGCTTAGCATCATGGTGGTAAACCAGAAAGTGAGCAGGGCATCGGTGGTAAGTTGGCGAGCATCGAGGAGGGTGAGAGGGGCAAGCATGTAGGTAAGAGCTGCCCAGGCCGCTGCTCGGCGTCCGAAGGCGATTTTGGCGAACCACCAGACGAGCAGCGTTGTGAGCAGACTTGCGATGGCCGAAGGAAGTCGGGCGGCCAGAGGGGTAAGTCCAAAAAGGCGCATAGAGAGCGCCCCAAGCCAGTAGACAAGAATGGGTTTCTCAAAAAAGGGGGTTGTGGAGGCAGAAGGGTTTAGTGGCGGGTGGCTGTTAAGGCGTGGGGTGATCCAGTCTCCATGAAGAACCATTTGGCGGGCGCAAGCCACATAGAGGCCCTCATCGAGATCGAAGAGGGGTACGGAACCAAGTCGCCAGAAGAAGAGGAGCAGGCAGAGGAGCAGCAGACCTATTTCGGCGAGCGGGGACGATTCGGTTTTGTGTGCGGTTTCTTTTGTAAGGGTTCCCGTGTGTAGCATGTTCTCGTATAGAGTTTACCTGTGTTATGGGAATATACGGGAGAGATTGTCTAGGCTGTTGAAAGAAGGGGGTGCAGAAGCTTTGTAGCTCTCTGCACCCCTAGTGGGGTAGGGAAGCACTACTTCTAACCCGAAAAGGGGAAGAAGACACGTTGGCCGGTTTCTGCCGCTTTGTAGGCGGCGAGGCACATTTCCACCGAGA
>NZ_DATGLN010000077.1:0-3279 GCF_035294165.1 Chthonomonas sp.
CAGCGCTTCACCGAGCTAAAGAGACACTTACCCGACATCAGCTCACGCACACTTTCATTGAAGCTTCGAAAACTCGAGGAAATGGGCCTCATAAGAAGGGTTGTCATCCACAATAGACCCCCATCCGTGATCTACGAGCTAACAGAGGAGGGCCAAACGGTAACAAAGATGGGTGAGCCCGTATTCCTCTACTTCGGGCTGGTGAAACGATTCTACACGTGAAAAGGCCACCCAAGCCTCCGATCAGGCTGAAGAATACACTGTTCGCCGCTGAGCCCTAGGAGCGTTCAAGCCGCGCATCACCGATTGGCTAGTGGGTACCCGTTTCACCGTGAGGTGGGCGATAATGTACCCGAACATGGAGGCTTACACCAGCTCCTAGTAAGGCGAGAATCACACCCCATGCGTGGTCAAATGGATCCCTCGAATAGCACACCCGTGTTCCCCAGTGGCGCACGTTGAGTTGCCGACGAAATATACCCTCCATAGAACCCCGGCTCCGCGCAGCATGATCTCGCCGAGTGCGCCAGCCAACTCAAAGCCAGGGGCTATTCCACGCAGCCAAAAGTAGCTGGAGGGCTACGAGCGCACACTGGTTCACACACCAGGAGGGCGTGGCAGCCACACTAAGCGGCCACAGGAGGTTCAGTAGGACAGTTGGTGGGCAAGCCGACTCAGCGGGTGGAAGTATTTTTGACCCCACCATGCGGTTCATGGACCCACGGACCACGCTAGGCTCAGACGGCTTGTGAGGCTGGCGCTCACCACCAGAGTGGTGGAGTCGCCTAGACCGAGGGTGTGGGACATAGCCAGAAGCCTACTGTCGGGGTTGACGGCGCCCAATGTTCGACGCGGTGTCCGGCTACGTGCGCCCACTTTGCGTACACCCACCCGCTTCCAAGTGGGCCCCACTGTTTTCCACCCAGAAAGCTGCGCGTACACATAGTTGGACCATGTGCTTAGCCTCTCTACACTAAGTATACTATAAAGAGGGTATGCTGGTAACCCCTCGCCTTTGAGCACTCTGATTATGGTGCTCTTGAGTTTACACGCCAACAATACGCTAAATGCGGTCATATCACACCAACCCAAATCTAGTGGCACCAGACCATGAGTTCCCACACCCACACTCGACGTTCACCAACAAGCTATCTAGGTGACTCCGCGAGTCCGATACAAGCAAGTCGTAAACCTTTGTATCTTTAACTGGATCAAAAAACTAGCATGAGTGCACCCCTAACCCTCAAAAGAACCAGAAAGAAAACTTCTCAAAGTAAAAAAATTTCTTTTTAAAAAAAGAGTATTGTGGTCGTTAGCCTACCACTAGTGTTGTGGAGAGTGTTGCTCCGTTGCTGAGCCCTAGCTGCACTTGGACGGTCTGACCATCAACTAGGGTCACACCAGAGGGGGCGGGAACGGACACTGAGGTGGGGGCACCCGCTACGACCGATACTGCAGAGAAGCCTGAGACGGTTTGCCCGTTTATTGAGGCGCTTACGACTGTGACGGCGCTACCACCCTGATTTGAAAGCTTGATACTGCAACCGCTTGTTGTGCAGGATGATGCTGAGGCTATGATGGTTACTGGTTGTGTTCTGCTGTAGCTTCCGAAGAGCCCGAACACCCATCCGGCCACAGCTATGGCTATAACTATTGTTATGGCGATTAGTATGATTGTGGCTATGACTGGGCTGATCCCCCTCTTCTCCGTCGCTGGGCGTCTTCCCGTCTTACCCTGTGTTGTGGCTCCTAGTAGTCTTACGTTGCCTAGTGTGTACATTTATATCAACTGCTTGTGTTGATACTGGTTTATTATAGTTTTCGGCTGGGGTGCGATGGTGCCCGGATTAGTTGGTGGCTTGCTTGGTATCCGAGTGTGGGAGGCGTTATCCGGACACCACTCAGTTGGGGGGTCACCCAAATAAGTATGGCAAGAGCGTTGGTGGGGGAAGGTGGAGGTTTCCTCTGGCTCACTAACCAGCTGGGACCCAGCGGCAGCAAACACCTAATTGTAGGGTCATAATCCTTAGGATTGTATTCCTAAGGTTTGTTGACCGACGAGGGGAGGTGGAGCTACTTAGAGGCTTCGCATCGCGGAGAAGAGCCGGGGTCGCCTTGGTCTACGGGAGGGGGCGTGTTGGGAAGACCCGCCTACTCCTAGAGTTATTGAAAACCACCCTCGGAGTCTACGTTTTCGTTCCGAGGGGAGGGAGGGCGTCCCTGCTAAACGCATTCTCAAGGAGTCTGGGGGCAAGCCTCCCGGCGGGTGCTGTTTTCCGCGACCTCGAATCCGTGTTCGACTACTTCTTCGAAGCGTTTAGGCGAGGCGAAATAGTTGTTGTCGACGGGTTCCAGAACCTATCCGAGGTGCGCGGCGCACTCACACTCCTACAGCGCTACTGGGATGAGGAATTCTCGAAGACAAACGCCAAACTCATACTCTCAGGCTCCTCCCTAAGCGTGATTGAAAGGGTCTCACTCAGGGGGGACGCACCCCTCTACGGGCGAAGAAGCCTAACACTCGAGGTGGCCCCCCTCGAGCCGTGGGCGCTCACCCAGTGGTTCCCCACCAAAACACCCGAGGAAGTGATGCAGATCTACGGCGTCTTCGGGGGCACACCAGCCTACCTCGAACACGTGGATGAATCACTGAACGCCGTTGAGAACGCGCAAAGAGTGATACTCAGCAAAGAGGGCGCACTCTACGATGAACCCGCGTACCTACTCATGCAGGAGGTGAGTAGCCCAGGCGCCTACATGGATATCATGGGCGCCATCTCCGCGGGCAATCAGAGGATAAGCGAGATATCCGACTACACAAGGATCCCAAGTGAAAACCTACCCAAATACATCGCCTCCCTAACAACCATGAGGCTGGTGGCCAAAGAGACCACCCAGCCATTGGGGAAGGTGAGCTACACCTTCGCAGACCCATTCCTACACTTCTGGTTCAGATTCGCATGGACAAACCGAAGCCTCCTCGAGGCAGGCCTCAGCCGCACGGTTCGGACACAGGTCGAGCGGGAGCTGGACGCACACCTCGGCAGAGTGTTCGAAAGGGTGGCACTCGCCTACACCACGAGGCTAATACGCGAGGGCAAACTCAAAATCAACCCAAACTACGTGGGCCGCTGGGTCCACCAAAACACCGAAATAGACATAGTGGCCACAGCCAAACAAGAAGAGCTCGCCTACGCCTTCGAAGTAAAGTGGAGCACACTCAAACTCGAGGAAGCCCAAAGCCTACTCCACAAACTCGAAGACAAAGCGCTCAACATA
>NZ_DATGLN010000078.1:0-7211 GCF_035294165.1 Chthonomonas sp.
GAGATAGTCGGCAAAGGTCCCTTCCCACGCCAATTCGCGTTCATGGGCACGTTGTTCAGACATCCTTTTCAGGAAGTCGGTGGTGCTTGTGCCTGTCATCTTCATACAGCCTCCTGCTGTCTGCCTTACAGTATGCAAACGTACTATTTTGGTTTTCGTGATGAATTGTTCTGTTTCGATTTGAGGGCAATTACCCCTTAAAGCGAAAAGCCCCATCGGTGCGAGTACCCGCACGCCGAAGGGACTAGATTGTCAAAACGACCTTGTTATTTCGAGCCTCTGCTCTTTGATAAAGGCCTTTTCAGTCCTCCTCAAGGGATTATATCATAATCCTCGATAAGTGGGCGAGGAGGTTACCCTTACAACTATTATGGGTTTTTGGCCTTTAGATCAATATACGTTCTCATTGAGATGCGCTGCGCCCAAAATCAACGGAGCGACGGTTCTTCTGACTGCCTATTTACCCAATTTGTTCAAACGCCAACGTTCTGTACTAATTAGTACTTGCCGAGGGAGGGGTAAAGGTTCCCGAAGGTCTATCGGATGCGTCGTTGCCGTCGAAAGGTTCCTCTTTCTCCTCATAACATCCTTTTGGCCAGCGGGCACGGATGTACTCTAAAAAACGCGAGAGGGTAGGGGCCGTTAGAAAACCTTCCTCATGCGGAACGCGCTCGGGGTGGTCGTCAATATAGTGGCCGCCTACGGCGATAAGGAACGAATGATGTTGGCGCAGCTCTTTGAGGTGTTGCAGTAGGCGCTGAGCCTCCTCCCACTGCTCCTGCATGGCGACGGAGACAACCACAAGGTTCGGTTTGGCCGAACGCACGATCTCCACGAAACTGGGGGTGGGAACGTTTGCCCCTAAAAAGAGGGTCTCCCATCCGAGGGCATGCAGGCCATCGGCGATCATACGTAGGCCGAGCTGATGCCAATTCCCCGCAACGCAGCCCAACACGGCGCGGCATCCCACAAGAGCGATGGGGGTATAGAATTGGGCGATCCGAGCCATAAGCCGCTCGACGATGGCCGAGGCAAGATGTTCGTGTGCTTCATCGGTAAGCCCCTGTTGGTACATTTCACCGATCGCTTGTAAGCAAAACTGAAAGATTTCCTCATAGATAAAGGGCATTGCGACGCCTTGGGCGAGCATGGAGTTAATGAGGATGACTGCAGTGGATTCATCTCCTCGCAAGAGCGCATCGAGGAGGGTTTGGCGCCACGAGGCGACTTGCTCTGGCGAAGACGCATTCATAGCGGAGGCATCGGGAGAGGAGTTTGGAACAGGGGTTTGGAGGGCTGGGGTTGAGGAGGCGGCGATCTCATGCATACGCAGAAGCACATCGGCGAAGGGCATGGCGAGGGAGTAGTAGACAAATCGGCCCACACGTTCCGCCCGTACAAGGCCTTGTTGGCGCATCTTTGCCAAATGGTTAGACACATTCGGTTGTTTCAAGCCGGTTGCCTGCACAAGCTCTGTCACCGTGCGGCGCCCAAACTGAAGGCTCTCTAGAATGGCGCGGCGTGAAGGTTCGGCCAAGGCTCTAGAGAGAGCGTCGGGGGTTCGTTCCCCTCGCATCATGTTCTCCATGTAATCAGGATGTCCGTGGCAGGCCCTCTTGTTTTCTTGCTTGGATTAAAATAATCTTACGTAATATTGTGCCTGCGTCTAGCGCTCATTATGGCGCACGCTTGAGAAAGTGTCAACACACGCAAAAAAATGGCCCTCGTGGTGAGCGAGGGCATAGAGCAATGCCAGAAGGCCTAGGAACCAATCCATACCTAGAAGCGCACAAAGGCTGCCGAACCTGATTCGTCCGATGCTGCAAAACCTTTTAGGCTTCGATATCCAGCCTAGATGCCGTTTCGGATGCCGTGGTTGGGCTGTAGGGCGACGTATCGCCTGTCGTTGCCGACGGTGGGAAGAGAGCCCGCCGTATTTGTGCAATGCGCGCCGAAAGCTGTTGTTCGAGTTGCTGCCCAAGCGCCTGTTCACGCGCCATCGCATCGGCCTTAAGAGGTTTGGCGTCCGATGGATTCGGCCAGAAGAATCCACCTTGTGTATAGGGCTGTATAGACATCGTTTAGGGTCTCCTTTTTACAGGAACTCTAGGACATACCGTTTGTTTTGAGGCTCTCGATGTCTCTTGCTCGCCCTTGCTTCGAGATTCCCATGTTGTCCTACGCTTCGGGGCGTAGGCCGGCGCTGTCCTAATTCTATTGTCGCACAGACTTTTGGAGTGCGCAATGGAAGTTTTACCGGTTTCTCTGCTACCTAAAGGAAAAATCGTTAGAACTTTTTGCTTGCCTCTACGTCTGAAAGATCATCAACGTGGCGAGAAATTGCCGAAAAGCGTTGAATCTATCTCATTCATAGCGCCAGTCTTTCGGGGCTGATGGGAGACGAAATATGAGTGCAGAGGTACATTCGCAAGATTATCAGAGAATGGCGCATCTGTTGCGCCGAGCGGGTTTCGGAGCCGACCGCGAAACGGTGCTCGGCTGCTTGAAAGAGGGTTTTGACGCCACCATACACAAGCTCGTCCACTACGACGAGGTGCTTGGCCCCGATACCTTCGAGGCCATGGAGGATCGACAGCTTAACGACATTCTTGCCCAAAACAACATCGCCGACCTGCAGATATGGTGGCTCAACCGCATGGTGCAGACGGATAGGCCCTTGCAGGAGAAGATGACCCTGTTTTGGCACGGGCACTTCGCGACGGCCTATTCCAAGGTAAATTCGGCACGGTTGATGTTTCAGCAGAACCAGCTTTTCCGTCGCAATGCCGTGGGCAACTTTCATGACCTCACCCTAGCCGTGTCGAAAGACCCTGCGATGATCTGGTATCTCGATAACAACACCAATCGTAAGGGGCACCCCAATGAAAACTATGCGCGCGAGTTGATGGAGCTGTTCACGCTAGGCATCGGCCACTACACGGAGCAGGACGTGCGTGAGAGCGGTAGGGCCTTTACCGGTTGGACGTTCAACCGCCTTACGGGCGAGTATGTGTTTCTCCCCCGTCAGCATGACGACGGCATAAAGACCTTCCTTGGACAAACGGGCAACTTCAACGGGGACGACATCGTGAACATCATCATGCAGCAACCCTCCTGTGCCCCCTTCATCTGCACCAAACTATTTAAGTTCTTCATTCACGAGAACCCGACGCCGGAGGAGGTAAGGCCCTTCGCGGAGATTTTTCGCAAATCCAACTACGAGATCAAGCCCGTTCTTGAAGCCATGTTCCGCTCACCGGTTTTCTATTCGGAAAAGGCCATGTGGAGCAAGGTCAAAAGCCCCACCGACTTCGTGGTCAGCGCCGTGCGTGCCACAGGGGCGCAAGTTCCTGTGCGGTTTCTCCCGGCGGCCATGCGGGCAATGAACCAGGAGCTGTTCAACCCGCCGAGCGTGAAAGGATGGGATGGAGGGCTTACCTGGATCAACACCACCACTTTAATGGCGCGGTTCAACTTTGCCATGCAGCTTGCCCGTCTGAACGAGGAGAACCAGCCCTTGTTGGCCAGTCTGGAGCAACAGATCGCCGAGAACCGGCTGCGCGATGCGGAGGCCATTGTGGACTATCTGGCCGAGCGCGTGCTCCATCGTCCGGTAATGGAGAAGACCCGCGATATTCTGGTGAACTACATGAACACCGATCGAACGGGCACGTACCAGCCGTTTACCATCACGGATACGGGGCGCATTCCCCCGGCCAAGCTTATGAAAGTTCATGGTCTGCTTCACCTAATTCTGCTGACTCCGGAGTACCAACTAGTTTAAAGTGAAGGAGAATTTGACGCGAAAGAAGCCATCGTTGCCTTAAGGGCGAACCGATGGAACGAGCGAGGAGATAAAGCTATGCGAACGACACGTCGTGAATTTATTCGGAACGGTTTAACCTTCCTTTCGTTTGGGATGATGGCTCCTAGCAGCCTGGTGCGCGCAGCTGCCGAGCTGACAGATGAAAACGGTCGCTCGAAGGCAGGGACGGGAAACATTCTGGTGGTGCTGCAGATGTTTGGAGGCAATGACGGGCTAAACACGCTGATTCCCTACACGAACCCTCTGTACTATCAGAACCGCCCCACCATAGGCATCCCGAAAGAGCAGGTGTTGCCCATCTCCAACTCTGTTGGGCTGCATCCCTCCATGTCGGCTTTACAGCAGCTTTTTGAAAAAGGGCATGTTGCGGTTGTGCAAGGCGTGGGCTATCCCAATCCTAATTTCTCTCACTTCCGCAGCCAAGAGATATGGCAGACCGCCGACCCGGTGTCAACGGTGGTTCGAGAGGGATGGTTGGGACGTTACTTCGATGACGACGGGCACCTTAGAGAGAATCCGTTAGCGGGCATCAACATCGGAGGGGAGCTGCCCCGAGCCCTCTACAGCGACTTCGGTTCCGTTGTCTCCATGCAGAACCCCAACGCTTTTCAATTGCAGACGATCGCTCCTGCCGAGCACAACGCCGAGATCGCCGCTTTTACCGCCCTCTATTCGCAGGGCACCATGGCCAACAGCACCGACGACCTAGTACGCAAGCTGGGCCTAGAGGCCTACACCTGTAGCGAACGCATTCGCAAAGCGCTTCAGGCCGAGGCGAACCAGCAGGATGATGAGCCGGGCAGCCCAACAGGCCGCACACTGGATGCCCCAAGTTATGTGGGGCGGACGGGGCAGATGTCGCCACTTGCCCGCAACCTGCATACCATCGCACAGTTGATTAAAGCCGACCTCGGCACCAAGATATTCTATGTGTCAACCGGTGGCTTTGATACACATGCCAATCAGTTCCCCACACAAGCCCGACTGCTGCAAGACCTCTCCGACTCGCTTGCAGCTTTCTACGCCGAATTAGAGCAGATAGGGGTGGCCGACCGGGTAACGTTGGTGACCTTCTCCGAGTTCGGGCGCAGGGTGCAGGAGAATGCGTCCGGCGGAACGGATCACGGTGCAGGCAGCTGCCTGTTTGTGATGGGTGGGGCCGTGCGAGGTGGCTTCTATGGCGAGTATCCACCGCTTGACGACCTCTATCTCGGCAACCTGAAATTCAATGTGGACTTCCGTCAGGTCTACGCCACGCTACTCGACAAGTGGCTTGGCGTCTCCTCCCAGAAGATACTGAACGGAAGCTTCACCAACCTGCCATTGTTTGCCTAAAGCGTAACGGGGCCAACGGAAGCTCAGGAGGCTCAGGTAGACATCCCTACTTGAGCCTCTTGGTTTTGCTAATGGTATCATTCCCCAGACATGTTCGCAGAGACGAGCTATTGGCTCTGAATCACAAGTGCGTTTCAAGCCATTGAAGTGTCTCTTCCCACATTGCCGGTGTCCACTCGTGGCCGACGTTAGAGTAAACCAGGCTACGATAGTGTGTTGGTTGGGAATACAGGGCGTATATCGGTTCAACAGCCGCATTGATCGCCTCAACACCGGATACAGGCGTGCCTCGATCGTGTTCGCCGTTCAGGAGCAGCAACGGTCTTGGGGCACATAGTGCGACAACGGCTTCGGTGTCGAAATGGCGAAGGAAGTTGGGTACGAAAAAGTAGATACCGTGGCTGACCAAGGCGCCTGCTTGAATAAGGTCTTGGTAGCGGGTAAGGCAGGCGATGCCGATGCCGCACCGTACACGCTCATCCAAGGCCATATGCCACCACGCACGGGTGCTGCCCATGCTCATGCCCATGGTGGCGACGCGTTGACCGTCCACTTCGGGGCGCGTAAGCAGGTAGTCGAGGGCAAGCTGCTCATCTCGAAGCATCATGCCCCACAAGGTGCGTCCGTACCAAAGGTTCAGTTTTGCCCATGAGGCCTCTTCTTGCCCTCCTCGTTCCTCCGGTCCGTCTGGGCCGGTGCCGGCACGTTCCCCAAAGCCATAGGCATCTATGGCCAGAACCACGTAGCCGCGCGATACAAGCTCTTGGGCGATCAAGATTCCTCGGCTGCCTTGCCGCCAAAGTTGCTCTTTCCCCACATCGTACTCGCCTCCGTGCCAATGAAGATATTGGATGGCGGGTACCGGTCGGTCTTGCCGTTGTGGCAGGAGGAGGTATCCGGTCACGATGGCGCCCGCGCCTCCAAGTGGGTCGCCGTTATGGAAGCGGAAGTGTTCAAAGGGAATGCCTTCGCGCTGCCCACGTTCGAGCAACTCGACTTCAGGTGTAGTCTTCGGAGGGAGATCGCCTAGAAGCGAGAGAAGCGTTTGCCTTATTCTCTGGCGTTGGGCTTGCCATTCTGTTAGCGTTGTAGGACGGGAGAGGGGAGGCACGTAGGGAAGGTTGCGATTCGTCATCCTTTTCCTCCATTCAAGTTTAGGGATTACGCCCAACGATTTCGAGAAACTTTTTTATGTTTCCTGCCATCAAGCCCCCACTCTCCTCAAGGGTTACCCTACAGCCATTGCCCTTACCTATCAAAGCACACGCACTTGTCCTCAGAACTAGTGGGAAGTGAAACGCAAGATTTCTCGCCTTCGGCTCGAAATGACAGGCGTATCACTGGCTCTTCAAGGCCGATGCCTACAGCCCCCACCCCTCCGCCCCTCCCCCAACTTGGGAGAGGGGAGACCAACAAGCTAACTTGCGGTTTTCTTTGCTAAGCTTCCCTGTGGAAACTAAACGCGATAGCCCCCTTTCTCCCTAATAGGGGGAAAGGACGGGATAGGGGGCGAACGACGTTGGCTTGCTCTACAAACTGCCTGTAGAACCGTGAGATTGGCAGTCTCTGCTGCTCCGACGCCCTTCCCCTAAGCGGCCTGTTTCCCTCCCTTTATCGCCTAACTCTCTGGCCGATGCTTTGCCGTGCGCTAGCACCTCCCGAATCGGGGGAAAGGAGGGGATAGGGGGCGAGCAAGATAGGCTTGCTCCGCAAACTGCCTCTAGAACACTCCCTCACTTGTCTATTCGCCCCTTACCCTCATCTATAACACCTTCACTATCTTGCCCCTTACTTACTACCCTCCTACAAAAAATTTTTTCCTAACACCCATAAAACTACTTGACAAACTCCCTAACCCTGTGTTATCCTGTTATTGTCTGAACCCGCTCACCCATCGAGCACAGACCATACAACCGCATACCTTACTTCGGCCATTCTGAGGCTCCTGAGCAGACCCCTCCTCCTTCGAGAGGCCTCCCCAGTCCTCTTGGCATAGACCAAACCTAAATAAAGGAGACACCTTCAGTGGCTAAGAACAGAAAACAACGCA
>NZ_DATGLN010000079.1:0-6197 GCF_035294165.1 Chthonomonas sp.
CATTTTAGAGCGAGATGGCCTCGAGGTGCTAGCAAAGGAGGGGCAGCTCGCCGCCTACCGACACGAGGGATTTTGGCAGTGTATGGACACGCTGCGCGACAAGAGGCTTCTGGAAAGCCTCTGGCAATCGGCAAACGCTCCATGGAAGGTTTGGGAATGAACGCATTCTGGAGAGATCGTCCTACCCTGATTACCGGCGCCACCGGCTTAGTGGGGGCGTGGCTGATTAAACGGCTTTTGGAGGCGCAGGCCGATGTCGTCTGTCTTGTGCGCGACTGGGTTCCCCAAAGTGAGCTGGTTCGTAGCGGCGACATAGAGCGCGTGCGCGTTGTGCGCGGGGATATTCGTGACCAGGCGCTGCTTGAGCGTGTATTGGGGGAATATGAGATAGATACCGTCATCCATCTCGCCGCCCAAACGATAGTCGGGATCGCGAATCGCAATCCCATCTCCACGTTTGAAACCAACATTCAAGGCACCTGGTGCCTGCTGGAGGCCTGTCGCAGAAGCCCCAAGGTAAAACAGATCGTGGTGGCCTCATCCGACAAAGCCTACGGCGATCAGGAGAAACTCCCCTACGATGAGACCACCCCACTTCAAGGGCAGCATCCCTATGATGTGAGTAAATCCTGCGCCGATCTCATCGCCCATACCTATGCCAAGACCTATGAACTACCGGTGGTGATCACGCGCTGCGGCAATTTCTACGGGGGTGGCGACCTCAACTGGAATCGCATCGTGCCCGGCACCATCCGTTCGCTGCTGAGGGGAGAACGCCCTGTGATCCGCTCGGATGGTAGCTATATTCGGGACTACTTCTACGTTGAGGACGGCGCTGCCGCCTACATGTTGCTGGCCGAACAGCTTGCTAAACGCCCCGAACTGCGGGGAGAGGCGTTTAACTTCTCCAACGAAATACAGGTGACGGTCCTTGACCTAGTCCATAAAATTCGCCACATTATAGGCTCTTCTTTAGAGCCAATTATCCTGAACGAGGCGAGCAACGAGATCAAGCACCAGTATCTGAGTGCGGAGAAGGCGCGCCGCATGCTGGGCTGGCAGCCTCTCTTCACCCTTGATGAGGGGCTTACCCGCACGATCCGGTGGTATCGTACATTTCTTTCTGCAGAAAATTAAAAACCTTTCAAGGAGCCATAAAACGATATGTCTAAACCCGAACGCCTCATCATGCTTTCGGCTATGTACGAAAATGGGGGGAATACCACGCATCGTATGCTTGATGGGCATCCAGAACTGTTTGTCTACCCCTTTGAATCTCAGGTAGGCACAAGCTTAGTAGCCGACTATTTCACGAGTTTTGTGCCTTTCCGCTATCGCTGGCCTGAGTTTCCTCTTCAAGGCCATCCGGGAGAGGATTACGAGCTTTTTTATGACGAGGAGATGAAAGCGCGTTTGCGCACTCCTTCAAGAAGCAAGTTCGCTCATGCCGACCTCCAACTTGATGAGAAGGAACGAAAACAGCGTTTTGTAGAGATCGTGCAGCAGAAACCGCGAACACGCGGGAATCTCGTGATGGCCTTCTTTGAGGCCACTTTTGATACCTGGCGCAATGTACAGCGCACCGGGCAGGAAAAGTATTATGTTGGCTACAATCCGGTGCAGGCCATTGATACGGAGAAGATTTTTGCCGACCTACCCGATGCCCACATCGTGCATGTGGTGCGCAATCCCTACTCCGGCTATGCCGATACCAAGAAACGCCCCTTCCCTCTCTCCCTCTCGCGCTATGTGTGGACGTGGAACATTCTCCAGCATATGGCGCTTACCTTTGCAGAGCGCTACCCGAAACGTTTTCACCTTCTTCGCTTCGAAGACATTATTGCCGATCCTAGAAAGACGCTGGGCAACCTGTGTGAGCGCCTTGGCATCGCGTGGTCTGACACCTTGCTTTACCCATCCTGGAACGGCCAGCGGCTGCAAGAAGTCTACCCGTGGGGGACGGTACGCATCCCAACCCCAGAAGCAAACATGGCCACCCTACGCGAGCTTTCTAATGAGGAAAGGGCAGAGATACGTTCTCTTGCCTCTGTAATGCTAAAACATCTAGGCTATGCCGATCTCTAGTTCGCAGACTCAAGCTTATGCTCTGCTACCCTCAGGTTCGGCGTTTCGTGAGGAGCAGGCACGCCTTTTTCTGCGAAAGGCCGATATTGAACTGCCAGACCAAAGGCTTGCCACTCTTCGCGAACGCCGCAATGAGGTGTGCCTTCGCCATCTATCTGTCGTTAAAGACATTTGCCGCCGTTTTTTCACGGATGACTTTCAGGTTGTGCCTTTATTGGAAATGGGCACATTTTACGCGGTCTATCGCGTCGAAATCGGGTCAAACCCATGCTACTACTTGCGTGCCAATCTTTTGTTGGGTACACCGGCATTTGCTTTTTTATTTGATGTCTGGGCAGAACACTACTTGCCTCATCGAGGTGTTCCCATCGTACCTGTTATTGCCGTCGAACTCGGCAACAGCACCCCGTTCAACTATATGCTCTCTTGTGCCGCGTTGGGTCGGCCTCTGAAACATTATGAAGACCCTCAAACACAGGCCATCAGTCCTTCTTTACTTGTCGCTCTCGGCAGAACGGTCGCGCACATTCACACCCTATCTGGTGAAAACTACGGTCTACTAGATATCGCTTTCTTACAAGAGGCCGCGGATAAACCGCGTGGAAGCAAAGTCACTTGGTCAGATTATCTTTTTCTCCATTTAGAAGACCATCTGAACCTATGCAAAGACGTTGGAGTCCTGTCTTCTCAGGATGCCCAATTTTGCTTACATCTTTTCCATCATGAAGCGTCCACAACCTTACAGGAGGTCGCATCCCATCTCCTTCATGGAGATTTGGGACATCATAACATTGTGACCGACGGAGAACAGATTACCGCGGTTTTAGACTGGGAGGACGCCCTTTGTGGCGACCCGATATTCGATATTGCAGGCTGGGGAACATTTACTAAAGACTGGATGCGGGAGCCATTTTTGGAGGGGTATACCTCTGTGCACAAACTACCCCCTGACTTCGAATGGAGATATTGGCTCTACTACCTGCGCATCGCTTTAGCAAAGACAGTGCACAGAATACGTTTTGATATAAAGGACCCTCCTCATCGCCAACCGGCGTATTTACGCATCCATAAGGCTTTAGAGCATCTGAGAAGGATATCATGAAATGCGTGTGTTACTAACCGGTGCAACAGGGTTTGTGGGGAGTTATACCTTGCGCAACCTACTTGAGCAAGGGGACACGGTAGCTGTTGTTATGCGAACTTCCAGCGACCCGTGGCGCATCCAAGGGCTTTTAGACAGGGTTACCGTTCTCTATGGAGATGTTTTTACCCCTCAAACGCTTGCGGAGGGCATCGCCCAATTTCGCCCTGAAGCCGTTATTCACCTCGCTTGGAAAGGCGTAGGCAACGCCGAACGCAACGACGTGGCACAGGTCTATGAAAACGTTCCCGGCAGCTTAGAGCTATTACGCATAGTTGCCGAGACCGGCTGTCAACACTGGATCGGGCTTGGCTCGCAAGCGGAATACGGGCCGGCAAACCAGATCGTTTCGGAACAGACAGAAACCGCTCCTACAACCTTGTATGGCATTAGCAAGCTCGCCTTATGCCAGCTTACCAAAGGGTTGTGCCAGCACTACGGAATGCGCTTTGCTTGGCTGCGCCTCTTCTCCTCCTATGGCCCTATGGATAGTCCTTACTGGATGATCCCTTACCTTATTCTCTCTCTATTGCGCCGAGAACGCCCTAAACTTACCAAAGGCGAACAGTTGTGGGACTATCTCTATGTCGGCGATGTCGCTGACGCCATTTGCCATGTGCTGCACCACACAGGGGCGGAAGGCGTGTTTAATTTAGGGTCTGGTGAGGCACGCTCTTTGCGTTCTATCATAGAGTATATCCGTGATAACATAGATACTTCGCTTCCCCTGGGCTTCGGCGAGGTACCCTATCGCCCCGATCAAGTGATGCACTTACAGGCCGATATCGGTCGGCTGAGGGCAATCGGGTGGAAGCCGAAAACCTCCCTAGAACAGGGCTTGAAACAGACTGTGGAGTGGTATCGTGCAAACCAACACCGTTACAACCGCTGATCTCGCCCGACGCATACGCGCTCACGCCTTGCGCATGGTGCATCGGGCGAACGCCTCGCATATCGGGACCTGCTTAAGCATGGCCGATCTTCTGGCTTGCCTCTATGGGGGCGTTTTACAGGTACGGCCGCAGGAACCTCATTGGCCACAACGCGACCGCTTCCTGCTGAGCAAGGGACATGGCGCCGCTATTCTGTATGCAGTGCTTGCCGAGCGCGGTTTCTTTCCCGTGGAATGGCTTGAAACCTATTGTGCCGACGGGTCTCTTCTCACCGGCCACATTAGCCACCATGTGCCCGGAGTGGAGGTCTCTACCGGTTCCCTAGGGCACGGGCTTTCTATAGGCTGCGGTATGGCCTTGGCCGGTAAGCGCGACGGGGCAGACTACCGCGTTTTCGTAATACTAAGCGACGGAGAGCTTGATGAAGGCTCCAACTGGGAGCCGATTCTGTTTGCCGGCCACCACCGTCTCGACAACCTGGTTGCCATTGTAGATTACAATAAGATTCAGAGTTTTGGCAGCGTTGTCGAGGTACTAGACCTGGAGCCACTTAAGGCCAAATGGGAGGCTTTTGGGTGGGCGGTGCGCGAGATAGATGGACATGACCATGAGCAGATTCTTTCTGCGCTCCAGGCCCTTCCTTTTCAAGAGGGGCGTCCATCGGTGCTTATTGCCCACACAGTAAAAGGCAAAGGAGTTAGCTACATGGAGGGGGAACTGGCGTGGCACTATCGTTCGCCCAATGCAGAGTTACTGCAAAAAGCCCTAGATGAGCTTGGAGGCTGCCAATGAGAACAGCATTTATCGAGGAGTTGTGTGACCTGGCAGCACAGGAGGAGCGTATTTGGCTGCTTTGTGGCGATCTGGGCTACTCGGTATTGGAGCGTTTTCGCGATCGGTTCCCGAATCGTTACATCAATGTAGGTGTTGCCGAACAGAACATGACGGGAATGGCCGCAGGCCTGGCCATGTGCGGAAAGATTGTATTTACCTACTCCATCGCGAACTTCCCGGTACTGCGCTGTTTGGAGCAGATACGTAATGATGTTTGCTACCACCGCGCGAATGTGAAGATTGTAGCCGTAGGAGGCGGGTTGGCCTACGGGGCGCAGGGCTATACGCACCATGGTGTTGAAGACCTCGCAGTGATGCGGGTTCTACCGGAAATGACCGTTATCGCTCCCGGCGACCCCATCGAGACCCGTTTGGCAACACGCGCCATTGTGCATCATGAGGGGCCATGCTACCTTCGCCTTGGCAAGGCGGGAGAGCCAACGGTTCACCCTGCAGAGCCGCACTTCGAGATAGGTAAAGCCATTAAACTGCGAGAAGGCAACTGTGTAACGCTCATAAGTATTGGGGGCATGCTGGCCACGGTGGTAAAAGCAGCGGAGTGTTTGGCAGAAGACGGCATACAGGCGCGCGTGTTGAGCATGCACACTTTGGCACCGCTTGATCGAGATGCCGTGTTGGCCGCTGCCGCGGAGACCGGTGGGATCATCACCGTTGAAGAGCATGGGGTAGGTGGACTTGCCTCTGCAGTAGCCGAGGTATTGGCCGCCGAGGGATGTACAGTGCCATTCCGCGCTCTTCATTTGCCTCGCAAGCCGGCATCTCATGCGGGAAGCCAAGAGGCGCTTCGTGGCGCCCATGGCCTTTCTGTAGAGGGGATTATGGACAAAGTAAAGGCAATTTTATCATAAAGAGATTCCATCAAGCGTTTTCACAAGGTAAAGCTTATTGTATACATGCATCAAAGGAAGAAGTACCGGTTACAGAAACTTTGGAAGGCACTAGGTATCGATCGTGCCATCGCCTATACGGCCATTAATAGGGGTTGGACCCTTATCTCCGGGGCACTCTCTCTTCTCCTCATCAGCCGTTTTCTAACTCCGGTTGAACAGGGCTACTACTTTACATTTGCAGACATTCTCGCGCTTCAAATTTTCTTCGAGTTGGGGCTTTCCACGGTTCTTGTGCCTTTTGCAAGTCACGAATTTGCCCATTTGAGGTGGACAGATCGAGGCATTTTAGAGGGTGATACCACGGCCAAGTCGCGACTGGCTTCTCTCCTGCGC
>NZ_DATGLN010000080.1:0-10578 GCF_035294165.1 Chthonomonas sp.
ACCTCGAAACTGTTGTATGTTGAAAAGATAGGGTTATGACATGTTCTAATTGAGGAGTATTCGACCATTCTCTGGTTGAAGGGGTATCTAGGTTGATAGCTGCCGCAAGGAAAGGTGTGTGAGGAGGGGGAGATGGTATAACAATCCTCGTTGAATGGGAGACAAAATGCTGGTGATGTCGGTATCTTACGTTATAATAGACGAGACCTCCCAATAGGGCTATACTTAACAGGAGCGCTAGACGGTATTTCATAGACATTCCGTGAGTGTATGTGAACGTTGGATTTCTATGGTTGCAACGATATCCTATTAGATTGTTGGGAGTTCACGGTAATTCCGCCCAAACTCTGCCCCGACGATATATCTCCAGCTGTAAAGCAGGCTTGATATAATATACTGCGGATGCTGCATCTATCGGTTTGTTTTGAAATACTGTATCATAACCGTCCCATGTTAAATACGAATAGGGAGTTGTGGAAGCCGGAATGTAAAGTGTAACACTGCCCTGACCAGCAGTTCCATACGTATCCGAGGCGGTAACTTGAACAGTTGCTATGGGTTCATTGTTTGAGTCATAGTAGACAATGACTTGGTAGATGTTGCCTTGAATCTCAACTCCATCATTTGGATTCGGTGCAGAGCAAGTTGCGGCAGCAGAGATAGCGTCAGGAGAACCAAACGTCACGGAGATCGTGGCATTTGTAAACTGTGCTCTTGCCGCTTTTGCAGACTCCAAAAAGAATAGTAGGATCATAGCACTGACGATGCCATAGAAGCGTGGTATATTCAATGTAATTATCCACCGTGGGCGATGACTCACTCTTAAATTATTGTTCATCTTTTCTCCCTCCATGTCCCTATCTGATTTAGAGGTGCGGGGTGCAGCGCCCGAACTAAGCTCTCACGTTATTATACGCTAAGAGGTTGTTTATTTTCAAAGATTTAGCCATGTCTATATATAGGTTAGTGCCATGCTGTTGTCCTCAAACCGAGAACCTTTACACAGTAAAGTTGGTATAGGGTTAAAGCACGAGCATATAGTATAGTATCATGTTTGTGTCCCAGCGCTTTCGATTGCCAAACACAGAGGTTTTCCCTTCGTTTTGGGGATTTCGATGGTAAGATGATCAGAGCCACAAGAGAGTAGGAAAGGGGGTGAGGTTGTGAGCGAGCCAATCGATCAGCGGACGCGACTGACACATTTGGTGCGTTGTGCCGGTTGAGCCAGCAAGATTGGAGCAGCCCAGATCGCGCAGGTGCTGCGCGAACTGCCTCCATCCGTCTCCCAGGCGCTGCTGGTGGGCTTCGATACGGCCGATGATGCTGGCGTCTATCGGCTAAACGAAACGACGGCGCTGGTACAGACGGTAGATTTTTTTACGCCGATCGTAGACGACCCGCGTTGGTTTGGGGCTATCGCCGCAGCCAACTCCCTTTCGGATGTCTATGCGATGGGCGGTGAGCCGATCACGGCCCTCAACATTCTATGTTATCCCATTCGGGAGCGGCCTGCCGAGGAGTTACGTGCCATTTTAGAGGCCGGTGCAGAGAAGACCCGTGAGGCGGGAGTGGCATTATTAGGCGGGCATAGCGTGGAAGATACCGAGCCGAAGTTCGGTATGGCCGTTACAGGTCTGGTACATCCCGAACATATCGCCACAAATGCCGGGGCGCGCCCTGGAGATGTAATTGTGCTGACCAAGCCGTTGGGCACAGGGATCATCACCACGGCGGCCAAGTTTGACGAGTGCCCCGCGGAGGTTCTCGAAGTGGCCTGTCGGAGCATGGCCATGCTGAATAGGGGAGCAGCGGCGGCCATGCGCATGGTGGGAATAGGTGCGGAGCTGCCGGTTCACGCGGCGACCGACATCACGGGCTATGGGTTGCTGGGGCACCTGTTCCAGATGGCTAAGGCGAGCCGCGTGGGCATGGAGTTGGAGAGTTCAGTGCTTCCTCTCCTGCCGGAGGTCGAGCGTTTGGCGGCTGCCGGCAATGTAACCCGAGGCGAACACGAGAATCGGGCGTATTTGGGGGCGCACCTGGAGGTGGCCGAGGGAGTCGCAGCCACCCGTCTCAGCGTGATGCTCGACCCACAAACCTCCGGAGGCCTGGCCATTGTGGTGGCACCGGAGGGTGTAGATGCGCTGCTGGAGGCTTTGAGAGCAAACGGGGTTGCAAACCCTGTGGTGATCGGCCGTTGTGTGCAGGATGTTGCGTCGCGGATACGGGTATTGGGATAGGGCGCTCCCGTTTTAAAGGAGAACAGGGAGATGGGAGCGCCCGGTGGGCCTTTGAGTCAAAGTCTGTTTTCTACATTTCGCTAGGCGTGTTTGTTTCCAAGAATGTGATTGGCGATATGTTTGTACATTCGATATCGCACGGCGAGAGTAGCTCCGGCAAGCAGGCTGCCGGCGGTGTGTTGTTCGGGGTTAAGAAGACATCAAAGAGGTCGCCCGTCACTCCGGATCGTTGCAGAGGTTTTGTGTCTACTCCATTTCGCTGAGTACCTGTTGAATGGTCGGACGGATGACTCGGCAGAGACGAGTACGAACTCCAGAAGCGCTGAGGTGCATCGTGGCAGGAAGAGCAGAGGCTATTTCGTTGGAGTTCATCTCATAGTGGAAGTGGTATGTGTAGATAAGGCGGTCGCAGAGGCTGAGACGAAAGAGAACGATGGCCTCCACCTGATGACAGAAGAGAATGTTGTCAAATTCACTCTCGCTGATAGGGCTGTCGCCGGAATGTGTCTCCTCCGCAAGCTTGTCGGTGGCATGGGCACTTCGTGCACGCAGATAACTGAGGCAGTAGTTGCGAGCGATGTGCCAAATCCATGTCATGAGAGCGCAATCTGCACGGTATTGGGGAAGATGCTTGGCGGCGAGTAAAAGAACCTCCTGTGCAGCATCTTCAGCATCTTCCGGGTCGTGGAGAAACCGGCAGCAGATGCGAAAGATGTTGTCACGGTAGGTGCGACAAAGATAGTCTATCCGCTCCGCTTCGGACAGACAGCACAACGTCTTGGTTTGTGCAGCAGGATGTAGATAGAACGGCACTGTTTCTCTCCTCGTACACGGTATTTTCGAGCTTGCATCATGGCCCATCGAGAAGTAAACAACTGCATTGATCTTGCCGAACCAAATTTCTTAGTGATTGAAAGTCGAGCTTATAGATGTAGAAAATTCAACACATATCATTGAATATCAATATATTTCGAATTTCACTCTTCATATCATAGCATAAAGATGTGAAATTATCGTGAAATGTTCTGAAACAAAAATCGCATACACTTCCAAACTCTATTGTTGAAGCGAGGCTATCTAGGGTTACCGACGAGCAAAATTTAGATGGGAAAAGAAGTAGGGAAATATAGAAGTCGCACTCTGAGGACGTGGGAAGCGATGGCGCGCTTGGGGAAAAGATGCGGTAGACTCTGTTTGCACGAAACAGCGCTGAGCCAGATATTAGCAAACAAGGGAGAGAACATGCTTAGAGTGGCCCTGGTTGGCTGTGGGGTCATTGCCCCACAGCATATTACTGCTTTTGCCAAACAGCAAGAGCGCGCACGTCTTGTGGCCTTTTGCGACCTCGACAGAGAGAAGGCGGAGCATGCTCGCCAGCTTTATGAACAGCGGCTAGGCCGGGCAAGCCAAAGCCGAATCTTAACCTCTTATGATGAGGTTTTAGAGGATAAAACGATAGATGCGGTGGACCTTTGCCTGCCCCATCATCTTCATGCGGAATATGCTATTGCGGCCGCGAGGGCGGGGAAGCATATTTTATGTGAAAAGCCTCTGGCCAACACTTTAGAGGACTGCGATCGCATGATCGCCGCCGCCAAAGAGGCGAACGTGGTGCTGTTTCACGGAGAAAACATGCGGCTTGATCCGGTGGTGAATCGGGCGGCGGAGATCGTACGTGAGGGACGAATAGGCACCATCACCGGTTTACAGCAGACCTACGCCCACTGGCAGCCAGAGGCTATGAACCGCGGCTGGCGTGCGCGACCGGAAGAGGCGGGTGGAGGGCAGCTTATGGATGCGGCGATACATCATGTAGACATCCTCCGTCATATCGGTGGAGAGATCGTGCAGGTGCAAGCGATGACCACACAGCATCGTCCGGAGTTAGGGCCTCAAAGCGAGGACACCGGTGTGCTGAACTTTCGTTTCCAACCGGGGCACCTTGGGCAGTTGTTTGCCGGGCACGCCACGCGCAATCGCGGAGGCTCCCCTCTACTGACCGTTTTCGGCACCGAGGGCAGCCTCACGTTGGAAGCGTTTTGGCCAAGACGAGGGTTGGTGTGGTTTCCTGCCAACAACGAACCTCAGGTGCTTATTGAGAACCATCATTGGCAAGAGAGCTTTGATGCCGAGGTGGCTCACTTTCTGGATGTGCTTTTAGAGGGCGCTCCCTTGCGAGCGACGCCGGAGGAAGGGCGCCGGAACGTGCAGATTATTTTAGCCGCCTACGAGTCGGCGCGGACGGGGCGATCGATCGAGGTATGAAGGTCTTGAAGCACTAGCGCTGTACCGGTGGCAGCACGGTTAGAGTTAAGTCGGCTCGGTTACGGCTGCACACTAAAAGCGGATTGTAAAGGAAGGGTTTGTGAGGATCCCAAAGCCCGGCGCGTAGGATGTTGCGTTCCACATCGGGGCGACGGCCCGGGTGCTGTTCGTCGGCTCCATAGGCAAGAATGCTGATCGTTTGGTCGTTTACAGGAAACCGTCTATCCACCGTGAACTCACCCTCGTACCAGCCGTCTCCTTTAGGATAGAGCTGCCAGATGAGACCGTTGTGGTCATCGCGTGCCACAACCACAATGGCGACTTTCGGTACTGATGGGGTGGGGAGCAACGCCTCAATCCGCACCGTTTGACCGTAGGAGGCCAGGCTTGGCGAGAGACGAGCCTCTGTGAAGGCGAGATAGTTCGAGTCGGCGCGAGAAGCCTCTTTGGTGTTCAAAGAGGCCAGTTGCACCGGATCGACCCACGCAACGGTCGCCTTTTGCGTTCGTCCGGCCACATGAAAGATATCCTCTTCCATCCAGTAGATACTTGCGGGGGCGGCAAAGTCTTTGTGCCCGGGTGCGATGACTTTCAGCATCAGGACACCGGGTTGCTTTCGCTTCGCTTGCTGTTGGGCGGGCGACTGTTTGTCTGGCGAGAGAGCGAAGAGGGTTTGGTCTACCACGCCTGCGCCAATAGCAATGCCGCCTTTAGTGAGGGGGTTGGGAGTGGTTGCGGCCACACCGGCTGCGGCGGCGTGCACACCGGCACGCAATGGGTTTGCGATAAAATCGAAAAGCCCTCCGACAAGATGACCGGCGGTATCGAACACTTGCGCCAAAAACGTTTGGCTGTGATGTTGGGGAAGATGGAGAGCGCTTACCGGTAGGGCGAGAATATAGTTGCCGTTATCGTCGGTATGCGCGTAGTCCACCACCTGATTCCTGTCATTAAACACGGCCACAAGCGCGTTGGAGAGAGGCTGCCCATCGGCATCGGTAACTTGGCCGGAGACATAGACCATGTCGGCGGCTGTTGCTGCCAGGCTTCCGGCGAGTAAAAGGAGCATTGTGGCTAGGATGGCGAAAAAGGGTTTCACTTCCACACCTCGTTATTTGGCTCTTTGAGAAGTTTTTCGAACTCGTCAATACCTATAAACGAGTAGATATGGTCGGGTGTGATGAGGAAGAAGGTTGGTGTGGAATTGACTCGGGCCTGTAGACCATCCATGTAGTCTTGGCGCACCCGTTGGATGATGGCAGGGCTGTTCATATCGGCAGTAAACTTTTGGATATCCATTCCGAGGCTTCTGGCGAAATCGGCGAACTGGCTTGGGGAGAAGCCCGGCGCTTGCATAACGGCCTGGTTTTTGAAGAGTAGATCGTGGTACTGCCAGAACTTTCCTTGAAGGGCTGCGGCCTCCGCCGCTTGCGCCGCCATGCCGGAATAGGTGAAGTGGAGAACGGTGTCTAGGCCAAGCGGAAAGTTGCGAAAGACGAGACAGATATCGGGGTGGGATTTCAACAGGCCAGGTAGCGCCTGAGCCGCCTCGGCGCAGTGGGGGCAGTTATAGTCGGCAAACTCCACCAAGGTATATTTGGCTTTTGGGTTGCCGTAGATGTGCGCCCCCGGTCGAACGAGAATGGAGCGCATATTGATAGAGTGCTGAACGGGGCCGGTATAGATGCTTCCCAACATAGCAACGATGCCGGGGACGTAGATGAAGCCCAACAGCACCAAGATGAAGCTCAGCACCAGCGCCAACATTTTCTGTTCGCTGTTTAGTGGACGGCCTTGTTGTACATAGTCGTACCAAGCAATGCCGGCCAGAATAGTTACGGTGAGGGCAGAGGTAAAGCAGTAGGGGCAGAAGGAGTGTTGGACGAAGATAGCGATATATTGCAGCCACCAGGAGATGCAAAAGCCCAAGGTAGTAAGTATCCAGATGAGGCGGTCATAGAACAGTAGACGCGAGAGAACGGCGGGGCTAAGAGCGGTTTTCCTATCGGGAACGGTGGGGATGGAGGCTGCGCGGACTTGCGCCAGAGCCGAGGCGGTTTCCGTGACAGCGCCTGCTGGGGCCATGGCCGGCTCGGGAAGAGAGGCCGGTATCGCTTCCGCGGTGGGCAGCAGTTTTCTGCGGAGCAGTGCGAGCGCAAAAACAAGCAGATACATGCCCAATCCAAACGCTGCAGTCGGTATCGGCCCCAAATGGGAATAGGGGCCGTGGAGAATCTCCGTGCATCCTGCCCCCTTCATGCTGCACGGCAGCGGTGCCGAGGGCATGAAATGGGTAAGCGTTAAATAGCCGGCTAGCAGAATGCCGAAGGCAGAGAGAACTAAGGTAATGTTATTCGTGAGAATACGCTTCATAACGACCTCATTCTAGGGTTAAAGGCCTACAAAGCCTCTTTGTTCTTTTACGCATTAGCGCGTGATTTCTTCCGCACGAAGATGTTGGCGAAGATACTCTATTTGGGATGCATGTTGAACATCGTGCAACATGATCTCCGAGATAAGTTTTGACAACGGAATAGGGTTATCATCGAAGAAAAAGCAGTTGCGATCGAGGTCGGTTTCCTGCAGTTTCTCCAGTTGGTCACACCATGCGGCGCCTACCTCCCGATACCAGGTACAGATTTCGGGCCAGGAGATGGACGGCGGTGGTAGGATTTCCGGATGCTCCATCGGAGAGACGGCCTCCTCTCCACGCAGCAGGGGAAGCGAAGCCTGTTTCCAGGCGGCCACATGATAGACGATGCCCGCAATGGAGCCATCTTGGCCGATGCCCCAGGTCTGTCCTGGCCAACGGGGATGCTTGTGGTAAAGAGCTTCTTGTTGGGTGACGGCCTCGATCTCCCTCAAGAAGTTTCGGTATGCCTTACTAGATTGCGACTTCAAGAAAGCTAGTAGACTTTGCGCCATCTTATTCTCCAATGCAAATTACGAACGGATACAGAATAAACATCACCGAGCATGGGCTTTCATGGCGGCCACATAGTTGGCGGTAACGCGATCGATGGCCGTAATCGCCGTACCTACAACAACGGCCCAGGCGCCGGCACAGAGCGCCTCACAGGCCTCCTGCGGCGATCGGATACGCCCTTCGCAGATAATGGGGCATGAAACCTCTTTGGCGAGTTGAGCGACAAGCTCCAGATCGGGGCCGCCCTGTTCTCGCTTGTATGCAGTGGAAGCGGTATAACCGCTCAGGGTAGTGGCGACGAGATCGGCGCCGGCCTCTGCTGCCGCCAGCCCCTCTTCAAAGGTGGAAATGTCGGCCATTGCCAGAGCGCCCAACTCGTTCTGAATGAAGCGAAGAATCTCCTGCCAAGTGTGGCCATTGGGGCGTGGGCGGGAGGTGGCATCGAAGGCGATAATGGCGGGTGAGGGGGTACAGCACGAGAAGACCTCCTGTGCCGCTTGCGGCGTGGGGGTAATATAGACCTCAAAATCGGGGTACATTTGCTTGTAAATGGCAATAATCGGCACGGAGACTTGTTTGGAAATGGCTGCGATATTGGCCGGCGCATTTGCCCGTATGCCCACTGCTCCACCTTGCTCCGCTGCCGCCGCGAGGGCGGCAAGCACCTGGGGGTGGCCGAGTGGAGTAGATGGATCGGCTTGGCAAGAGACGATGAGGCCGCCTTTCAAGCCTTGAAGGAGTTGTTGTTTGACTGTCATCTTTTTTCGTGCTCGATGCGCTACACTCTTATATTAGGCAAGGCTGTAACCGTGCAGTGGGCATTACGTCTTATCTGTAAGGAGGGATAAATGCATTCTTATTCTACCCGAATAGGGCGGCTATTGTTAGGGTTGTGTTGGCTATGTGGCTTCGTCCTATTGGGAGCTAGCCCATGGGCGAGGGCGGATGCAGGTGGGCCGAATGCGCAGAGCAGCCCTGTGGAAGCAGATGTGTTGATGCGCCAGATGCAGGAGATCGCCTGTTTGCAACTGATCACCCCGCTTCATTTAAGCGACGCCCAGCTTACCAAAATCGAGGCCATTCTTGAGGCAACCATCAAGGACTACGATAAGCAGATGAGGGCCGTGGCGGCCAAGTATTTTGCCGACCTAGTTCCTAAGATCGAGGCAGCCCATCGGGCAGCGCTTCTCGGCAAGCAGCCACCAGACGATCTGCAGCAGAAGTTTGATGACGCATTAAACGCCGTATTGAAGGAGCGCGATGTGATCAACAACAAGAATATTGCCGCGGTCTCCAATAGCGTCCGTCCTCTGTTGAGCGACGACCAAATAAGAACGGCTGTAAAGTTAGCTCACACTATCCCTGGGTTCAACAAGCAGCAGGGTACAGACGCCCAGTGGTTCAACTTGTGGGTTGCCACCGCACTGCTTGACTATGACCGCATTGTGCCTCTCTTGAAGGAGCTGCAAAAAGCACAGGCGGCAGCCAGTGCGACGAACGCGAGCAAATAGGGAACTTAATCCGACCACCGATGGTCGAAACCTCTCGACCATCGGTGGTCTTTTATCATGGTGGAAGCGTTATAACAGCGCTTCTAGCTTGCGGGCAAGGGTGTCTTTCGTGGTGGTGCCGATCCACTGATCCACAACCTTCCCATTTTTGAAAAAGAGAAGCGTTGGGATTTGGAGAATATTGTACTTCTCGGCGATCTCTCTTTCCTCGTCTACATTCACCTTAAAGACTTTGGCTTTGCCCGCATATTCCTGGGCAAGCGCTTCCACGTGGGGGGCAATGAGCCGGCATGGATGGCACCATTCTGCCCAGAAATCTATTACGACCGGTACATTTGATTTGATGACTTCCGCCTCGAACTCGGAGGCGGTAAGGGGGCGAGCATGACTCATAGAGTTGACTCCTAACCGTTAAGAGGTCATGAACCTCCGTTTAAAGTAGATTGGGATACAAAATCGTTGCGAGAGAGGCAGGCCTAGAACCCTCGCAACGATCTGCTTCGGATAGCACTTACGAACCGCCCTAGAGAGAAGTTCCTATAGGGTTCGCAATCTAGCCTGATCGTAAAATAGAGGCGAGAGCCTCCTTGCCTTTAGTCAGTGAGGTTAAGCGCGTCTTCCTTTCTTTCGAGGAATTTAGACACTTCTTTGGGTTTTTCGGTATTGTGTTCTTGATAGCGTCGTTTGGGCCTACATCGTGAACCAGAAGGGCACACCTTTGAATCTCACCCTGCGATTGAAACTGCACACAAACGAAGTGACAAAAGCGGTCTTGTTGGACACTTTGTGCATGGTCACCGACTGCTTCAATGGCGTGTGCCGCTACGGGTGGGCAACCGGCAACGCAACGGGACGCGCCTGCATCACTTCACCTACAAGAGCCTGCGTACCGCTTACCCTACACTCCCGTCGCAACTGTTCCTCTCCCCGCATAAAAGCCACCGAATCACTTAAATCTCCCGAGGGGGAGGGCGTTGGCCTTGAAGTGCGAAGAAAGCAAGAGAAGTCTGTTTCTTGCCCTCAATCTGCCCTCTACTCTGTCCGCTATAATGCCCGTTCCTATTGGGTCAAACTCTCCGAAGGCGTCGCCTCTCTCTTCGAGCGAGGGGCGCGTCGGGGTGTCTTTCCATTGTGGCTTCGTATGTAACGGCGACGTGAACGCCGTGTGTAAATAGAAGCACGGGCTGCAGGGCACCTGCCCTTGTCTGGCGGCCTATTGTGTCAACCAGAAGGTATCGGGTTAGGCACAAGCCCCTGCCTTTAGTCGGGGGGTATCCGAGTGGTTTTGGCTAGGGGAGAGGCTATCTCCGGCAGCAATGGCGTAGGTACTCAGCTCGTTGGGTTGATGGCGATGACGTTCGCGGCCTGCGGCCCTTTCGCGCCCTCAACGATCTCGAAAGTGACCTCCTGCCCTTCCGTGAGCGTTTTGTAGCCCTCTTGCTGAATGGCGGAGTAGTGGACGAATATGTCCTTACCCTCCGGGGTTTCGATGAACCCATATCCCTTAGCGTTGCTGAACCACTTAACACGACCTCTAATTTGCATACACGTCCTCCTAAAGAAGGAAACGAATTCCGGTATATGCCCGGTGGTCATCAAAAAAGTATAAAGCCTGTATGCCAATTTGTCAAGAAGA
>NZ_DATGLN010000081.1:0-37595 GCF_035294165.1 Chthonomonas sp.
TAGGGGTAGATGGCCATAGTCCAGAAGGCTGCCGAGTCGCGCGGGGCCCCGTTATTGCCTCCATTGCAGAAGAACGGCCAGTTCCACGAAGGGAAGCGCTCGTCGTAGTCCTGGGTGTACATCTGGGCACCAAGGCTGAGTTGCTTGATGTTAGAGAGGCACATGCTTGTACGGGCCTGTTCACGTGCCTGTGCAAACACGGGGAACAGGATAGCTGCGAGAATCGCTATGATGGCGATGACAACAAGCAGCTCAATCAACGTAAAACCACGAGATTTCATAACGAACCCTCCTAATGTTTTAGGTTTTAATAATGTTTTAGGTTTTAATGT
Source organism: Chthonomonas sp. (assembly GCF_035294165.1). Classification (GTDB taxonomy): domain Bacteria; phylum Armatimonadota; class Chthonomonadetes; order Chthonomonadales; family Chthonomonadaceae; genus Chthonomonas. Next base: position 333 of record NZ_DATGLN010000081.1, read on the forward strand.
AGTAGAGTTGCCCTGTCGGCAAGGGCGGTTAGTGTTGAGGTGCACCGGCCTGTTGATGGGCTGTATAGGGACTTTGGGTGTCGCCACCTGAGCCAGGGGCACCGTTGCCGAACATCTTTTTGAGTTGCTGAGCCATTTCAGGGGTCATGCCGGAATGGGCAGGCGGGCCGGAATAGTGGTAGATCAGCGCCCCGGCAATGACGATGATAACAAGGATGATGATGGCTGCAACTACGGGAGAAACCGATTTTTCTTTTAGGTTCAATTCTCCTCACCTCCGTCGCGTAACGCTTCGATAGGACAGCACGCTATCCTATTCTCATTTGTTATCCTGTATTTATTATAACACGGGCCTACCTCCCTGTCAACAGTAAATGCACAAACTTTACAATCGGAAGAGCGAGCCTGGATTTCGGATAGCGATTTTTTGCAGCAGACGGTGCCGATATACGATAACTTTGCGGGGCTAGGGGCAAATTTCTTGAGCCGTTTGGAAAATCAGGCCGGCCTTGTTTGCGTCCTGTCCCCTCTTTTCGCCCTCGCGGCCAGCTATGCAGCGGTCTTCGCAGATGAGGGGAAGGGCGTCGGCCTTGAGGAGCCGGTGAGATAGACGACTGTCATTTCTTGTGAAATAGACGTCTGTCATTTCGAGCCGAAGGCGAGAAATCTTGAGTTTCACTTCCCACTCGTTCTGAGGGGGTGGGGCTGTAGAAACTGCCAATCACTTCGGTTCTAGAGGCAGTTAGCAGAATGAGCTTGTCTTGTTCGCCCCCTATCCCGACCTTTCCCCCGATCCGGGAGAAAGGGGGCGGTTGTGGTTAGTTTCGAAGGGAAGGTTATCAGAGGAAAGCGATGGTTGGCTTACTGGTCTTCCCTCCCCTGATAGGGTGAGGGGCTTGAGGAGAAAGGGAGCTGCTGTGGTTATTTCCCAAAGCGAAGCTTATCACAGGCAATCGCGAGAGTGTCGTAGGGCTTTAGAATTCATCCGGCGCCGGGAGGTGGTTTGTGGAGGGTGCAGGTTTTGAGTTTGCGGGCTTGGGAGGCCGGCATCTGCACGGTGATGGTGGCCGGGCACCAGATGGTGGCCTTTTCGTGCGAGTCGACACAGATAGTGACGGTTACCATGGGGTCTGACTTCCGTTTCGATAGAGCTGGCGGGGGAGCCGCATGGTTGGGTGCGAGGTGCGGTGCGGAGGCGGGTGATGGAGGCGTGGCGGTGTTTTGAGGGGGTGGTAGCTGATTAGATGGGGCGTTGGAGGGCATATCGGGAGCCGGAGGCGGCAATAGGTCATTCGAGTTGTTCTGGGAGGCACCGTTCGGTTGTGGATTGGCAAGGTTAGGAGCAGAGGGCGCAGGGGGTGTTGGGGGGGCGGTAGTGGGGGCCGACGATGTTGGATTCGTGGATGGGGTAGAGGGTTGCTGAAGCTTAGTGGGGTGGGTTTGCGCGGCCGGCTTAGGTGTCGCCGGCTTGGGTTGTGGGGTGGGGGGAGCGGGGTTGAGAGCCGCGAGATACTTCTGTTCGAGGGGTACCGCCTTGATCATGAAGTCATGCCAGATAGGGGCGCATACAATGCCGCCTTGGCCGTTGCTCATGGGCCGATAGCGTCCGTGATGCACCCTACCGCACCAGATGACGGTTGTTAGCTCCGGCGTGTAGCCGGCGAACCAGGCGTCGCGGAAATCGGAGGTGGTGCCTGTTTTTCCATGAGCATTGGGCACAATGCCGTTGCTCTCGTCGCCACGGGCGGCCACGCCCGTTCCCTCGGTCACTACGGCCTCAAAGGCTTCATTGAGCTGATCGATAGTGGATTTTCGCAAAAGGCCGTCTTGCTCTTGGGGGAAATGCTCCTCCACGATGTTGCCCTCCGCATCGGTAACACGCAGCAGCCCCATGGGTTTGCGCAGGATGCCGTTGTTGGCGACGACCGAGTAGGCCACACAGAGATCGAGAGGATGGACGGCAGAGGCACCGATAGCGGAGGGATAGTAAGGGGCGATAGGGGTGGTGATGCCCATGCGGTGGGCATAGGCGATGACCGTTTTAATGCCCACCAACTCCGCAACCTGCACGGCAATGGTGTTTACCGAGTGGGCGATGGCCTCCTTACAGGTCATGCTACGGCCGGTGTAGTTTTCAAAATCGTGAACCAGTTTGTGGCTGTTAGGGTAGACGATGGGTTCGTCACGAAAAGTGGTGTTAAGGTCCGCTTTACCGGTATCGAAGGCGGCGGCATAGTCGAACAGTTTAAAGGTAGAGCCGGGCTGGCGCAGCCCTTGGGTTACGATGTTGAATTGGCTGGCCAGAAAACTGCGGCCTCCTACCATGGCACGGATGGCGCCGTTGCTGTTATCGAGGCACACCAGGCACCCTTGATTGGCACCGGTATAGCTGACGCGTTCCAGGCCCTGCTCCAACGCCTTTTCTGCCGCCTGTTGCATCTTCCAGTTGAGAGTGGTTTGAATTTTAAGACCCGATTCCACGAAATCAAGGCCATAGCGACGAATAAGGTCGTTGAGGATGTACCAGACAAAATAGGGCGCTTTGAAGTTATATCCTTTGCGGGCACGTGGCGGAGTCGCGAAATGGAGTTGTTCCGATTTGGCGGCTTCGTATTGGGCACGGGTGATGTAGCCGTAGCGGAGCATGGCATCGAGCACCTCGTCTCTGCGTTCGATGGCGCGATCGGGATGCACGAAGGGAGAGTAGGCAGAGGGCAGTTGAGGAAGCCCGGCAAGCAGAGCGGACTGGGAGAGATCGAGGTCGGCAGCCGACTTACCGAAATAGGTGCGTGCAGCGGCTTCGACTCCGTAGGCGCCGGCTCCATAATAGACGTTGTTTAGGTAGAGGTCGAGGATTTCATCTTTGCTGTAGAGCTGTTCGACGCGTATGGCGATAAGGGCTTCGCGAATTTTGCGCGCGTAGCTTTTCTGGTGGCTAAGGCCGAAAATGCCCACGTTGCGCACAAGCTGCTGGGTTAGTGTGCTGGCACCCTCGCGGGTAGGGTTGCCTCCGATGAGGTCAATATAGGCCGCACGCAGGATGCCCTCGATATCTATGCCGAAGTGGTGATAGAAGCGATGGTCTTCAATAGCCACAGTGGCATCTTTCAGAAAGGGCGAGACCTCGTTAAGGGGAACCGGTTTACGGTTGATCTGCTGCAGGGTGCCGAGGAGCACGCCGTCTTCTGACCAGATGGAGGTGGCGGCAGGGACAAGGGATTGGCTGGATAGCAGGTTAACGTTGGGCAGGTCGCGCGAAAAGCGGTAGAAGATCGCCAGCCCGAGTATGAGCAGTGCAGCGACAAAAAGCTCCCCGATGAGGAAGAGGAGAGCCAGAAAGTTTTTAATGCGCCCTCGTGGGCTGCGCCGCACGGTAGTGTGGGCACGCAAACCTCCTTTTGCCTGCCCGGAAGCGGCTTTTGCTGCACGCCTAGTCATACAGACATTATTCGCGAAGGAGCCATAACCTGTCAAGAGAGGCTAGTTATCGGTGCGTTTTCGTTCCTCCAAAATCCGCTCGATACGGCTTATCAGTTGACGGCTTCTGTAGGGCTTTTGCAGCCTATCCACGACGTTTGAGGGCAACGATTCGGCCTCCATATCGAAGGCTGGGTCCTGTCCCTCAAAGTCGGTGCTTTCGCCCTCTAGCCCTATCCCACTCAGGAGGATGATGGGCAGTTCAGGGCGCTCTACAAGAAGTCGTTTGGCTAACTCAAGCCCGGTCATGTCCGGCATGGTGATGTCGGTAATGACGAGGTCGATCGATTCCGTGGAGCATCGGATGAGATCGAGCGCTTCTTGAGCGCTTCTCACGGCAAGAACCCGGTAGCCATGCCGTGAGATAAGTTGCCGGAGGAGTTCGGTCTGTTGCAGATCGTCGTCCACCACCAGCAACGTGCGTGATGCAAGCGGCATCTCGGCCATCCTGCTGCACCTCGCTTTCTTTACTACTTCTAGGGCCATGTTCCAAGGCGCGGGTGAGAGGATTATGATGCAGAGAAACAGAACGCCCGAAACCTGGCCGTTTGTTGATGGAAGCCCCTTTCCTTAGGGCACGGCGATTCTGCATCCACGGCTGCATACTCGAATATATTCGGAGGTCGGCCCCTCGATTCCTTCTTAGAAACTGATCGTTCGCATTGAATTTTGCAAAAAACACACTATGTTTTGTTGAAAAGAGGGTTATAATAGTGCATAGAAAGAGGCTGAAATTCGGATAAATCTGGCTGCCTGCTGAGCGCCAGGATACGTTACGATACGCCTGGTGGGGTAGCTACTAAAAAACTTTCTGTTAGGGTGTCACTTGCTTGACCGCCGTTCGTTTCAGAATAGAACAAGGACGGCCAAGGGCAGACCCCCACACGTTCAAACGGAGGCACGCTTCAAACGCGCTTTCAGAAAGGAGAATCCAATATGCCACGGTGGCCTCTCTTCCCATGCGGCATCGGCTTGGCGCTGCTTTGTGGGCTTTGCTTGGTTTCGAGGGCTAGCCCTCCCAATGCGGTTGACCCCTCAAGGCAGGAGCCTTGCCCCTCAACTCGCGCCGATGCATCCGAACTTATTATTGCCGTAGCCGACTTTTCTGGGAAAGACAAAGATTTCGGCCGCTTTTTGGCCGATACGCTGCTCACCGATTTGGCCCAATCCCCCATCCTCCATATGGTAGAACGCGACGAGATAAGCCGTGTGTTGACCGAGCTAAAGTTACAGGCAACCGGGCTTACCGAACCGCAAGTGCAAAAAGTTGGGCGACTTATTGGGGCGAACCACCTTATCGTCGGCAGCTATCTGCAGGTTGGCAATCGCCTCATTTTGAATGTGCGGTTGCTCAACGTGGACACGGGGCGCGTTAGCCCTGGAGGGGCCGCCAACGTGGCCGGCCCTGCGAACGATATTTTAGGGCTTGTGAATCGTTTGGCACGTCTTTTGCACCTGCGTCTCACAGGGAAAGACCTGCCGCTCGACCCCGACACGGAGAATCGTTCCTTACAGCTACGCACGGTGGCCGATTCGCCGTCTACCGTGTCGGGCGCTGTTTTGCCATCACCACTTTCTTCCCGTGCTGCTTCCATGGGAGAGGCGGGGGCACGGCCCTCTGACGATCGAGTGGTGACCGAGGGGGAGTTGGTGCGCTATCTACAGCGCTTTGGGAAAGTATCGTTCACGATGACCCACCCAAATACGCCGGTTTCACGCCTTCGCACGCTTGTTGCCATCGTACGCGCCCTTGTTCCTCCTGATCAGATATCGGACATGGGGCGTGAGGTGGAGCAGCTTGCCGACGGGAGCGCGATACCCTATTGGGCACGCCCGTATGTGGATGCGGCGCTCGCACAGGGGCTTTGGATGCCCGGCGAGCCTTTGCGCCCGCAAGAGCCGGCCACATGGCTTTTTGTACGGACTATCGTGTCGCGAGCGCCGGGAGCTCCTGCAGATGCGGATTCGGATCCTGTGGAGAACACCTCCGTGCGTTCTTCCGCTGCGAGGGGTTCTGATATAGCGTCTCCAGAATTCACCGGTTTATTGGTGGATGCGCGCAATATGCCTGTGCAACGCAACATGAGCTTGCGCATTTTGGATGAGGACGGGCGGTTGGTCTATCCGCCGCCGGAGCACATGCCCGACCCCGACTTTGTAGATGTGGAGGGAACGGCCTCCTACGCCCACACTCAGGCAGAAACACGTCGCGCCGGGGCGCACCCCATGCGGGTGGATGCGCTTCGTGTGCAGGGCGACGACATTATTATCTCTCGCACCGATGCCGATCGTATTTTGGCCGAAGATCGGCGCGATCATTTTCTGTGGAACTGGAACGTTTGCATCCTTGTGGATGCCGATCGGTAGGATGGAGCTATGTTCTGCCTACTTCCGATCTTCATCGGCATGCACCTGTGGCTTCAAAGGGAAGCGGCGCCCACGGCGGTTGCGGCCTCGAGCGCTTCAAAACCGGCATCTTCTCCGCTCGCCACCGTGCATGTAATCGCCTCCGGCATGGCGCCTTTAGGGATAGATGGAGCTGCAGCCGAAGAGGAGGCCGTTTGGGACGCCAAGCGCAACGCGGTGGAGATGGCGACGGGGGCCTTCATTCGGGCGCGTACTTTCGGGGAGAACTATCGAACTCTGCACGACGAGATCGAGAATCAAACGGCGGGGTTCATCCGCTCGTGGCGTTTGGTTCCCGAATCGGTGCATGTAGAGCAGATCGCTCCCGGCCCGAACGGGCGTCTCCTCTGCCTGCAGATCGAGGCCGATGTGGCAAAGCTTTCCGCCATTCAATCGCTTAGCGATATTCGTGATGCCTACAACGACCTCGGAAACCCCCGTCTCTTGGTGAGGATCGCCTGCCCTACGGCGCCGGATTGTGCCCAGGTGGCTCGGCAAGAGTTGGTGCAGCAGCTGCGGTCGGCCGGCTACGATTTGGCGGAGACTCCTCCGGCCGATATCGTGTTACAGGGGCAACTGCAACTGGTTCCGACGGTGCGGCTTGGCGATGCGCAAAGCCCCTATCATGTGGGCGATGTGGTGGCCATATGTCAAGCACGTCTTACCCTTGCAGCCGTCTCTCCTTGGAGCCTGGAAACACTGTTTGCTGCCCAGGCGGAAGCAAAGGGGGTTAGTTTTCAAGGCGATGTTCTGGCTGCCGAGCAGGCCGCTCAAAATGTGGTGGATGCGTTGATGCAGCAGAGTCGCACGCTGTTTACACAGGAGATACCGGCTCGCTGGGCCAAAGAGCGCATAGACGGCCATCCGGTGGCCCTGCGTGTCATCGGGTTAGCGAGGCCGAAAGAGAGCCGACTATGCGAGGCGATAGAGGGCATGCGAGGGTTTTGCGATGTCCTTCGGCAGCAGTATCGAGGCGATAGTTACAACATAATCTTTCGTTCGCGCTTGGCCACGCAAGATGTCGCTTTACGCCTAGGCAAAATTCCGGGGCTTCCGTTAAAACTCGTTTCTATGCAAGGGGCTGCCCTCGTCTATCGGGTCCCGCGAGAGGCGCCCTCTTCGGCATCGAAGGGGCCTTATTCTTTACGGAAAGGAGTGTCGGTTCATGAAAAAAGGACGTTGTCTGCTCTCTATTTTGCTCGCCGGCCTGCTCGTGGTGCCGGTGGGTCTTTACGCCGCCTCACGGCGCGCCGATGACGATATCGAGCGCGTGGGGCCGCATGGCTCCATAGACTGGACGGAGAACACCATCTACGCTACGGGGCTTGGGGCTATTCCCAATAACGCTTCCAATGACGCTGTGGCCTATCTCAAGGCGCGCGACTACGCCATTCTTGACGCCATGCGCAACCTGCTAATGGCCATCCATCATGTGCACATAGATGCTGTAACCACCGGTGAAGAGTATATGGCGCGAGATGCCACCATTCGCGCGGAGGTAGAGGGTCTGCTGCATCACCCTCGTTTCATTTCGGAGCGGCGTATTCGTGAGGGGCGTGATGCCATGGTGGAGGTGACGATGGCGGCACCTCTCTACGGCAACGGGAGTGTGGCCGAGGCTTTTCGTTCGGCCTTGATACCTCACGGTGAAGGAGCTGCTGAGAATGGGGATAGGGGGACTTCGGGAGCAGAAGCGGTACCGGCCCCCAGCACCACGTTGCCGCCTGTGGTCTCGCCACCGAACATTCCACCGCAAGTGGATGAAGACAGCACACCCTATACATCGGTCATTATTGATGCGCGAGGCTATCGGGTTCAGCGAGATATGTCGCCGAAAATCTACGCTGCCGATGGTACGGAGGTATGGGGAACGGTGAATGTAGACCCCAACTTCGTTATCGAGCACGGCATTGTGGTGTATGCCCATAGTATCGCGCAGGCACGGCAACTGCCGGAGGCGGGTTCACATCCTCTTATTCTTCGCGCCATCGGCGGGTCGAACTCGCCGGTACATGCGGACGTGGTGCTCAGTCAGGCCGACGCGGAGCGTTTGGCACGGCTTAACGCGCGCGACGGCTTTCTCGATCGCTTCCATGTGATCTTCGTGGTAGACCCGATGGATTAAGCAAGAGGCTTCCTCTGCAGTCCTTCGTTCCTTATCAACGCCTACAACCAGTTAACCTGTTGATCTTCCCTCCCCCTATAGGGGGAGGGGTGGGGGTGGGGCTGTGGAGGCTGACAATCTCATGGTTCTAGAGTCAGTTTTGCAGAGCAAGCCAGCCTTGTTCGCCCCCTATCCCGTCCTTTCCCCCGATTCGGGAGGTGCTAGCGCACGGCGATGCAGCGGCCAGCGAAATAGGCGATGAAGGAAACGACACAGGCCGCAAAGGCGCCGTCCGCGAGGACGCCCACCGTGAGGTGCCCCTCTCCCAAATTGGGGGAGGGGGAGGGCGTCGGCCTTGAGGGGCGGGGGGGCTGTAGGGCAAGTCTGGTGGTTGCCCTATTGATGATTGTGCCATTTTGGGGCAGGCCTTGTGCCTGCCCCTACGGTGCAGGTTGGTTGATCGTGATGATTGGTGGAGTAACCGTTGAGGGCAAGTGCCCTGCGCAGCACCGTCGCTTTTGATGTGCAGAAGGGAGGGTTGGCGAAGAGACTGATAGTTAAAGGAAGCTGCTATTTAGCTGATTGATCTCCCCGTTCAATCGCCGATCTCAAAATTGAATGCCCACTTTGATGGTCTGTTCCGGATGATGAAAGAGATCGGACAAAGTAGAGGGGGCATCGGCAAAGGAGAGGATGGGGTTTACGACGCCGGCGCCGGAAAGGAGTTTTTTGCGGAAAAGCGCTATCGTGGCCTCGAAAGCGCGTTGCGGAGTCCATAAAGGATAAGAGCGATCGGGGTTGCCCCAGCCCTCCCAGGCTTGGCTGCCCACGATGGTGGGACGATTGAGGTGAAACTCTTCATCGAGGTGTAGGTCGGTGGCGTTCTGAGGCCCCCAGGGCACATGCACAACGGTTCCGCACTGACGCAGGCAGCGAATAGCCTGATGAAGGGCCGAAGCGCTGCCGGAGGTCTCAACAGAGACATCCACCCCGTAACCATTTGTGGCCTGTTTGATGGCTAAGCCCACATCGCAGGCGGTGGGATCGAAGGTGGCCGTCGCCCCGTAAAGCTCTGCGCAATCACGCCGAATGGCGAGGGGGTCTACGCCGAAAATCGCGTGCGCCCCGGCAGCTTTGGCTATCTGAACGGCCATTTGGCCGATGGCGCCCAAGCCGAAAATGGCCACATCGTCGCCAACGCGGATGTTGCCATCTCGAATGGCCACAAAGGCAACATGAGCCGGATCAACACAGACGGCATCGCTTGGGCTGAGGGTATCGAGGGCATGCCAGTGGGTTTCTTTGGCCTGATGAGTTTCACGCACAGGGCCGTATCCGAATACGCGGTCGCCGATTTTCCAACGTTCCACATTTGCCCCGACCTTGATGACCGTCCCCACCACCATATTGCCGATAGTGCGTTCGGTAGGGGGCGGCGCAGGCTCCTCTTTTGGCAGGAAGATACGCAGCGTTTTATCCCATCGCTTGCGGTCAAAAACGCTGCCGGTGATCGCCTTCAGCTCGGTTCCATGTTTGGGAGCGGCAAAAGTGACTTGAACACGCACCTCATCTTTTTGAAGGGGGGGAAGGGTGTATTCGCGGAACCAGAAGGCTTCACCGGTTTTCGTCACAATCTCTTTGGGCATCGCTACCTCCTTGATGCTCGTTTAGACGGAATATTCTTCGTCAGCCTAACCGAGTCCTGCCTTTTAGCAGAGGAAGATGACTTGACCTGTGCGACGGGGCCTGATGCTTTAGGGGATGAAGAGAGCGTGTGGGAAGCGAGTTTTTCGCGTGCGAGGCGCGCCCCTACGGTTTCCGGGGCTTGGTAGATAGGGCGATGAACTTCGGCGCAATAGACTTCGAGGATGGCGATATGTTCCGCTTTCATGGCTCGGCTCAGTTTGCGCGTGGCGGCATCGAGGTGCTCCCATACCGTTTTGGGGTCTACGCGAAGAATTGCGGCGATTTGGAACTGGCTTTTGCCGTCGAGCCAGGCGCTGAGGCAAAAGTGCTGGCGTTGTGTGAGAGGCACGGTTTGAAGGAGGCGATAAAGCTCTTGGCGATAACCGAGAAGCAGTTCGGCAAGGGGTGGCGGAGCCGGGCGCTGTTCGATGGCGTTTGCTTGCGTTTCCGAAAGCGTCTCGACAGGGTGGAGGAAGCGGCGTCGAAGGTGGTCGGCACAGGCGTAGTCCACGAACCGGCGAAGCCAGGCCAGAAATTCGGCAGCTGGGGGAACGACATCGCGGTCGTCGCGTGCATTCCATGCGGCAAGAAGCGCTTCTTGCACAACATCTTCGGCGTCTTGTGTGCCGACACGTTTGGCTGCATAGCGGCAGAGCGGGCGATAGAGCGGTTTAAGCGCACGGTCGAACGCTCCTTCGAACCGGTTGTGTAACGAGCGAGCCATCTTTCCTACTTCTCCATATAGTAGAATTTTGTATCCTATTTTAACAAAAAGGTTCAAGGGCAAAGGTGTGGGGGCTGTGGAGGCTGCCAACCTCAAGGTTCTAGAGGCAGTTAACCAAGCAAGCCTCCCTTGTTCGCCCCCTATCCCGTCCTTTCCCCCGATTCGGGAGAAAGGGGGCTATCTTGCTAATTTTTCAAAGAAAAGCCTACCAAAGGAAACCGCGATCAAGCTTATTGGTCTCCCCTCTCCCAAATTGGGGGAGGGGAGTGGGGGTGGGGGCCTTGAGGAGCCGGTGAGATAGACACCTGTCATTTCGAGCCAAAGGCGAGAAATCTTAAGTTTCACTTCCCACCCGTTCTGAGGGGGTGAGGCTGACAATCTCACGGTTCTAGAGCCAATTGACAAAGCAAGCCTGCCTTGTTCGCCCCCTATCCCGTCCTTTCGTCTTACAGACGGCGCAGCAGCGGCCAGAGCGATAGACGATTAAGACAACCTTTCAGGCCGCTGAGTTGCCCACCGCGAGGTGCCCCTCTCCCAAATTGGGGGAGTGGGGGTGGGGGCTTGCTTGTAGGGGAAGGGGGTGGGGCTGTAGGGGGTACGCGTGAAGGGAAAGGTGCAGTGCGCAGCACCCTCGCTCTTGAGGGACAGGGGTAGAGACCGGTAAGCAGCTTGCGCACTCCAAGCCCTCGGGTTTTGGAAGAGTGGCGGAAAGAGGCCAGTCGCTTTACCGGTGAAGTCTGCAGGAGAAGCGTGGATGAATAGAGAACATAACAATCAAAATGGAGTGCTCGATGGGATGTAGAGAGCGAAATTTGAGGATATGAGAACCTTTTTGCATGTGGAGCAACGTGGGACGCTGGCGACGATTACGCTCAATCGCCCAAAGGTGCGCAATGCCTTAAACAGTGAGATGAGCGCGGCCCTAACGCGGACTTTTCATCAGTTGGCCGGGAAGGCGCGTGTGGTGGTGCTAAGAGGCGAAGGGCCTGCTTTTTGTGCCGGAGCCGACATTGAGGAGATGCAGCGACTTACAGAGGCCGATTTCGACACGCAACGGGCACAGGCCGTGGCTTTACAGCAGATGTTTCAGACGATCTCGAGCTTCCCCGGTGTTACCATTGCCCGCGTGCACGGTGCTGCCATAGGAGGTGGGGCGGGGCTTGCGGCCGTTTGCGATATCGCCATTGCAGCGGAGGAGGCGTTTTTTGCGTTCAGCGAGGTGCGAATCGGGCTTATACCGGCTACCATCGCCCCTTGGGTGGTTCAAAAGGTGGGGCTAGGGACGGCCAGAGCTTTGTTTGTAACCGGTGAACGCATTACGGCGACGGAGGCGTTACGCATCGGTTTGGTGCAGCAGGTTGTGATGCCAAACTCTCTCGATGAGGCCGTAGTGCGTAAAGTCGAGGCCATTCTTCAATGCGGGCCGGAGGCCATTGCCGCCGTGAAGCGGCTCCTGGCGCATCTGCAAGGGTTCTCTTCGGCAGAAACGGCCGATCTCACGATCGCCTATCTGGTGGAGCGGCGCATGAGCAAAGAGGCCAAAGAGGGCTTTCAGGCTTTTCTCGAAAAGCGGCGCCCCTCCTTCCACGAGACACTGTCGTGAAGCGGGTGCTGATAGCCAATCGCGGTGAGATCGCGGTGCGCATCTTGCGCACCTGCAAAGAGATGGGGTTTCACACTATTGCCGTCTATTCAGAGGCGGATCGCGATGCCCTGCATGTGGCTTTGAGCGATGAAGCCCACCTTTTAGGGCCGGCGCCGGCCCGTGAGAGCTACCTCAATATAGAGCGTCTGCTGCAGGTAGCACACCATGCTCGTGCCGACACGGTGCACCCCGGCTACGGGTTTCTCTCCGAGAATGCCGATTTTGCCGCCGCTTGCCGAGCGCAGGGGTTGACTTTTGTGGGGCCTTCGCCCGAGACCATTCGGCAACTGGGAGACAAATGCGCGGCACGCGCCCTTGCAGAACGAATAGCTGTGCCCACCGTGCCCGGTTATACAGAGGACGATATGTCGGAACGTCGGCTTCTGAGAGAGGCAAAGCGCATCGGCACGCCGCTTATCCTCAAAGCGGCCGGCGGTGGCGGCGGGCGGGGCATGCGGATCGTTTCGGATTTGGTGCAACTGCCGGAGGCGCTTGCGGCCGCACGAAGCGAGGCTCTGGCGGCTTTTGGGGACGAACGAATCTTCCTCGAACGCTACATTCCACGCGCCCGTCATGTGGAGGTGCAGATTTTAGGCGATTTTCAGGGCAACGTGATCCATCTGTTTGAACGGGAGTGCTCGGTTCAGCGCCGTTACCAAAAGATCGTCGAGGAGAGTCCTTCCTGCGGTGTTAATGCCACTTTGCGCGAGGCGTTGACCGAGGCGGCCGTGCGCATTGCCAAGGCGGCGAACTACGTTGGGGCCGGCACGGTGGAATTTCTGGTGGAGGCGAACGCCGCGGAACCCCGGTTCTACTTTTTGGAGGTCAACACACGCCTCCAGGTAGAGCATCCGGTGACAGAGGCGGTGACCGGCTTAGACCTGGTGCGGCTTCAGTTTCATGTGGCTCAGGGGCTTCCTCTGCCCTATGCGCAAGAGGATATCTCCTTAATGGGGCACGCCATAGAGGTGCGCCTTTGCGCCGAAGACCCGGCAAACCATTTTCTGGCCTCGCCGGGGACGGTGCGATTTTGGCAGGCGCCCGAAGGGCCAGGAATACGGGTGGATACTGCTCTGGAGACGGGTAGCTTTGTTTCTCCTTACTACGACCCTCTGTTGGCCAAGATCATCGCTTTTGGGAAAACGCGGGCCGAGGCTTTAGCTCGGCTTGAGCGTGCTCTCATGGAGACGCATGGGGTGGGCGTCAAGACGAATCTCGCTTACCTGCTCGACATTATCCGCCATCGTGCGTTTCGTGAGGGCGATCTCTCAACCCGTTTTCTTGAGGAGCATTTTACCGAATGGAAAGCGTTTGCCGAGCCACCCGAGGAGGTGCTGTTGGCCTTAGCGGCGACGAGCCTTGAAGGCGACCGTGTGCCTGCTTTGCGCGGTGCCTCGCTCTTGAATTCTCAAAAGCCGTTAAGCCCGTGGTACACGGTGGGGCGCTGGCGAAACACATAAGGGATGTCTATGCGTTATAGCTATCGTTTGGAAGAGGAATCGGAGAATATACTCAACCTCAATGTTGAGGCAGAAGGCGAAATCTATAGGGTTACGCTGCCGAACGGGCAAATCTATCGGGTGCGCTTACGAAGAGTGGAGATGGCGACCCAAACGGTGCCTTGGGTTGAGATCGCGCTGTGCGATGCCACAGGGCAACCCGAACGGCTCCTGCGCGTGCCGGTTGTTGACCTAGACGGGCGCATAGCGGTATCTTGGAAAGGGCGAGTCTATCTCTTTGCACGGGTGGTGGAAGAAGGGAGTAGGTTGCAGACTTATGGGGAAAGTGCAACTGAGGGGAAGGGCGTGGGCCTTGAGGAGGAGGCCGGACTTGTGCGGGCGCCGATGGTGGGTGTGGTTTCGGAGGTGTTGGTAAGCGCAGGGCAGGTTGTGGAGAAGGAGCAGCCGCTGTTGGTGCTTGAGGCCATGAAAGTGGTAATGCGTATCGGGGCGCCTTGTGCCGGGCAGGTGAAGCGGTTATGGGTGCAGGCGGGACAGTTGGTATCGCATGGAGAGCCGCTGGTGGAGTTGGTGGACGAATGATCGCCGTCCCTGGTACTAGCAAAAAGCGGCTCCTGCTCGGCTATATCATTTTCCTGTTTCTGTTTGTATTCGTCATCGGGGTGCTGCAGTTTTCCATTCATGCCGTAGAGGTGCGAGCGCAACGTTTCCGTCTGCTGCTAAAGCAGGGGGTGCAAACCATGGCGACGATCACTGCGAAACGGGTCACGACGTCGGGCGATATCGTCGCTTTTCGCTATACCGTGTCGGATCGCACTTACACGGGTAAAAGCCCGGTATCGCCCGAAACGTTTAGCACACTGGTAGTTGGCCATGTTACGCCTGTGCTCTATCTTCCCCAGTCCCCTTCTCAATCCGAATTGGCGTTATCGGATGTGCTCAGGTGGGCTTCTGGTCTGGTGCAGTATTGGCGCATTTTGCAGATCGCCAACGGAATAGCCGGTGTTCTTGTGTTGTTTCGTATCACGCGGCTGCGTAAACAGAGGAAAGCCCAGCAGTGACGGAGGGTTTATGCAAGCAAACGGCCTTTTAGAGCGGGTGCGGGCGGTGGGACAACATTTTGCCGAAATGCCTCGGCGGGTTCGGGTGGTAGAGGTTGGGCCGCGAGATGGTCTTCAGAACGAATCGCTTGTTTTGCCCACGGAGGTGAAGGCGCGATATATCGCGCTACTTTCGGAGTCGGGGCTTAGTGAAATCGAGATCACCTCTTTTGTTAGTCCAAAACGTGTGCCCCAGTTGGCCGATGCCGAGGCGCTCTGCGGGCAGCTTCGTTTTTCTGAAAAAGTGCGTTACACGGGGCTGGTGCCCAACCGGCGCGGGCTAGAGCGGGCGTTGGCCGCCGGCGTTCGATCCGTTGCTGTTTTAGCCGCGGCCAGCGAAACCTTTTCTCTGCGCAATATCGGCATGGGGATGAAGGAGGCCATCGAGGAGATTCGGGCGATTTGTCAGATGGCTCGGCCTGAGGCGGTTCGCGTGCGCGGCTACGTTTCTACAGCTTTTTACTGTCCTTATGAGGGGCGTGTGTCGCCTATGCAGGTGCGTGCTGTGGTGGAGTCGTTGTTGGAGATTGGGGTTGATGAGGTTTCGTTAGCCGACACCATCGGCCATGCGGCGCCCACCGATGTGGTGCAGTTGCTGGAGGTTCTTGCGCCCATCTTACCGTTGGAGCGCACGGCAATGCATTTTCACGACACGTGGGGTTTGGCCCTTGCGAACGTGTTGGCGAGTCTGGAGCTAGGCGTTGCCACCTTTGACGCGGCTTCTGGCGGGGCGGGTGGGTGCCCCTTTGCTCCGGGCGCTGCAGGGAATGTGGCAACCGAGGACTTACTGGTGCTTTTGCAGGGCATGCACATGGAGAGCGATGTCAATTTGGCGAAGGTGGCAGAGGCTTCGCGCTATTTGGAGAGTTCTTTGGGCAAGTTGCTACCCGGGCGGTATCTGCGTTCGATGATGAAAATAATATCGTAGGGGCAGGCCTTGTGCCTGCCCAACAAAATATGGCGCTCACAATAGGGTAGCCCTTACAGGCCGACGGTGCTGCGCACGGCACACTCCTTCAGGGGTTGACCGACCTAGGCGCGACGCCCCTTTTTGGGAGAGACAGAGGTCGTTTCGTAGGCAAGGAGAACCGCTTCGGCTACCTCGCGCATGGAGCGGCCGGAGGAGAGCGCAAGCGCCTGTAGGCGCCGCTCGGCCTCTCTTTCGGTAAGTTCATGCAGTTGCATCAGTGCGCGTTGCGCTTTGGCCATCAGCTCCATAAGTTCGCGCTCTTCGCGGGTGCTTTCTAAGGCGCCTTCAAGTGCGAGAAGCTCGCGGTAGCGGGCGATAGCGATGGTGATGGCCGGTTGAAGCTCCTGTTGGCGATAGGGCTTAACCAGATAGGCCAGCACACCGGCCTTACAGGCCTTCTCGATCATGGGGGCATCGCTATAGGCGGTGAGCATAAGCACGGGGCAGAGGCGCTCTTTACTGAGTATCTCTGCCACTTCAAGCCCGCCGATTTTGGGCATCATGATGTCGAGGATGGTGAGGTCGGGGCGAAGGCTGCGCGCCAGTCGGCAAGCCTGTTCACCATCCTCAGCCTCCCCAACAACGCAGTGGCCGAGCTGCTCCAGCATCCGTTTCAGGTCGAGACGCTGCAGCGCGTCGTCCTCTGCGATGAGTATTTTTACGTCTAGCATGCTCTCTCCTAAAGCCAGCTTTGCGGGTGACGTATTCTTTACGGATGGAACCCTCGTTCCGTTTATCGTTGCAGCGGTTACACTTTAAAACGAATGTGCACGATATCGCCATCTTTCACGATATACTCTTTGCCTTCGAGGCGCATCTTTCCGGCAGCTTTGGCCTCTTCCCAGCAGCCCCCTGCGGAACGGAAATCGTCGAAGGCGATGACCTCGGCGCGGATGAAACCGCGGGCAAGGTCGGAGTGAATCTTTTCGGCGGCTCCAACGGCGTTGCTGCCTTGAGGGATCGTCCAGGCACGTACCTCATCCTCACCCACCGTAAAGAAGCTGATCAGGCCTAGCGCTTCATAGGCGGCGCGGATAAGGCGATTTCGAGCCGGTTCGGCGATGCCAAGCGCTTGCAGGAACTCCTGTTCTTCTTGGGGAGCCATTTGGGCGACTTCCATCTCGGCACGGGCGCAGAGCGGAATGAGCGGCAGATGCTGCTCTGCGGCGAAGTGTGCGAGGGGCGCAAGGGATTCGGGCTTCTCTTGCCCGACCTGGTTTTCGCTGATATTGGCCACAAGCAGCAGCGGCTTGCCGGAGACAAAAGCGTAGCTGCGCAGCGCCCGCTCTTCTTCTGGGGTAAGCGGAAAGGTGCGAACCGGCTGCATGGTTTCAAGATGGGCTTTGAGGCGTTGCAGTACCTCATATTCAACCGCCTCGGCGGGATTTTGACGCTTTTGTTGGCGCGCTTTCTCAAGCCGTTCAAGGCGCCCCTCTATCACCATAAGATCGGCAAAGATCAGCTCCTCCTGCACCTGTTGGGCCTCGCGCAGCGGGTTAAGGCCGTTTTCCGGCGGCGGCACCCGTTCGTCCTCAAAAGCACGCACCACCAGCACAAGAGCGTCCATAAGGCGCACATGGGCAAAGAAGTCGGTTCCAAATTTGGTAGTTCGGCCTGCAGGCCCACCCGTTTCGATGCGTGGCCCGCCCTCGGTAAACTCAATGGTCGCCGGGGTGGCCTTCTTAGGGCGGCATTTCTCTACGGCATAGTCGAAACGCGGATCGGGCACCGCAACAACCCCCACGTGAATCTGTTTGGGGTCGAACTGACCTAAGTTCACGTTGGAGCGGGTAAGGGCGTTATAGAGGCTTGTTTTGCCTGTTTGTGGCAGACCGATGATGCCGACTTTCATGGGATGGCGGCTGCAAACTCCTCAAAGAAAACGATTTCAGACGTATAGTCTACCCTATGGGGGTCTCCTTTTATAAAAAATCCGCTTGACAAAGGCGCATCGAAGCGCTATACTGTTCTTGATTGTTCTTTAACGTCGGCACCGTTTTGGAAGTCTTCGACCAGGCTTTTCGCGAATTTCTGAAACGTGGGCGAAGTTGTAACGTCCAATAAGTATTATCCGGTCGGTTCGCTGCTGTTGGAAGAGCCTGTAAGTGGTGGGTTCTTCCCTGTGTCCTTCCAAGAAGGAGGAAAAAAATGGCAAAACTCGTTTCCGAGCTGAAGGAAGAGGAGTACACGGCTGCGGTTATCAGCGTCGTAAAAAGGGCTATCGTGCTAGCGGTATTGCTGGTGATCGGAAGGATGATTCGCGATGCCCTGCCGGCAAGCGAAAGACATGCGGCGGATGAGGCCCTCTTGGTGCTGTTGGTGCTTGGCACGTTGGTGGTGTTGATCCCGGCCCTCTATCTGCTGCGCCTGAGCCGTATTAAAGGCTCTCAGGTGACCTGTCCCTACTGTGAAGAGGTGAACGTGCTTGTGGAGCCGCCGATGGAGGATTTCATCTGCGAGCACTGCAAGCGGACGATCTACTATCAAGACGGCCACATGGTTCCGATCACCATTGTTGCCTGCCCCAAATGCAACGTGGATTACAAGGTGGCTTCAATTGCCGACCACTATATTTGTGATCGGTGTGGGCTATCTATTCCGGTGCATCCCAAGAAGGCAAAGGAATCGGAGCCGCTGCCAGACTCGATTTTGGCACGGGCACAGGCTCCTGCGGTTCGTTTGGGGGCGGCCAACCAAACGGTGTTGATGCGTGCCTATCCGCCCTCTGCCGAGCGGCAGCTTATCGCCATTTTGCGTCGAGAGATGGGGGTGAATGAGGAGCAGGCACGGATGTTGCTACAGACGACCTCGCAGACAACCCCGCTTATCGTCGCATTCGACATTCCCGCGTTAGAGGCGGAGAGTTTAAGGCGGGAGCTTGAGGCCTTAGGCGCTCAGGTAACCGTGCGTGACGAGGCGCCATCGCACGTGTAGGAACGCTCTTTGGGGCTGTAGAGACGTATAAGGAGGGTGAGGGTTGTTTTAGGGCTATAGGTTAGGGGATGAAAAGAGATTGATCGTTGTTTACAGCACAGCGTGGTGTCCGGACTGTCTTCGCGCACGCCAGATTTTAAAGGAAGCTGAGGTTGATTTTGTGGAGATAGATATCGAGAAGGTGCCCTGCGCCGAAGAGGCTATGCGCGCTTTCAATGGAGGTGTGGGCAAGGTGCCCACCATTCTTATTGAGGCCTTGCCGGAGGAGCGGGTGGTGTTAATAGAGCCTTCGGATGAGGTGCTCCGCAAAACTTTGGCGGACTACAAGGCAAGACGTGGTGCAGGTGAGGAATAGGCACCCCAGAGAAAAAGCTCCTGCAACTGCAGGAGCTTTTGTTGAAAGGGGAAACTACTTTTTTTTAGAGCGCGGGCGCGCTTTCTTGATAATCTCTTCGGGCAAGGGTTTTACGCCGCTGAGATAGTCTTGAAACTCGCGACTGGTGAGCACGCTGGTGGTAACCTTCAGTCGAACCTTGCCTTCCGGCGTCGGCACGGTGACGGTTTGCAGGTTCGGCACAAAGGTATGGTTCTTTTTGGGTGCCCGCAGTTTCCACGCTCCACTATGGGGATGCCGCTTGCGGTGGCCTTTCATCGGCCCAACGCCCGACACCTGACATACGCGCGACATGAAACTTCTCCTTAATAGAACCCGTTGTTCGACTTGGGGCAGTATACCGTAGCGCAGGTTACCGTGTCAAGAGCGATGCTTGCGGATAAGGCCCAAGCCCTTTTGCTAATAAAGCTTGTCAACGGGATGCATGAGAATGGCATCTCGTGAAAGACCTCCTTCCTGTGGTGGAGGCGGAGCAAGCTCCTCATAGGCATCAGACGCCGACGGGCACCTCCTCTTTTTACCTCTATCTCCTCGGCTGAAAGGTGGTGGTGTTTGCGCTGCGGAGAGGAACAACCGAAGCGAGTGTCGTAAGATCGTGGTGTGGCACCTGCATAAGCGCAAGTCCCCTAGCGGAGATTATCGGTGCTGTCTAACGTTGCAGACCGTTAGGGCTGCCCGCGCCGCGTTAGGAAGGGAGCGACGGCAGGAAAACCGTTTTGCGCGCTGTTGGAAACGGCCTTCCGTAGGCGAGCGCTGTGTAACAACAAGCAAGGAGCTATCTTTATGGGGCTCGAGTACCTTACTCCGGGCGCGCGTGCGCGGCATTTTGCTCTTTCGTCCCGATGAGGCGCGGCTCGGAGAGTGTCGAGCAGGGGCGTCTCTGGAGTTTCGACGACGACGGAGCCACCTTCCGCCCGGTCCACCTCTTCGAATCGCTCCTGGCTGTGCATACCTCGCCGGTAGAGCCGCTGCCCCGCCGGATCACCGCGTCTCGAACTTGGCTGGCGGGATGCCTGCGCACCTAGGACGGCTCATCGTCTGCGATCGCAAGAAGTGCGCACGGAAAGCCATTTTATGTAATATGTTATACATTAGTGCAGAGCTGGCCTGAAATCGGGCGGCTGGCGCGCGAGTAGTATGCGTCAAGCTGTGCAGGCGGCGTTGTTAGGAGGAGATGAAACATGACTGCCGGTGTTTCTCGCCCGGATCAGGGGGCAGAGACAGCCCAGCGCGTGCATATCGAGCTGCAGCGCGTGCAGGCGTGGCTCTTTGCAGTTCCCCGACTCCGTGCGATGGTGGGCGCGAACATCCAGCTCGGCGAGATGCTTCGCATGAGACTGCCAGAGCTGGCACGTGGCAATGATGATAGGTGGCAGTTGAAGCCGCTTACAGGTTCCTACCCTACGGCCGATACTGCTGACCCCCTGCAGCATTACGACGATCCGAGCGCCGACGCGAGAGATGGCATCCTTTCACGCGACGGTGGCCACTTCGAGGCACAGTTCGAGTACGGTGCCGACGAGTTTACTCGTGCTGCCGCAGAGCTTCTGCGCCGCGAACTACCGGGTTTGCGTTTTCGCATCTGGATCGATTACGAAGAATGGCAGCAAAGCAGCGTGTACCTTTCCAACGAGCTACCGGTTCTAGCGCCATGCGAGTGGACGGGGCGCGGCTTAGCATCGAAGGTCATTCAACAGGGGCGCGAGCAAGCCAGCGTGTCGCTCGACGTTGCTCAGCGACATGAGGCAGTACAACAGGCGGAGGATCACCAGGCGAAAGATCTCGCGAGCCTGCTTGAGGCAATGACGAAGCTGGCCAAACTGCGAAGGCCGCAGGACTTGGACGATCTGGTCGGTTCCGGCTACCTTGCGCTTATTTACGCGGATGGCAACGGGGTAGGGAGTAGTGCGGGCACAACCGACGAGGAACGGGCATGCTTCTTTCATCGCAATCGCGTGCTGCTGCGGCGGGCCTTGCAGAAGGCTATCGAAGATGTGTGCACAGGCGAGACCGGTATGGCGCCACTCGTACTCCTCATGCTCGGCGGCGATGACCTGCTTGTCGTATGTCGTGCCGAAAAAGCATTGCCGTTTGTCGTCTCGCTGTGTGAGGAGTTGGCGAGGATTCAAAGAGAGGGCAACAATGGCGTCGAGCTGACGCTTGGCGTGGGCGTTGTCATCGCAGGATCGAAGATACCTATCTACCGTCTGCATGACGTCGCTGAGCAGCTGGCCAGCTCCGCCAAACGTCGCTTCCGTGGTCTCAAAGACAACGGTGACAAGGCGCAATCGGTAGTTGATTGGGCGGTGTACACCACGTCCTGGGTTGACGACCCCGAGGAAATTCGGCGCCGTGACTGGGTTTGTGGCACAGCGGGTGACCGGCGGGTGTTGTCGCAGCGTCCGGTTGATGTGCTTGGTGATGGGCTACACACTCTCCAAGGTCTCCTAAAGGGCGCAGAGAAGCTCCAAAATGCACCGCGCTCGCAGCTCCGCTATCTGGTTGACCAGCTCCCACGCGGACGAGTGCTCGCAGAGCTTGCCTTCGAGGAGCTGTCAAAAGAAGCAAGCGAGAAGCTGAGTCAGGCAGGCGTTAAGGAGGTGTGGCAGTCTTTATCCAACGGAGGCCCCTGGATCACGCCGCTGCTCGATCTCGTGGAGATCATGGAAATCGAGCGACTGGGAAGTCGCAACGAGAAGTCACAGACTATGTAGGAGGTCAGCGATGGCCGAAAATTGGGTTCGATGCCAGATCAGGGCTGAGTTGCTTGCGGATGCGCATTTCGGCACCGGTACAGGTGGTGGAGGCAGCGATGCGCTTGTCGCTCGCGACCGGCACGGCCGGCCCGTTATCTGGGCTTCGCACGTCGAGGGCGTGTTGCGCGACGCAGCCCGCAGGCTACAAGGCGATCAGGCTGCGGCTGACTTTTTCGGACGGGCTGGAGGCCAGCGGCAACGGGCGATTTTTACATCGTTATACACTGCGGACACTCCCGAGAGTCACATCTGGCGTTCCGCTGCGCGGCAGTCCTTCGAAAACCGGGCGCCGAAGGACGACACATTGCGCGCCATGGAATTTGTTCCCAAAGGGACGAGGTTTGAGGGGCAAGTTGAGTTGCCTGAGAGTGACTTGCCGTTGTTGGAGCGTCTGGTTAAGGAAGTGGATGCGCTCGGCAGCGGACGCGCTTCGGGTGCCGGCCGGTTAAAGCTTTCGCTCGAGAGGCTCCCGTTACCGAAGCGGAAGGTAGCCGCGCCAACTGAACACCTGCGACTTCTGCTCAGGAACATAGACCCCTTGTGTATCACCGCCACGGCAACGCCTGACAACCTAATCCCAAGTCTCACGTTCGTGCCCGGGCGCGCAATGCTGGGTACGTTGGCCGATTGGCTCATCGCCGAAGACAAGCGCGACATTGCCTCATTGCTGACAGCCGGCCACATCTCGGTGAGCGACGCTTTACCGCTGCCGGAGGCGCCTGCTGACCTCGAGGCAGTGGAGGTATTACCCGCGCCACTTTCGTTGCAGAGCGAGAAGCCCAAAGGTTCAACAGGTTCTGTACCCTGGTGGGTCCAGCCGCAAGCCGCTGTGAAGAGGATTGACGCGTGGACAACAATCGAGAAGCTGAAACGCCCGGAAGATGACCTCTTTGTCTATCGAGCACACTCAAACGCAGACTGGATAGCGTTCCATCCGGCGCTGCGTGTACGGCTACGTAACGGGCGACCTGATCCAAGGCAACCGGAACCATCTCTCTTTGCGGTCGAGCAGATCGCCGAGGACACGTACTTCGTGGCGGAACTCCGGGGTGCTCTCGAGGAAATGAGCCGGCTCGTGCAAGGCCTCGAACCGGTTCTCGAAGGCCGTCGCTGGCTGCGCGTTGGCCGATCTGGAGCGCCAGTGGAAGTCGTGGATATTGCCTGGATGATGGATACGACGCAAGCACGCTCGATGTCTGATCCGGCGATTTCCGAAAAGACGTTCCGACTCACGCTGACTTCGGACCTACTCGTGCGCGACGAATTTCTGCGCTGGCGCACGGCGCTGGATGAAGGAGCGCTTCAGGAGTTGCTTGGGACGAACAATATTCATCTCAAAAGGTCAACGCAGGATTGGGTGATGGTCCATGGATTCAACGGCACCTCGCGCCTGTGGCGAATGCCGGCTGCAGCTATTCGGCGAGGCTCTGTGTTCGAGATTTCAGGACAGGGGGTGGCGGCGCTCGCATGTCGAGTGGTGCAGGGTCGGTGGTTGGGTGAACGCACGCACGAGGGGTTCGGGCGTTTTCGTCTCGACGAGGTGCTTCCGGGGAGTACGAACGGCGTGGTCGCCAATGGTAAGGCCGATTCGACTGAAGATGTTACAGACGAGGCCATTGCGGCTGAGACGCACAATTGGTTCGAGCATCATAGAGAGCTTGCCAGGCCTGCAGGCGGCACAGATCGCAAACCTAGTCTATCTCAATGGTTCGACCTAGTTTCCGAACTCGAACGTGGTGACGCGAACGCCATTCCTGATCGCCTCAATCCAACGACGTTGGGTGCGCAAAGTTGGAGGCATCCTAAAGCAAGGGCGATCTTGGAGAAGCTGCAAGCGATCTCGGAACCTGAGATGCAGGCGCGCCACGCACGCTTCTTCGTACGTTGGCTGCGTGCGGCGATGCGTAAACGGGAGGAGGTATAAGGATGCGACTGACGTTATTTACGGCCGTACTGGTACAAGACTCAGCCCTGACGGTATCGGGGCTAGACAGGGAGAGCAGTGCCGATCATCCTTTCACGCTGGTTGACGGTGTTCCCACACTTGTCGGCCGCGGCCTCAAGGGGGCGGCCGTCGCTATGGCTAAGCGATTCTTCCATCCCTTGCCCCGCGCGGTCTCGGACGATGTCAAACATGGCGCGCTTCGCCGATCAGTGTGGGAGTTCGCGAATGCAATACCGATGGATTCGGCTATCATCCCGCGCCTTCGTGCAGGTGTTGGTATTCGGCACAAGACCGGCGCCCGCGCGAAAGGCGTGCTCTACGATCGCGAAGTCATCCCCGCGGGGACGAAATGGTCTCTCCATTTTCGGGTTGACTGGTCCTACGTGGAAGATGAGAACGAAGCCAAAGAAGCCGAGGGCATCCTCGGCTATGTGCTGGCAGAGCATTGGGCGAAGGGACGCTGCTGGCTGGGTGGCGATGTGGTGCGCGGTCTCGGCTGGTGCCACTTGGAAGATCTGAAGGCCTATCGCCTCGACGAGGAAGGGTACGATCTCTGGATAACATCGGGCCGTGAGGAGCTTCCTTCACCCCTCGAGACAGTGCCGACCGTCAAGCCGACTCGCTCATGGTGTTTCCGCACACTCGATGTGGAAATAGTTTTCGGCGAATACCAACCGAATTCATGCGAGCCAGCGTGGGGACTTGACATGCTCGCCATTGGCCCGCACGACGCAGAAGGTGTAATCCAATCAACCGGCGATGGTACCTGGGCAAAGCCGTCATGGGTTGCTTTAGAGACGCCGGCTCCAGAGGCAATATTCACCGACCGCGCGATCCTAATGGATGGTGCTCGGCCGCTGATCCCCGGCGCGAGCGTGCGCGGCCCGTTACGACACGCATTCTCTCGTGCAGAACGAGCGGCGGGCCGCACCGTTCAAGATCCTCACCTGGTACAGGGAAATGTCGGAGACGACGATCCTGGTGGTCAGGCATTCGGTACGGTGAACAGGAGCAGCCGCATCCTCATCCGCGACGCCCGCGCCGAAGGCGAGTGGGCGGCAGCCAAGCTGCATATGCATGCAGAAGACGAATTCTCTGCAGGCTCTTATGGCACCGCCAAGCGCGACGCCGTGCGCCTGCTCAAGGGCGTCTTCCCGGTGCGTATCGTGGTGGAGGGGCCTACACCGCAGGAGGTCGAACCGCTGGTCGAACTGATCGACCATCAGGTAGCGCTGGGGGCGCTGGGCCACTTGCCAATCGGTGGTCACAAGATGCGCGGAGCGGGTTGGGGCCATTGGCAACCTAAAGGTTGGTGTGTTGATGATGTAAAAGCAGCGAGGACCTGGACGCCTTCTGCGACTTCACAGCAGGCGGCTCATGAAGATGAGCATGGACTGCGTGATTTCTTGGATGCAGCGAAGCCTGAGGATGCTTGTGTTCGCATTGCATCCGGGACGATGAATGGCGTTCGGCTTACATTCGGTCAGGCAGCCTGCTTGGCGAAGAATGCGCTTGGAAATATGACGCTCATTGCGTGGTGGTGTGACCCTTCGATCGATCTCAGTGTCAGCCACCCTCCGAAGACGTTCGGTACCACGTGGCCGGACGCTGGCACACTGCAGGTGGACGAGATAGCATTCTATGCTGAGCGCGCTGTTTGGCGCGCTGTGCGCACTTCCGGCGGCGCGCGGTGGGTGTTCATCGAGGAAGTTGACCCCGATACCTCCGACGGCAAAAAGGTCAAGGTCGTCCACATACCCGCACGTCTGCACAGCTTTAGGCGCTTCTCAGCGGCCAACACCGAGCGCGGGAAGGTGCTGCTGCGTCAATGGTTTGAGGGGGATGAGGTACTCGGCTTTACGCTTGAGCAAATCAAGCAGGAGGCAGACTGATGTCAGAGAAACCTTATCGCATTCGCGTTCGTGTACTCGATGGTAAGCCTCGCGACATAAAGGCTCTCAACAAACTAAAGAGCAATCAGCTTGGGATGCCGCATCTGGACATCGTCAGCGCCAAAGACGGAATCGAGCTGATCATTTGCGCGGCGAAGGAGACACATCTCGCTCAAGTACGCGAAAAACTCTGCGCTGTCGGTCTCGAAGAGATCGAGGGGGGCGATATCACCATCACAACGCCCGCGTCCGCGACGCCTACGCCTCAAAGCATGCGTCAAGGTGGCCCTCAGCAGCGCAACCAGGCGCAGGGCGGACGGCAACAGCCTGATCGTGGGTCACCGGCGCAACCAGACCTATGTAAAAAGCCATATGACCTATGTACAAAGCCATACGGCTTTGTCTCCCTACCGGATAATTTCAAAAGCGCCGCTCCCATCTGGCACGACGGTACGAGCAGCAAGGGGCGTCTCTCCGGTGAGATCCGCTTTGAATTGGAGACGCTCACACCGCTCCTGGTCGGTTGGGAACGTGGAATCGTCGGCGATAGCGAGGCCGAGTGGCCGGTTCCAAACAGCCTGGATGGGGTTAGTCAGCTCGCGGCCAACAAGGCCGTGCTTTGTCCACTACGCGCGCCATGGGGAAAGCGGCCCGTCGTCATCCCCGGCGACTCGCTCAAGGGGCTCCTCCGGCACGAGCTGGGCGCGCTTCTTGGCGCGCCGATGGAGCGTGTAGCCGAGCGATCGTACTCGTATCGGCCGAATCTCGCGTATCCAAATGCCAGCCAAAACCGCTTTCTAGAGCCACGCATTGCACGTATTATCAGGAGTAATAGGGTTCTAGTTGAAGGTAGAGAATGGCCCGTGCCAGAAGAGGTCGAGATCTTCTCAATAGCCACGATAAGACAGCAGGCTTATTATCCTAAGAGAAATCGTAGAACAGGAAGAATCATACAACCAACTTCGAGAGCCTGGCCATACAGGGGAGGTCTCGGTGGTGGAGAGCGGCTTCCCGCGGAAATTCTTTCTGAGCAAGCAAGAGGAAGGGAGATACGCACCCATCTGGAAGTACAAGCAGTAGGTATAGAACACAGGGCAGTTCGTGTATTGCCAGAGATTATTGGACAGTACAAAGAGACGCTACAACATCTGTTGAACACTGATGAGGGGCACTTCAGCGCTCGTCACCCATACATCGGTACGGATCAGCAGAAGAAGCAACTTGCGAAGAAGGCTATTGAGGAAGCCGCCGCTCGCGCGTTCCAACCCAACGATCTCATCTGGGTCGAATGGGACACCGAGAAAAAGCAGATTCTCTCCTTTGGCTGGCACTACTACTACCGCTGGGCGTATGTGGACACAGTGCGCCGGGACGCAAATGCTCCAAATGGCGAACGGCATGGCCTTTTCCCGCTCGACAAGGAGCGGCAGAAGGATAGCGAAGGCGCGCCAACAGAACTATCTCCTGTGCGGCGGCTATTCGGCTACACCGGCGACAATGAAGGCAGCCAGGGGGATCGGCAAGGACGATTACGCACAGCTTATGGGCCGCGTCTCGATCAACGCCGCCCTGGAGGTTGTAGGCGACGGCGAAAGCGATGAGCAGCGCTTTCTGCCGCCAACCTTCCTTAAAGAGCTGGGCATGCCGCGGCCGAGCGCGGTTGAGTTCTACTTGAAACAGCCTTACCATCCCGACCCCCGCCCTTGGGATCAGGCAACACTGGTGACGTACGGGGATGCTGAAGGGTATGACGAACCAGGCGAACTCGCTGGTCGCAAGTTCTATCTCGACCGCCAAGACGCCTATACGGGCGAGCCCGAGCCGTGGAAGGATGACTCTGAGGCCAATCGTGCCAACGAGCGCAGTACTCTGGCGCTGGAGGCATCGAGGCCGGGTCGGACGTTCCGCTTTACTCTGCGCTTCCGCGATCTTGATCCGAATGAGCTGGCGGCCATCCTGGTCGCCTTGTGCCCTCATCAGTTTCGTGACCTGTTGGATGGCAGGCGTTCCGATAGTTACTGCTCGAAGCTTGGCTATGCGCGTCCGCTCGGTTGGGGCAGCGTGCGTATCAAGGCCAAGCAGCTCCTGCTGCTCGACGAAGCGAGCAAGACCCCGGCACTGACGCCTGTGACAGACCTCGTTGCCTGGGTGAGTCAGCATTATCGGAGGACAGTGACACAGAATGAGTGGCTCGCCATTCATCAGCACAAGCATCCTGACGCAGCCGACTATCCAAGGCGAAATGGTCAGATATACACCTTCCACACACATCTTCGCGCTCAGCATTCGCGTGCGCGTCGGTATCGCTAAGAGGAGTAGGCAATGACTAAATTACTCATTATGACCACCGGTCAGACCGATGTTCAGTTGGTTGTAAACGGCGTTAGAAAAGAACTCGATAGTAAGACGTGCGGGAAGCTCCATGATGAGATTGAGAAGCGCCCATGGAAGGTCGTGGATGCTCCGGCCCAAAAGGACACTCAGCGTGCATCAAAGCTGCCCGATGGCGATTTAAGCCTCTGTACGCCGAAACTCGACGCGGTGCTCAACTACTTTGACGCAGAGCCCCCCTCTGCCGCGCTCATTCTCGAGACCCGCCGCACGATCGACAGCGATCCGCGATATGCAGGTGCAGTGCTCGATCAACGGCTACGTGACAAGGGTGTTTCCGACGTACAACGTCACGCCTTTCTCGAGGATCAGGAAACGCTTGAGGATCAAACAAACGATACAGATGCTGTCGTCCGAGGAAGCGTCGTCCTTTCTCTGTCACGGGCCATCGCGAGTGCGGTTGAGCAAGTGAAGCCTAAGGAGATCATTGTGGCAACAACCGGCGGACTGGCGGCAGCGAACGCGGTGATCGAGGAGCTGGCCCGCCTACATGCAGAGGCCAGTGGCGCGAGAGTAACAGTGCTAGAAGTGCCGGATGCTGCGATCGCCAACCAGATCGACCGCGCTGTGGAAGAGAAATTCCACCCCGCAGTGGGCATTCGCGCCCGCTGGCAAGCGCTATCGCTGATCCGGAAAGGCAATCTGCTTGCTGCTTGGGGCGCGGTGAGTTACCTCGAAAACCAGCCGGGGCAGGAATGGACGAAGGTCGTGCGCTGGCTGGCCGACTTCGCTGCCTCCCTACCCCTCGCGAACGAGTGCGATATCGAAGTTCTCAAGCATTCGAGGATGGCCGTTCGTACCGCTCTTCGTGTGGAGCTAGCGCTGCGTGCAGGAGACATTCCGCGTGCTGTACATGGTACCGTGGCATTCTACGAGTCGGCGCTATGGGACCACCTTGGAGAGAAAACATCACGTCATCCGGACAAGCGCCTATTCAAATTTCATGTACCTCCCCGCAACGAGCTAGTGCGCGAACGTGACGATGCAAAGTACGCCGCGCTCTCGAAGACCAAGAAGAATGAAGATCGCAAGCGGCCGTTCATTTGGAAAGAGACAGTGGACGGAGAGGACTGGTATGAGATCGACGATAGCGCGATATGCGCCATCCAAATCGTGGAACACTATCTCAATCTACACGACCTGCTAACGTTTGGTAAAGCGTCAGAGAATATCCGAGAACTGCGCAACAAGGTTGCTCATAATGAGCCAACACCCGAACTTATGGAAAGTGCCCGTGAAAAAATGCAGAAAGCGGAATTATGGTCAGGAGACGAACCACCCCAGTTTCTGAAGCAGCCGCTTGTCCAAGGCGTGCTGACGGAACTCGGTGTGGAAGAACCGCATTTGTTATGCGAGAGGTTGCTGAAAACAGTCCGCGATCGTCTGCTTTCCTTACCACAGGCAGCGAACCATGCCAGGAAGGAGGAGAACTAGCCCGTGGCCGTCGCCAACTACGAACGCATCGGCAAGGCGCTCGATCTCTTCGTAGGGCTGGTACCCTACGTCGAGCACGAACTCTAGGCCTGTCATGGCCTGGCAGGATGAGCATACCTGGCACGACGACGGATACGTCGCTCCTCGATATCGTCGCCCTCCTCAGACTGATGTAGGAGCAGTGGAACGACATATTCCGTACGATGCTGGGCGTCACCGAGCGTTCGCCGGTGAGCGAGTTGCACGAATCAACAGGTAAGCCCACCCGGAACCCTTTTCTGGCGACGGCGCCTACTGCATGCTCGACTCGGCTGCCGCCTGCTTGGCGCCATCTCCGTACCCTAGGCCGATGATATCGAGCGCATGAAACAGGCGCTGTTTCCCAAGGGTTAACGCTTAAAGACATTGCCTTGCAAATCGGCCTCCTTTAAAGTGCAACGCATGAAGTTTAATGCGGTTTTGGCGTATAATGGCATATAGGGGAAATGCAACGACAGAGAACCCGAGAGGCAAGGCGTGGTTGACGGTTTAATACGCGGGAAATACCGAATAAAGCGAGAAATTGCCCGAAGCAACGACATCGTCTATGAGGCGTATGACGAGACGCTTGGCCGTCGGGTGGCTCTCAAGGTTCTTAACATCCCTCCTAACCTCGTGGGTGCAGCGCGCAGGGAGCGTGTGGAACGCTTTAGCCGCGAAGCGCGGGCGGCAGGTCGCCTCTCCCATCCGAATATCGTGGCCGTTTACGATTATGGCGAGGAGAACGGGAACTACTACATCGCCATGGAGTTTTTGGAGGGCCAGAGCCTGCGCGATATTCTCGCCCTGCGCGGCGCTCTGCCGGTAAAAGAGGCGGTGGATATCGCCTGTCAGATATTGGAAGCGCTTGCCTATGCGCACGCACATCAGGTGATTCACCGTGACATCAAACCGGAAAACATCCATATTTCGGGTGGTAAAGCCAAACTTACCGATTTCGGCATCGCGCGTTTAACCGAGGAGCCAGCGCTTACCAAAGATGGCCAGATTTTTGGAACCCCAAGCTACATGTCGCCCGAGCAGGTCGAGGGGCGTGCCATTGACCATCGCTCCGATCTCTTTTCGCTGGGCGCCGTGCTCTACGAAATGCTCACGGGGCGCAAACCGTTTGTAGGCGATAGCGTGGTAAGCATTACCTACGCCATTATGAACGCCGATCCGCCTCCCTTGGTAGGTGTCCCCCCCGCGGTAGAGCAGGTTGTACGGCGTGCGCTCTCCAAAAACCCCAATCTACGCCCCGCTTCTGCAGAAGAGATGCGCCAGGAGTTGCAGCGTGCGCTGCAGATGGCCACCATGAACCCGGCCATGGGCGCGCAAACAACCGGTTCTTACTACCCCACACCTTACCCCACCCAAGTGCCGACACCGCTACCCCCTCCCTCTACCCACGGCGCAATGATGCCCATGCCGTCGAATAGCCCGAACGTCAGCTATGGCAGCAGTGGGTTGCCGTGGCGCTGGTCAAAACCAGGCCCGGGTGGAGACCCCTCGCAGATGGCCGTGGCTCCTCCCGTCGTCTCGCCCGCCGGCAGCATGTCGTTGAGCCAAGCCATGCCACCTCCCTACACGACCGCCGGGCAGCCTGCTTATGGATACCCTCCCAACTGGCCTGTCACAAGGCGACGCCCCTCCTTCGATTTTAGCTTGCCTCCCGCGCTTGTGGCCTTTTTCGGCTGGGCTTTTGTGGCCATTGCGCTCGGCGTGTTGCTGGCATTGGGGGTGATCTTCTTTTTGAAGGCCTATCAGAACTACCAGCAGCAGCAGAATCGGCAACTCGTGCAGCGCATCCTCGGTGAGGGCAACCAGGCCTATACCCAGAAAAACTACTCCGCTGCTCTGCAAAGCTTTCTCAAAGCGCTTAAAATGGCCACGGATGCTTCACAAAAAAACCTTATCCAGACAGACCTCGCCTATACCTATGTGCAGCTAGCACGGCAGGCTTTGGAGCACCACGACCGTCAAACGGCGGAAGAGGACTATGAGGCGGCCCTGAAGTACGTCCCAGACTATGCCACAGCGCGTCAGGAGTTAAGTGAACTGCTTCGTTCGGAAGGGCGCACTCAGGAGGCCTCGCTGGAAAGCCAGCTCGCCCAACAAAATCCATCGGGGAATGTGCAGCCGCCCTCCACGCTCTCCACCAATACCGCTCCACTGCCCGGTACCCTTTCATCAAGCAGCGCCGATTTTTTTGCCCAACGTCGGCAGGAGGCGCAGCAGGACATTCATGATGCTCAGCAGTTGATTCTGCAAGGCGATCGGTATGGAGCAGAGAGGAAGCTGGAGGACGCAGTGGCCAAGGGGGACGGGTTCCCTGAAGGGGAGGAGGCACAGCAGGAGCTTAACCAACTTCACGCGATGTCTTCTACAAGCAATACGAACTCGAGCCCGGTGCCGCACTACGGGGGTTCGGGAGGGGGAGATTGAGAAAGGCTTCTCCTCAGGGCCGGCGTTTTCCGCCTCGTGCTGTGTTTTCGGTGGATTGTGGGCAGCGCTTCCCCTATACCATTGAGGTTTCGGAAAATCTGCTTGCTGTGCGAGGCTTGCCGGCGGAGTTAGAGGGGGCTTTGGTAGCCCAGATCACCGACCTTCATGCCGGTTTTGGGAACACGGATGCGGTTTTTGAGGTCGTTTGGGACTATCTGGAGAAGATATGCCCGGACATGCTGTTGCTGACCGGCGACTATATTGACGATAGTCACACGGCGCGCAACTATCCTTTGACGGAACTGCTTTGTCGTCTCAGAGCGCCGTTAGGAATCTACGCGGTTTTTGGCAACCATGACCACCGTGGGGGGATAGTGGGCGTAAGGAGACACCTGGAGGCGGCGCACATTAAACTGCTTTATAACGAAAGCCTTTGCACACCCTCCGGGCTTTGGCTTGTTGGGGTGGACGATCTGCATGAGGGGCAGCCGGATGTTGCACGGGCTTTTGTAGAGGTTCCCACCACGGTGATGCCTGTGGTGTTGTCGCACAACCCTCGGCTCATTGAGCTGATTCCGGATCGGGAGGCTTTGATTCTTTCAGGGCACACGCATGGGGGGCAGATATGTCTGCCGTTTCCCACTCCGGCCATGGTTTGCCGTTTCCATTTGGGTTGTCGGCAGGTAGCAGGGTGGTATGAGAACGGGCGTGCTCGGCTGTATGTAAGCCGTGGCATTGGGGTAACCGGCTATCCGATGCGCTACCGTTGTCCGGCCGAGTTGGCCTTATTCCGGCTTCAATCGGTTGAGGCGTAGGGTCGGGCTGTTGAATGCGCTCTGTCTGCCTTTCATCTCTGCCTCTCGAACGGTACTCTCTGGGCATCGGGGAAACCACGTGGGAGATCATGGCGGTTCAAAACCAGGTTGTTCTTGCGGATAGGTTGGAGGAGTTCGAGCAGTTTCCGTTTGGGCTTATGCTTTGGGAGTCGGCGGTTGCTTTGGCCAAGTGGATAGCGACCCATGCGGGACTTGTTGAGAACAGCCGGCTGTTGGAGCTTGGCGCCGGTGCCGGGCTGCCGGGGCTGGTGGCCAGTAGGGTTGGAGCGAAGGTGTTTCAGACCGATCACCTGGCGGAGGCGCTGCTTTTAGCGCAGGCCAACGCGGAGCGGAACCATACCGGCGGAATAACCCGTTTTCTGGCGGATTGGAGGGAATGGCGTTGTGAGGAGCGTTTTGAGCATGTTATTGGGGCGGATATTCTCTACGACAGGCATTTTCATGCGGACTTAGAGGCCATTTTTCGGTGCAGCCTCGCGCCGGGTGGTTTGGTGGTGCTGGCCGATCCGGGGCGAGATGCGGCCTTAGAGATGATGGCCTATCTAGAACGAAGAGGCTGGCGCATAGATTGGGAGACGTATGAGGTTGGGGCTATTCGACCGGAGGAGAGCGACCTGCGTCGTTCGGTAGAGGTAAACATTTGGAAAGTTAGCCGATAGGGTTGCCGACTGTTGACAGTGTGGAACGCCCATCAGGAGAGTCCGTAGGGGAGTCGTAGGCACAAGGCCTACCTCTACAGCCATACTCCCTATTTGGGTACGGGTTGAACAACGGTTGAGGCGCCGGTAGTTCGGTAGCGCCGAGGCCTCTCTCTGGATGCATACCCGATTGACAGAGGGGCATCGGAAGCCGTATAATCTAGCATCGTGTTGCCGAAGTGGCGGAACGGTAGACGCGGCGGTCTCAAAAACCGTTGGGGGCGACCCCGTGTGGGTTCGAATCCCACCTTCGGCATAGGGGAGCGGAGGGGAATGCCCTCCGCTTTTTTCATGCGGCGTCCTCCGCATGCGCCGCCCAAAGCAGCCCTCGGGTGAGAATGCGGAGGGGGTCGGGCTGACGTACGACGGCGGCCACATGGCCTAAAGAGGAGTAGAACACGCGCCCTTGGCCGTACATTTTCGTCCACACCACCGGCATATCCACCTCGCCGTTGGTAACGTGGGGGCCGTCGGCCACCGGAAAGCGGGTAACGGCAAGCACCCTATTGGCCGGGTCTACGTGCATGTAGTACTGTTCGGAGCAGACCTCAAACTCTTTTGTTCCCTGCATAATAAAGTGATCGGGCTGAACCGGCCGCACGGTATAGCGAACCCCATCGTTGCCCGGATGCGCCACCCACTGTCCGCCCGTCATAAACTGCCATTCGGTGGCCTCACGAAACGAGTCGCACATGCCACCATGGCATCCACCGAGGCCCACACCGCTCCGCACTGCCTCACAAACGCCTTGCAGCTGCTCGTTGGTAATGTGCCCCATCGTCCAGATCGGCACAATGAGGTCCAGCTGTTTGAGCTTTTCGACCTCAAGGAAGGAGTCGAGGGTGTGTGAGACCTCCGTTTGAAAGCCATGTTGGCGAAGGACTTCGTCCACGATCTCTGCTACCTGCTGGGGTTCGTGGCCTTCCCAGCCTCCCCACACGATCAACGCTTTACGTGCCATGATGCTCCTTTCTTTAGATGTTTGAAGGCTGCCTCATATTATGCCACAGATACCGCGCAGCCAAGCGCTTCCTGGCGGGCGTGTGCCACCGGTTAGGCGGAATGAGGCGGCGCCCGCTGAATAGGTCACCACACGGCAGTTCTGCAGTGCCTGCTGTGGGGCCGCCTGCATTGCTTAGACTAGGCTTGCCCGCCGCCTATTCTTTGAAGAGGTCGCTTGCCATCATCTCCACACATTGTGGGCAGAGGATCGCCCCATGCAGGCCTCGGAAGCCGCCTCCCTCCCGTTGCCGATGACAGACGCTGCAGGTAAACTGGGTTAGGGAAGGGTCTTTGCGTTCTGGGTGCGCGTGGAAAGAGCGCAGGCAGGTTTCACAAATACGCACGGTTTCGGGGACTGTGATGATCACCCGAACGCCATTGGCGAACACCGCCTGCTGCGCCCTGCCATGCGACGTAAGCAGCCTCCAGAAGAGTTTCGACAGGCCTACGAAAAACCTTGCCAGGCCGGGCGACGTAGCGCCACAAAAGTCGCATATTGAATGTGGCTTGAAGAGACCTCCTAGTTTTTCAGATAAGCGCGACATAGTTAGTTTTCTCCAATTGTTTTTAATCCCAATACAAACAGCTACACACCACTTTACGTTGCCATGAGGGCTGGGGAGGCCTCTCGAAGGAGGAGGGGTCACCTCAGGAGCCTCAGAATGGCCGAAGTAAGGTATGCGGTTGTGTGGTCTGCGCTCTGTGGAGGAGCGGGTTCAGACAATAACAGTAAAACATAGGGTTAGAGAGTTTGTCAAGTAGTTTTATGGGTGTTTGGAAAAAAATTATTTTGTGCGATGTTATTGGTAAAGGTTGGGCGAAGGGAGGCGTTGTAAATGAGGGTGCGGGGCTGTAGAGACTGCCAATTGCTCGGTTCTAGAGGCAATCTCCAGAAGCAAGCCGGCCTTGCTCGCCCCCTATCAGGGAGAAAGGGGGCGGTTATGTTGAGTGCCCGAAGGGAAGGTTATCATAAGGGACTGCCAATAAACTTACTGGTCTCCCCTCTCCCAAATTGAGGGAGGGGCGGGGGGTGGGGCTTGAAGAGCGGGTGAGATAAACGCCTGTCATTTCGAGCCGAAGGCGAGAAATCTTGAGTTTCACTTCCCAGCAGTTCTGACGGGTAGGGGGTGGGGACTGACAATCTCACAGTTCTAGAGGCAATCTCCAGAAGCAAGCCGGCCTTGTTCGCCTCCTATCCCGTCCTTTCCGTCTTGCAGACGGCGATGCAGCGGCCAGCAAAAGAGGCGCTTAAGGAAACGACATAGGCCGCTGAGGCGCCCACCGCGAGGTGCCCCTCTCCCCATTGGGGAGAGGGGTAGGGATGGGGCTGTAGGGGGTACCCTTGAGGCAAAAGGCACAGTGCGCAGCACCGTCGGCCTTGAGGGGCGGGGGCTTACGAGCAATCCCGTTTGATTCGTCGCCTGTTTGGGCAGAAGCTTTTACACAGACCATGCAGAATAGGCAAAGAGAAGGTAAAATAGAAAAGATAAGAGTGAGGGGGATGTCTGCTTACGTCGCAGATTGTGATAAACATCACAAATTCAGCAAAACGGCAATCTCTCATTCAAGCGCAGCGTAAACAGATAGGGAGGAGGCTTAGGAAACAGTGGATAGCTACATCCCTGTTTTCGTGATGATCGTTATCGGCGCATTGATCGCATTCGTCATGGTTTTTGGCTCCGCCTTACTCGGCCCCAAAAAGCCCGGCGCGGTGAAGGCCTCGCCGTACGAGTGTGGAATGACGCCGGTGGGCAGCGCCCATGAACGCTTTCCTATTAAGTTTTATCTCGTCGCCATGATCTTCATCGTCTTCGATGTGGAGACCATCTTCCTTTACCCTTGGGCGGTAAACTATCGTCATCTGCCCTACGCGCTCAAAGCCTTTAACTATATCGAGATGATCATCTTTGTGGCTATCCTGTTCGCCGGCTACTTCTACATTCTCGGCAAGGGCGCCCTCGATTGGGGCGAAGAGGAGGCTGTGGCTGAGGCCCTGAAGCGAGAGCCGATTGTGCTTGCTGCACGGCCTCCCATCCGGTTTGGGAACGAGAACTCCGGGCCTGTAGACCTTGAAAAAATACCGGTGGGGCCGCGGGTGCCCGTCTACGGAGCAAGCGCACAAGAGCTTTGCCAACCCCTCGAACAGACCACTGTGCGACTACAACCTACGGGAGAGGAGCGATGACCGAGGCGGCCGAGGCAACCACTCAAGAGCTTCTAGAGGTTCAGAAAATCCGCGAGCATTTCCCCGATGCGATTCTTCAGGTGCAGACCTTTCGTGGCGACACGCGCATCCTGCTGCGCAGAGAGTATATCGTGGAGGTTTGCCGCCTTCTGCGCGACGACCCCGACCTACAGTACAACTTCTTCTCCGAATGTCTCGGTGTGGACTATCTTGACAAATACCCCGATCACCGCTTTGAGGTGGTCTATAACCTCTACTCGGTGCGCTACGAGCAGGGTGGGGTGCAAAAAGGAACGGGCCGGCGCATCTTTCTTAAAGTTCCGGTGCCGGAAGATGACCCCGTGGTGCCAAGCATCACCGATGTCTACCCCGGAGCGAACTTTCCGGAACGAGAGATTTTCGACATGTTCGGTGTTCGCTTTAGCGGGCACCCCGACCTGCGCCGCATTCTTATGCCGGAAGACTGGGTGGGGCATCCGCAGCGGAAAGACTATCCTCTTGGCGGAGAGCGCGTGCAGTTCCCGGAGCGACGCTTCGGCCCCTCGGTGGGCGAGCCGCTGGTAGCCCACCCAGGCGAATCGTATCATGGCAAGACCGGTGACGTGCTGGGTGAGGAACCAACACCCACGCGTCCTCTGCCCGAATCCGAACAGATCCAAGCGCGTTCGCCGCTGGAGATTCAGCAGTTACCGCCTGAGAAACCCTAGAATGCGGAAGAGATGGGAAATCGCTTTGCTATGCGCCAGATTGTGATAAATTGC
>NZ_DATGLN010000082.1:0-35980 GCF_035294165.1 Chthonomonas sp.
ATCGTGCAAAAGCTTGTTGAAGGCAAAGTCATAGGGTTCATCTATGGGGTAGCCATGCTCTGCCCAGTACTGCCGCACAATCGTGTACCCATCGCGAGGAGCAGAACCCGCCTCCCCGCCGGTCTCCGGGGTATCGAACAGACCGGAAAGCAGCTCATAGGCCGATTTCGTGTCGTAGATGGGGAGAATGAGCGGCTGAATGATGCTGGCCGTACCATCAAAAGCTCGCAGATCGCCCCACGCTTCGAGGAAATGCGATTCTGGCAGATGCCATTGGCAGGCTATGGAGGTCTCATCCTCATACAGCCCAAGATGGGCACGGAAAGGAACACGCGGAAGCGCCTCGGCAAAGCCGATATCCGCAGGGGCGTTGTAAACAGGGTTACCACCGAGGATCAGCAGGATGTCTACCTTGCCGGCATTCATATCGCTCACCAGATTTTGAAGCGCCTGTATCTGGTGTTGCGGCTGAGCTTCCACCGGTTCCGTGTGGAAAACCGTCTTCCCCACGTTGCCAAGGCGCTCGTTCAGCGCATGGGCCAGAACGTGCACCGCAGGAGTTTGAAATTCGCCAGGGATCACCACACAAGCGCCGGCGTTGGCCTGTAAGTCCTTCACCACTCCCGCAACAAACTTTTCCTGCTCTGCATCAAGCGTGGGCAACGGAGCTGAACCCACATCGAGTCCGAGCTGCTGCGCAATGGCTCTAGCAATACCTTCAACCTGGCTGGCCCGTACGCGAATGCGGTTATCCGCCATCGCTCCGGTCAACGTGGGCGTGCTCTCTATAGCGTAGAAGCGCGTTATCTGCGTGGTGCCTTGCCGCACTCTACGGCCGTCGGCAAAATCGCGTGCGTACCGCACGCCGGCTGGGTTTGAGATGAGGAAATCGGAGTCAAGCGACAGAATGCGTTTTGCTTTGGCAAGATCATAATAGGTATGAACCGGCTCCCCAAAGGCTGCCATAGCGGCCTCATAGGCATGGTTGGGGTAGGTTGGCTCATACTGAACCCATTGCGCCTCAGGAAAACGTTTTAAGATCGCTTTTATCTGCGCCGCCAGCGTCGGCGAAGTAACCGTCTCCGTAAGGATACGCAAGCCCGCCCCTTTCACGGCCAACTGGCGCTGCAGCAATGGCCGCGCGGTGGTATAGAAATCTTCCCAGGTGGAGAAATCGCCCTGATGGTTCACTATTTGAGAGCGATCGGGGTCATAAAGGGTCAGGGTGGCGGCCTGAGTGAAGATATCGGTTGATCCTAAACTCGCCGGATGGCCAGGATTACCGTCCATCTTGACAGGACGCCCATCACGGCTCGTTACAATGGTACCTATACCATATCCCCAAAAAGTGGGTGCAGCCGAGGCATAGTATAGCGGCACACCCGGCGTCTCTTCCTCTGGCTGGTTCACGTAGGGAACAAGCTTATGCTGCGGCAGATAGCGACACCCGCTTAGGCCGGCCAGCGCCAACGAGGCCGCACTAAGCGTGAGGAACTGCCGGCGATCCATATGTAAATCTATGGAGCGCGTGACATCGGGTATTTCGTTGGCCACTACCTCACGAAACTCCGGCGTGTCCGCAAGCTCTTCAAGCACTCGCCAATACTTCTTGCCACGCGCAGACGCCAGGCGCGCTTTAATAGCCGCTAAATCTAGCTTCGACCGATTTTCGTTTGCCATTCTTTCCACCTAATCTCCACCAAGTTCGTCCATCCGCCTTTAGTGATGACAGACAGAGCAGTTGGTAATCTGAACGGTGTGGATATGATACTCTTTCTTAAGACGCTCCCCCTCCACGAGGTCGGCCCCTTGATTTTCGTAATACTTGCCCTCCGCAAGGGCGTATTCGCGCGGTGTGAGACCTTCTTTGCCGGTTGGGTCCACCTTGTCGCCATAGCGCTGGATATCCTGATAGAGCTGCCACACAAACTGCGGGGGTGCCAAAAACTTCTCCGGTTGGCGATGGCAGTTAAGACAAAAGACCATGAAGAAGGCTTTGCCTTTGTAGGTGATCATCATCTTCTGGATGGGACCGTGGCAGTTGTTACAACTGATTCCGCGCGCCACATGGATGTCGTGCGGGAAATAGACGAACCCGGGAACCCAGTTCACCTGGTTCCACACGATAGGTTTGTTTTCGCGATAGCTATCACGCACCGGCTCAAGAAGCGGGCTGTCTGTCCAAATCTGCGAGTGGCACGACATACAAATTTCAGAGGAGGGCAGCCCAGGATTGGGCGACCTCTCTACATTGGTATGGCAGTAACGACAGTCTATACCAAGCTCTACGGCGTGATGCTCGTGACTGAAAGGAACCGGCTGAGCGAGGGGCACGCCCACATTAGTGTTGAACGAGGAGCGCGTGATCGCGCTGCCCACAAGCAGCGCTACAATAGGGCCGGTAAAGGCGCAAAGCACCATCACACGTGCAACTGTGTTCGCAGCCGGATGGAAGAGTTGAGCCATCAGTACACTCCCTGTCTATTTCGATCCGCATCGGCTAGGCCAAGCTCATTCCTAGCCGAACAACGGCACACCCACGTTACCGCTCTCTTTGCGAACCGCACTTTGTGCTTTTTTTCACAATGTGGGACGGATATAACCCACATTTAGATATTCCTCATCGGTGGGATATTGCTTTGTACAGCTCTACAAGGGGCCTAGTGGTCTCTTGCTCGAACCACACTAGTATAGCACATCGCCAAAGCGATTGCAACCCCTCATAGAAAATTTTCGGTCTCTACTTCGTGATTCCTAAAACCACGCCGGAAACCGAACATCATTTTACCCCATACATCACTTTTTCAATATCTTCATGACACAACGGCTCCATACAACCTTCATCGGTACAATTTGGCGGTCTCCTTCAAACCAGTGGTCTTTTCCGTATCATAAAATAAGATGAGGTATACTTAACATCGTATATGATGGCAGAGCTTTCCCCAGAACAGGTTCGTGAAATATTTCTCCAAGTTGGTGCCCTACGCACAGGCCACTTCCTTCTCTCCTCAGGGCGCCATAGCAACGAGTATTGGGAGAAGTTCTGGGTGCTTCAGTATCCAAAGCACGTTCAAACGCTCTGTGCCGAAATAGCCCGTCGCTTTCATGATGACGCCGTTGATGTCGTCCTTGGCCCCACCACAGGGGGCATCCTCTTAGCCTACGAGGTGGCGCGGCAACTGCAAACGCGAGCGCTCTATGCCGAAAAGGAGCAGGGGGTACGCTGCCTGCGCCGCGGGCTTGCTCTGCCACCCAACACGCGTACCCTTATAGTAGATGACGTCATGACCACCGGCGGCGCCACACGCGAGTGCATAGAGTTGGCAGAAAAGCATCAGGCGCACATCGTAGGCGTGGCCGTGCTCGTGGATCGCAGCGGTGGAACCGTTGACTTGGGCTATCGCCTCGAAGCCCTCCTTACGGTTGAAGCGCCCTCCTACGCACCCGATGCATGCCCCCTCTGCCAGCAAGGCCTGCCTATCGAAGAGCCGGGAACTACGCGCCTCCGATAAACGCTAAACTAGTAGCAGTTTCCTCATCTTTTTCCGCTGAAATAGCAAGCCTCTGGGTGAATCATTTATGGAGATCGCACGTTTTATCGGGTTTTTACATCCTGCCCTCGTTCATTTTCCTATAGTTCTGCTTCTTTTCGCCGTCGCTCTCGATCTCATTGGCTTCTTTAAACGCGACCCTGTTATCGCCAGATTTGCCCAAATTACGCTGCTGCTGGGCACCTGTGCCACGCTCTTTGCCTTCGTTGCCGGCAATTTTGCCGAGATTTGGGCGGCCCGCGATGGCGTTCCTCAAGACCCCATGGAATACCACGAACTGATGGCAACCATCACGAGCTGGTCGTTCGTTTTTCTTGCGGCTGCACGGCTATTTCTGGGCATCAGCACACGACGCAGCGCTATGGCTATCTATCTCATTCTAGCCGTTGCATGCTGTGCGCTTCTTGGTTATACAGGCCATCTGGGCGCTATGCTCGTCTACCATCATGCCGCAGCCGTGCAGGTTCCCGGCATTGCCCCCGCTCCTACCCACGAAGACCTCGCCATTCTGTTACAACATCAAACGCAGGCTGCTATTTTCTACTCCGACATGATGCACCATATCTTCGGCTGGTTGGTGCTGGTGCTCTCTATAATGCTGCTCATAGACCTCCTGTCACCGGAATGGGGCGTGCAGGTAAGACGGCTGGCTCCAGTGCTTTTTCTTGCCGGTGGGGTTTTCCTCCTTATCTTCAGCGACCAGGACGCTTGGCCGCTCTATCATGTGCGTCCGTTCCGTCCCCTCACCGACAAAGAGGTTCTGATGCATAAAATCTACGCCGTGCTCATGATAGCCATGGGGCTACACGGACTGATCAAACGTCGGCAGGCTGCTAAAATCGGTAAAGGGCTTCAAAACCGTCTACTTGCCATTTTCGCCTTGGTGGGGGGAGCCTTGCTGTTTACCCACGTTCACTCCAATGCACCTTACGCGAACGTGGCTGCAGGAGTCTATATCCATCATACCGTCATGGGGTTCGTCGCGTTACTTATCGGTGCCGTTAAGCTAATAGAAGACCACCTTCAACAAAAATACCAGCAGGGCTTTCCCTCTACCGTCTCAACACGGCTTACCCGCAGCCTAACCATCGCCTATCCCTGCCTCATGATATTTGAGGCGTTTTTACTTATCAACTACAATGAAGGGCTTCCCTGGTTCCTCGGATATGGACGGCTTAGCCGCTCAGCTCCTCATCGTGGTCTCGTAGCGCCTCTAGGCCGTGAACGCGCCGAGCTTACCTACAACCCGACTACCCAGCGCTTTGATCTCTACCTTTATCATCAAAGCAACGACATCCCCTATCCCATGAAAGTCTACAGCGCCCAGCTCGTCATTAAGATCGGCGGCGACACCACCGCGCTTAAGCTGCATCCTGTAGACACAGACTTTAGCCACTATACCGCAATGGCAACTTTTCTGCATAGCATCCCCTTCTTTGAACCCAAGGCCTTGCTCTGGCCCTTCGACCGACCTCCTACCGCAGCGCCTTTGGTAGCCGATTTCGAGCCATGGATAGATCACAGTGCCGCTTTTCCGCATAGTTACCTGCCTTATGTATGCCCTATGCACTCAAACGTGGGGGCCACCCATCCCGGATTTTGTCCCATATGCGGCATGCCTCTTGAGCCGAACAAACCATCACGCCCTTGGGGGGTGTTGCACGATCCGGGCTACACGCTCGACTTCACCATGCTCTCCGTGGCAACCAGCCTGCCGTTATCCCAAACCCTCTCAACTTCCACGAAGCGGCCACAAGCTCCGTCGCTCAGCACCATTCGCGCTTATGCCCAAGCAGGTCATCTGCTCTTCCCTGCACAGCACGTGCAGCTCACGCCGATCATATCCCTCCAACCCGGCCAGCTGGTGCGCTTCGTCTTCACGCCGCGTTATCAGGGGCAAATTCTTCATAACCTTGCAACTGTTCACGAAAAAAAGATGCATCTTATCGTGCTGAGTCAAGACCTCTCTTTCTTCGACCACATCCACCCGCAGCTACAACCCGATGGCACCCTGCTTATAGACTATGCCTTTCCCTTCGCCGGCAATTTTCTGCTCTTCGCCGACATTACCCCATTCGGAGATCGGAATCAGGTATTTCGCATTCCTGTACACGTCAACGGCACCCCGCCGCCGCCAAAACCGCTTCTGGTTACGCCGGCGCAAGCTAAGGTGTTTGGGCCTTACCGCGTCCAGATGCTGCTAACACCACGCCACCCCTACTGGCGCGATGAGACCGTGCTTACCTACACCATCTGGAAAAATGGCTTGCCCGTCACCGATCTTCAACCCTATCTCGGTGCAGCCGGACATTGTGTGGCGATCAGCCAAGATACCATGGGCTACTGCCATTCTCATCCTTTGGAAGTGGGTGAAAAGCACTACGGCCCAACTGTCCGGTTTCATGTTCTGCTGTCTAAACCCGGCATCTACAAAATTTGGACGCAGTTCAAACATGAAGGTAAAATTCTAACGACCGATTTTGTCATTAGAGTTCAATAGAGAGAGACGGATGCCCTCTGAGATCGTTCGCCTTGATGGACATATCATCGACTCGCTTACCCTCTCGAAAGTTTTAGACATTATCCTCAAAGAGGGGGGAGAGTATCGCGTGCTGCGCTTTCAAATGGGCGCAACACGCTCCGATCCGAGTCACGCAGAGATAGAGATCAGCGCCCCAGATAATGAAACGCTGGAGCGCATTCTCCACGCCACCGGCCAACATGGCACAGAGCGCACAGCCGGCGAGGCCCGACTGGTGCCGGCCCCAAAGGACGGTGTGCTTCCCGAAGGCTTCTATGCCACGACTAACCTCGAAACCCACGTGCGGGTAGGCAACGAGTGGCTCCCCGTGCAGTTTATCGAGATGGACTGCGCTATTGTCATCGAATATAAAGAGGGTAAGCCCACTGCACGTTGCACCCCTATGCACCATGTGCGTGAGGGAGAGCTTGTCGTCGTTGGCGATACCGGTGTACGCGTTACCCCCGTCGAGCGCCGAGAACCGGACGATGTGTTTAGCTTCATGGGAAGCGACGTCTCCACCGAGCGCCCGAAAGAGCGTGTCGTCGCCGCCATTGTGCACGCGATGAAAGAGGCACGGCAAGAGGGAAAGAAAATCCTTTTTGTGGGTGGCCCGGCCATCATCCACACGGGCGCCGGCCACTACCTTGAAGCCATCATTCGTGCAGGATGGATAGATGTGCTTTTTGCAGGCAATGCTCTGGCAGCTCACGATATCGAAGGGGCGCTTTTTGGTACCTCTTTAGGCGTCGAGATCGCCACCGGAACGGCCATGCCTCACGGCCACGAAAACCATCTACGTGCCATCAACGCCATACGCGCCTATGGCTCCATACGTAGCGCTGTCGAGGCAGGCTTCCTTCGTTCCGGCATCATGCACGCCTGCATTACCACCAATACGGCCTATGTGCTTGCCGGCTCGATCCGTGATGACGGCCCCCTACCCGATGTCATCACCGACGTTGTGGAAGCACAAGACAAAATGCGCCAACATGTGCGCG
The DNA here is from genome assembly GCF_035294165.1 of Chthonomonas sp. GTDB lineage: Bacteria > Armatimonadota > Chthonomonadetes > Chthonomonadales > Chthonomonadaceae > Chthonomonas. The sequence continues at coordinate 7,074 of NZ_DATGLN010000082.1, forward strand.
GGGTGGGAGTCGCCCTCATGGTAGCAACCACCCTCCATTCGGTAGCGACCGGTAACCTCTTGCCCGCCTCCGTTCGTACCCTTTGCGTCGACTCAGACCCCGATACGGTTATCAAACTAATGGATCGGGGAACCCATCAGGCGTTTGGACTCGTGACAGACTGCGAATTCTTCCTTAAAGAGCTGGCGGCTCAACTGCCAAACGTCAAAGTCGTAAAATGACTACACCCACTACCATCCGTCAGGTTCTGATGTGCCCGCCTACGGCCTACGACGTTTGTTATGAGATCAACCCCTGGATGCATGTCGAAAATCGCCCGGATCGGCCTCTTGCTGCAAAACAGTGGGATGCGCTCTATCAAGTGCTCGCCACTCAAATAGGCCTTACCGTCCATCTGATCCAACAACCGCCAGAATGCCCCGACATGGTATTCACGGCAAACGCCGGCCTCGTTTACGAAGGGAAAGCGCTCCTTTCGCAATTCCGACATCCACAACGCCAGCCCGAGGTACCTTACTTCCGCACCTGGTTTGAACAACATTGCTATCAGGTAATAACCCCACCACCAAATTGTCATTTTGAAGGCGAGGGCGACGCACTGTTCGTAGGAGATGTGCTTGTGGCAGGCTACCTTAAACGCAGCGACATCTGTTCTCATCGTTGGCTTACCGACACACTGGGTCTGCCCGTCCTTTCCTTAGAACTCGTAGACGACCGATGGTATCATCTCGATACCTGCTTCCTACCTCTCGAAGCACATCTGGTCGCCTACTATCCGGCAGCCTTCGATGACTATGCACGCACCGTTATCGAAAACAACTTTGAAACCATTCCTGTTCGTGAAGAAGAGGCCCTACGCTTCGCCTGTAACGCAGTGGTGATAGGTCACCAAGTTGTTCTACCGACCGGCTGCCCACAACTAACCGATGCCCTGCAACAAAGGGGCTTTGTGTGCTACGCTGTGGAGATGTCGGAGTTTCTTAAGGCCGGAGGTGCGGCGAAATGTCTTACTCTACTCCTTCGCTGAAGTTTTTCGTTCATGAGCTAGTCCCCTCGCCACTGCCCGCACTAAAACGTCTCCTAGCTGAGGGCCATAAAACGACATGCCTACCTCATAACCTCCGTGCCTGTACTGTTCCGCAGTAAGCGCATACGCCAACCAGTCGTTAACGAGAGCCACTATAGCCACCGGATGATACCCCGCTTGTTCTGCCTCACGCCTTAGCACTGCTCCTAAAGCGCCCGTAGGTTCACAGGGCATACCGATGAGCAGCAACCGATGAATACGAACAAAGGAGATTCTTGTGGTCGAGGGCATAAGGTGCTTCACCCTATTTTGCGCATCCGGGACAGAGATGCCCAAACTGCCTGCTGCGGCAAGATAGAGGCCATTTGGCTCGCGTTGTGGCAATGTCACGGAGATTTGCCACGTCTCCACCGGCGCAGGTACATCGTAAGCGATGGTGGGAATAAGCCTTAGTACCGCTGCGGCGACCGCCTTCCCGTACCGATCAACCTCCTGCTCCTCCGTCAGACCCTGCGAATCCGGGGGGGCAGCATCGCCTTCCGCGCCGTTTAAAAACAGGCAGACACCTCCATAGTGCTTCTCAACGGCCTGTTCCATCACTCCAGGCCAATCTGCTGAGATTTCCAGCATCTTCGCCGTGTAGAGAGTGGGGTGGGAGGCAAACACCACCAATTCGGCAATCGAGCGCAAATCTCTCCGACGAACCACGCGCAACACCGTCAGCTGCTTATCTAACACGGGGTCGTCACGCCGATTGCGATTCAGTCCTTCTACCTGCGTTGCCGTGTAGCCCAGAAGTGCCGGCACGCGGTTCTCATAGGCCTGTTTCACGGCAAGCGCAATGTGATGGGCGCTCCAATGAAGCAGTTGCGGATTAAAGCGGCTCCAACCTTTAGGCTGTGTGAAGGTGTTAGCAGGGTCCATCGCGAGGGGATCGGGAGCGCTGTGGGTATGCGTAGCGGCCAAGAACAGGCGGCTTCCCGTTAATTGGGCCAACCCCATCTGCCTCAGGTCTTGTGCTACGGCCTGCACAATACCCGACGGTAAAAAGCAGAGATCTACCGAGACAATGGCGACAAGCCGATCTCCCCTCCCAAGCACTAAAGCGCGCGCGAACACCGGGTCATGCACCCCTGTTGCTAAAGCTCCCCTGCGTGCCGCATATCCCCCTAACGGCACCCTTACGGCAGCACCGATGGGCGTAATGTTCACCCTCGCCGCACCGGCCACAAAAGCAGGCTGTCCAAAGGCCTTTCCACCTGAAAAGAGGAGGGTTAGCATCAACCCCAAAAACCTAGCGGCAGTGACCTTCTTTGAACTACTCCTCACGCATCACCTCCAAACCCTTCCATTCGAAATGGAAGGGAATAATGCGTGTGCCTGCCTGAGATAACGCCATGGCAACCTCCTCGGCTCTACCTTCCTCCACACAAAAGAGCAGACATCCACCCCCGCCAGCACCACATGCTTTGCCGCCAATGGCGCCTGCCTTCTCTGCAACCTCAAACAATCGTTCGATCTGATCGTTCGTGATTGAGGAATCTAGCGCCTTCTGATGCTGCCAGTTCTCACTCAAAATAGAGCCAAATTGGACGATGTCCTCCCGTAATAGCGCCTCACGCATCCGTAGGGCACAATCACGAAGTCCGTACAAAGCCTGTACCGTTTGCGGAACGCCTTTCTTGAAAGCGCCCCAAACGTGCGCATGGATGCTGCCAGATAGCCGCGGCTTTCCTGTATAACATAGCACCAACCGCTTCTCTAACATTTCTATGAACTTTGGCGAGATGGCTAGCCGCTCCACATGCACCTTCTGATTGAACGTTATAAAGTTCACTCCACCAAAGGCTGCAGCGTACTGATCTTGCTTCCCGCCCAAAATCCCCAACATCTCCTCTAATTGATATGCCAGCTCTGCAATACGTGCTCTGTCCTCCTCAGAAGTAATTTGAGAGTGAATAAGGCTTAGCCACACAACGTTAAGCGCTGCCGATGTTCCTAATCCTGAACCGGAAGGAAGATCGCACCGATAGGCCACGCGCAACCCCTCTTGGCTTCCCGCTAAAGCCACCGGAAAGCTCAACGCCTCCGGCTCTTCATAAACCTCCAGCTCGCCGGTTACATAATGATTAATAGTGGCATTCACCACAGCTCCACCGGCACCTAACGCAAAAAGGTTTACGTCGGTCCAACCTCCGGCAAAGTCAATTCGCACCGGCGCACGGCTCGTAACCAACATGATTTTGCGAACCTCCCTTGACGAAATTCCCCTAATCTGCTATGCTTGTAGCGAACTCTTTCGGCAAATCCACCGATTGGGAGGTACCCAAGATGCCCCTCTTACCCGTGATGAAGCGATTATGCTGTCTCTCCCTAGTGCTTGGCCTTGCCTTAGCCCAAGCTGCCCATGCCCAAAATCTCACCATCTATACCGGCAAACTGGAAAACGGTTGGCAGAACTGGTCATGGTGCAAAACAGAGATCGGGAACACCCGTTTCACATATGCCGGTGAACCGAGCATTCAGGTGCAATACACAGCTCCCTCTCAAGGATTCTACCTGTCTCATACCCCATTTAATACGGACGGGTATAAGGCTATCAGCTTCTGGATTAATGGAGGAAGCACAGGGAATCAGCGCATACAGGTTGCCGGTCTGCTCGACCGAAAAGCACAACCGGCCGTGCCGTTAGCCTCCTTCCTACCCGGCGGGGCGATTGCAGCCGATAGGTGGCAAGAAGTCGTTATTCCTCTAGCAGACCTCCATGTAGATCATGCGAACAACTTCACCGGTTTTTGGCTGCAAGATGCTGCCGGCACCAGCCAACCGCCTTTCTATCTTGCTGCTATTCGCCTGTTGGCCGCTCCTCCACCCGCTCAAATTCGGTTAGATGTGGACGTTCAGCATGTTATTCGAAGTGTTTCACCCATCGCCATTGGTCTTAACACCGCCTGCTGGGACTCGCATCTTAACACGCCAACAACTGTAGAGTTACTCGCTCCCCTTCATATCAACATTTTGCGTTTCCCCGGCGGTTCTACTTCCGATGGCTACCATTGGCAAACGAATAATTCTGATAACAATACCTGGAAATGGGCTACCGATTTCGATGGCTTTGCTCACATCGCTCAAGCGCTGCACACGCAAGCCTTTATCACCGTCAACTACGGCTCAGGAACCCCACAGGAAGCGGCGGCATGGGTACGCTATGCCAATATCGAAAAACACTACGACTTCAAATATTGGGAGATCGGCAACGAATGCTACGGCAACTGGGAGGAAGACCATCACCCCATTCCTCACGACCCCTACACCTACGCGGTGGAAGCAGCTCAATTTATAACCCAGATGAAAGCCGTAGACCCCTCCATTAAAGTTGGCGTCGTGGCCGTCGTCGGAGAAGATTCTTTCGTCAATAATAAAAACCATGCCGCCGTAAACCCGCGCACCCACCAAACCTACTACGGCTGGACTCCCGTTATGCTCTCAACCCTCCACCAACTCGGCGTCTTACCCGACTTTCTCATCTACCACCGATACGAGCAGAACCCGGGCAGCGAGAGCGACGCCTTCCTTCTCCAAGCCGCCCGCACTTGGAAAAATGACGCGGAGAACCTCCGACAACAGCTCTCGGACTATCTGGGTAGTGACGGCGACAAGGTTGCCCTCGTGTGCACAGAGAACAATTCTGTCTCTTACAACCCAGGCAAGCAGACAACTAGCCTAGTTAACGGCCTCTATCTGGCCGATAGCGCGGCCAACATCCTGCAGACGGAGTTCCAATCTATCTGTTGGTGGGATTTACGCAACGGCCCCAGTCCCAATAACAACAACAGTTCTACCCTATACGGCTGGCGCAATTACGGCGACTACGGCATTGTGTCGCCCCAAAACGACCGCTATCCAACCTACTACGTTTTCAAACTGCTTGCCTATTTCGCCAACAGCGGCGACAAGATCGTTATCGCCTCAAGCAACTACGATCTGCTCTCGATCTATGCCGCTCGTCATCCCAACGGCTCCCTCTCGCTACTCATTATTAATAAAACCCCCGATCAGCCCCTCACAGGCGAAATTCACCTGGTAGGTTTCAACCCACAGCACGCCGCGGTATGTTATTCCTACGGCATCCCTCAAGATAACGCCGCACGTACCGGTAAAGGCTCTCCAGACCTGGCGACATCAAGGTGCACGGTTCCCGGAACAACTTTTCGTTTTCAGTTCGCACCCTATTCAGCTACCGTGCTCCTCTTGAGAGGAAAATAGCAGAAACAGCCGATACGACTTAGTGTTCTACTTCTATCGTTAACCCCGGACGCGGTGCCGGGGTTAACAGCTTTTCCGCCCCGGCATCTATCAGCGCTTGAACAACTCTTTCGCGTTCCTTCACCAGTACAATGATGGTGCCACCTCCACCCGCTCCGGCCAGCTTCGCCCCCCATGCACCGGCTTGGCGCGCCGCCTCGATCAATCGATCGTTCTCTACACCTGAACCGCCCAACGCGGCCACAATCTCATGGTTTTCGTTCATAGCCTCACCGAGCTTCTGCCAATCCTGCTCGATGAGCGCCCGCTTTCCCCTGCGCGCTAAGGCCATAATACGGGCATAGCCACCTCTTACCTCCACATCTCCCTCTTCCCATCGCTGGCGCGGAGACTTGTGCACCGTTCCTGAATGGTGTTGAACGCCCGTATGTGCTAGAAGAAGCGGCGGTGTCGGGCAGCGTTCGGCCAAAGGCTCAATAGTGGCTAGCGGCTCGTCATCTCTCTGTTCGAGGCTCTCTTTTCCATAAAAATCCATGAAGTTGAGACCGCCAAAAACCGCCATGTGCTGATCTTGGAACCCACACAGCACGCCAAGCACTCTTGCCTCGATCTTACGAACCGTCTCTGCCAAAGCATAGGGGTTGAGCTGCAGATTTTGCCAACGCGCGATGGCGCCTACAATCGCCGTTAACATAGCTGTAGACCCGGCTAGCCCCGCCTGCATGGGTATCTCCGTCCAAACCCGAACGTGCACAGGAGCGGTCTGTGGATTGATTTCGAAATAGGCAAATGCCGCCCGTAGGATATCGAGCTTATCGCCCCGTAAACGCAGATCATCATTGCTTCGCACTAGGCTATGTTGGCCTTCATTCTGGAAGAGTGTCTCCTCTTTGTGAGGCTCTAGTTCACAAAAGGCACGCTCTTGGGTTGTGCAGGAAAGCACACACCCCCCGTACATATCCGTTGGGTTTCCGACAATACCGCATCGCCCCGGAGCATGCGCACGTATCCTCATAACGCTACCTCCCTAGCAGGAAAAAATAGGCTCTCTAGAGAATGTTTATACGCCATTTTCTTCGCCCTCACATTTTCCGAAGGTCATTTCTTAGCTACAGCTCAGACACCAAAACTATGCCTGCTAACTATGTTCTTGGCTTCGATATCGGTGGTACGAAAAGCGCCGTTGTTCTTGCCACAATGGACGGCACTTTGCGCGCACGCATGCAGATACCAACGCGTCCGCAAATGCGTAGCGCTGAAACGGTTCTCTCAGAACTTACCGAGTTGGCCCGTGCGCTTCTAGAGGAGGAGAACGTAAGCCAGCATGACCTCGCCGGCATCAGCGTTGTTTGTGGCGGCCCATTAGACCTAGAAAATGGACTCATCTGCTCTCCTCCGAATCTTCCGGGCTGGGACAATGTACCGATCGTCGCCTTTTTGCAAGAACGCTTCCACCTTCCCGTAGTTCTAGAAAACGACGCCAACGCCGGCGCCCTCGCCGAGTGGCTCTTTGGTGCAGGGAAAGGCGCCTCTCACCTCATTTACCTTACCATGGGCACCGGCATCGGCGGCGGTCTTATTCTGGACGGCAGGCTTTATCATGGAAAGCAGGGACTGGCCGGTGAGATCGGCCATCAAACCATCCTGCCAGACGGCCCTCTGTGCGCCTGCGGTAAACAGGGTTGCTTGGAGGCGCTAGCCTCAGGCCCGGCCATCGCACGGCTCGCTCGAGAAAGTTTGATGTATGGGCGACACAAACGTGTCCTTAGCCTGGCCGGCGGGAAACCGGCCAACATCACCGCAGAACACGTCATCGCTGCAGCCAAAGAGGGCGATAACTTCGCCCAAGGGCTTTTAGAAGAGGTGGGGACTTACCTCGGTATCGGCATCGCAAACGTGCTGCAGATTCTCAACCCAGAATGTGTTATTCTCGGAACGATTGCCGTTCACGCAGGCGACTGCCTGCTCGAACCGGTGCGTAAAGCCGTTGCGGAGCGCTGTTGGGCAAAAATCGCCGCCGGCTGCCGCATCCTTCCGGCCGGGCTTGGCACACAGGTGCAAGACTATGCTGCCATCGCGCCCCTCATTTACCGCCTGCTTCATCAGGAAAGCTAGCCTCTCTGCGCCAAAAGTCCCCTATGAGCTGCCGGGATGCAGTAACTTCTGTATCTGCGGATCGTTCATATTCTGCTGTGTCACAACCGTTACGCCGCTATCAATGAAGCGCGGGTGGGGCGCCGGCTTTTTGGCAAGTGCATTCAACACCTCCATAACCCCTTGATAGCCCATCTGATAGGGGTTCTGCACGATTAAAGCCTGAATGATGCCCTGTTTAAGGTCGTTTATCTCATCGTCAGAGGCATCGAACGCCACGATTTTAACCTTACCTACCAGCCCGCTTTGCCGTAGATAGTTGGCCGCACCAACCCCGCCGGGCTGATTAGCTGCGAATATCCCGCTGATATCGGGGTGCGCCGTCAGCATGTTGGCCGTCTGATTTACCGCCTTACCCGTATCGCTATCGTCGTAAAGTGTCGTTACCACGGTGATGCCAGGATATTTTTTAATCTCTTCATTAAAACCCTTTAGCCGATCGTCATTGGATGCCGCCCCCTGCAAAAAGCCGAGAATACCCACTTTCCCTTTTTCACCTATCGCAGCAGCGAGAGCATCCGCGGCTTTTTTCCCTCCCTCTTCGTTGTTCGTGGCGATATAGCAATACGAGGGATCGTCTTTTGGGTCTAGCCCTGAATCGATGGTCACCACTGGAATGCCGCGGTGCAGCGCATCCTCCACAGGACGCAGCAGAGCGTGGGTATCGCAAGCCGCCAAGACGATGCCCTTCACACCTGCATTAATCTTATCTTCCACGAGATTGATCTGGCCGGTAATATCCGTTTCAAGCTTCGGACCATCGAAATCTATTTTCACGCCACGCTCCCTACCGGCCGCCTCGGCTCCCGCTTTTACCCCTAACCAATAGGAGTTCGCCGTTCCTTTAGGAATGACTGCGATGACAACCTGATTCGCGCTGCTCGCCGCCCCCCCACCCGGGCTGGCGCTCTTTTGGCAGCCGCTTATTCCGGCTCCTAGTAGCCCTAAAGCAAGTAGAAGTGTGCCATAGCTTTTACCGAAGTGCATGTTTTACTCCTTTGTCGTTTCTGCTAATTTGCGCGGAGCGCCCGCCGCCCCGGCCCAAACCGGTCGTAAAGCACGGCCACCACGATCACAAGACCGATGATAACCTCTTGCAGGTCGGGGCCATATCCCAGCAGAGCGCAACCGTTCCGAATTGTGTAGATAAGTGCGGCCCCTAAAATCGTTCCGGGAATGCCTCCCTGCCCACCGAACAAAGAGGTCCCTCCAAGTACGGCCGCCGCGATCGAGTCTAGCTCGTAGCCCACACCGGCATCGCGCGAGGCCACGCTTGCCCTCGATACGCTTACCACCGCCGCCACCCCAGAGAGAAAACCCGACAACATAAAAACGGTAACGATCACCCGGGCTACACGCACACCCGAAAGCCGCGCCGCCTCGGCATTGCCTCCAATAGCGTAGACCTGACGCCCCCACCGCGTCTTCGATAAGGCGATATGCACCACGACGGCCGTGAGGATCAACATCAGCGCTGCATAAGGAATGCCATCGCGCGTCGGTCCCCCGAATAGCTCCCCATAACCAAACACCTGAAACGATTGGGGGGTAGACACATCCTGATCCCCCGACAGCAGTCCGGCAGCCCCATGTGCAACCTCCATCATCCCTAACGTAACGATGAAGGAGGGAATACGCCCATAGGCGGTAATCAGGCCATTGACCGAGCCAAAAACAAGACCGGTTATACAGGCGATCAGCACACCTATAGGCACACTTACATGGTAGGTGTGCATGGCCACGGCAGCGGCTACTCCCGAAAACGCCATGATGGCACCCACCGAGAGATCGATCTGGGCAGCGATGATAACTGCAGTCTGGCCACAGGCAAGAATCGCCACAACCGCCGATTGAACGACAATCTGTTTGAGATTATCCCGTGTGGCAAAATTAGGCGATAAGCGCCATAATATCAAACTCAGAATCACTAAAAAAGAAAGAGGAGCCAGTACCCCCGAGTAGGCAGCCCAAATGGAGGCTCGCTTTTCGGCTACCAGAGATAGCAGTCGTCCTTCTTTAGATACCGACAAAACTCGGAAACCCTCCTCGGTATTGTGCAAAACCTCTTGATCCGACTTTCTTACGCGGCACGTAATTTCGCGCCCAATCGGCCTAATTCCTGCCCCTTTAATTCATTATTCGCTCAATCCGTATAATATAGCGATTCTTTTCCTCTTAGGAAAACACCTATTCTAGCCGATAAATTGGAAGCACGACCATTTCACCGATAGACCCAAACGACTTTGCTGGAGAAGAAAACGTGGCGATTCCTGCACGTCAGGTTGAGTGGCGAGGTTACCCCTCCGTACGTACTCAACCGCGCAGTCGTGTTCGCAAATGGCGCAGACGGCTTGCAATCTTAGCGCTCTTACAAGTTCTTTTTCCGGCATTCGCCACCTTACTTCAACTCTTTGGCCCTGAAAGAACCGTTTTGGGCATCGTCGCTCTCTACTTACCACCATGGATATGGGGACTACCGGCCCTGCTTCTACTACTCCCTGTGTTGCGCTACACACCTCGAAAATTAGGTCTGCTCGTCATGAGTCTTTTGTGGGTCGCCGGCCCCTTAATGGGGTTCTGTTGGCATACGCCGAACTCAGCCTCCCCCGCAGCCTCAACACTACGCATCATGACCTACAATGTGAAATGGGGAAAACGCAACCCGCAGGCCATCGCAGAGACAATTAGGCGATTTCATCCCGATGTTTTGGTGATGCAGGATTCTGCCGGCATCCTCAGCAGTCCCGTCCAAGAGGCTTTGAACGGCTACTACACGAAAACGCTCTATCAATGTAGCGTAGCAAGCCGCTATCCTATTCTCAATGCTCGCTCCCTCGCACTAGCCCCCGACGATCCCAACTATCACTCCATGCAGTTTCAGATTCGATTTGACAGGCGTCTCGTTACCATCTACTCGGTGCATCTTCTCTCGCCGCGCTGGGCGCTTCTCGACCTACTTAAGGGAAATATAGACATTTTACGAGAGGGTGCACAACATCGCCTTGCCCAAGCCAACGGCATCTTGAAGCTTCTACACCCTCAGGAGCCGACGATCGTTGCCGGGGACTTTAACTCCCCACCGACCTCTTTGGTCTGTCGAATGCTGGAACAAGAGGGGAATCTACAAGACGCCTTTGCCCAAGCCGGCCGGGGCCACGGTTATACCTATGGTCAATATCTTCTGCCCCCCTTTCCCTTTTTACGAATTGACCATATTTTCACCGGCCCGCAATGGCAGATACACAACTGCCAAACAGGCGACGGCATTGGCTCTGACCACTGCCCGGTCGTGGCCGATCTTACGCTCATGCGCTAAGCTTAATCGAGTCGCAGCAGTGGACGGAAGAACTGCAGAGCCTCTTGCACATGCCGATCCCAATAGCTCCACTCGTGCCCACCTGGAAACTCTTCGTACTCATGTGCGTAACCCATCTCATCAAGATAGGAATGGAAGCTGCGATTCTGATCGAGCAAGAAATCCTCTGTGCCACAATCAAAACGTAGGGCTGGACGTAGAGATTGTGGAACCTGCTTGGCAAGCGCGTAAAGATCGTTTGGGCCGCCCACCGGGTCTTCTCCGAAAATCCGCACCATCTCACGCAGCCAGCGCCGTCGCTCCTCAAGGTTCACATCGTCCCCCGAACGCTCCACTTCCTCCGGCCTCAGAGGAAAATGGCCAATGCCCAACGCTCCAGAATGACTTACCGCTGCGCAGAATTTATCGGGATGTTTCAGGGCTAGTTTGAACGCCCCATATCCGCCCATCGAAAGACCGGCCACGCATCTCCCCCCTCTTTTTTCCGCACGCGTCGGAAAGAGCGAATCCACAAGGTTCATGAGGTCGGAGACAATAGCCGTTTCGCTTGCCGGCCCCTCCAGGGCGTCGGTATACCAACCACGTCCGTTATCCGGCATAACAACGATGAGGGGCATGTCCTGCACATAGCGTTCGATAGAGGTTCGCCGATGCCAGATCGTGTGATCGTCTGAAAGACCATGCAGTAGATAGAGCACCGAAAAAGGCCCTTTCTTGCCTTCCGGTAGGATGATGTTGGCCGCCGTCTGTTTTTGTAGGGCAGGGCTAAAATACTTCAGTTCGCAAAAAGCCATCGGCAGTTAGCTATGCTCCTCCTTCTTATGAAACTGCAAGGAGGCAGAGTTAATGCAGTACCGCTTGCCTGTAGGGCGAGGTCCATCGTCGAAAAGGTGTCCTAGATGCCCTCCGCATTTGGCACAACGCACCTCGATGCGATGCATTCCATGGCTGTAGTCGTCCAAAAGCTCAAGCTTCTGCTCGTCCACTGCATCCCAAAAGCTCGGCCAACCCGACCCCGATTCATATTTCGTATCCGAGGTAAACAGTACCTCACCACACCCTGCACAAGCATAAACGCCCGTCTCGTGGTTCTTATAGTATTTCCCGGTAAAAGCCGGCTCGGTTCCCGCCTGTCGCAACACATAGTACTGCTCGGGCGTCAGTATCTTGCGCCACTCTTCTTCACTTCGCACGATCTTCTCCTTGCCCATTTTCTCCTCCAACACCAGGTTCGGTAGAAAATGTTCATTTCTCTCATCTTAAGAATACCCCACAACATGCAGTTCTATCGCCGAAATAAAGAGGCAGCAGACAGCACCCTGTGAGGCACTCCGCACAAAAAAAAACAGGGTACGGCAACCGCTTCCGTACCCTACTTTATCCTACCTTCTCGTCCTACTTTTGCGAAGGAGACACCGTTGTTTTGGAGGCCGGAGGCGGGGCAAGGTCGGGGTGTTCCTTCTTTAAATCCGGCAACTGTTGAACCAGCCCTTTCGATTCCTTCTGTGTCATGGCCTGAGCCTCCTGAGTGCTGTTGATCACTATCGGTGTGATAAATAACACCAGTTCCGTGCGGTTGGTAACGCGCTCGCGCTCGCGGAAGAATTGGCCGATGATCGGAATATCCGAAAGCAAGGGAATCTTGTTGACGGTAAGCGTCTCCGTATTTTGAACGAGACCTCCGATCGCTACCGTTTGCCCACTCTGTACGGTTATCTCGGTATCTATGTTGCGCTCATCCACCACCGGATACTGGCTGGCGTTGGCGCCGGAACCCAGTGTCTCGAACTGCTTGAGCGTGCTGGCCTGGGCTACCGCATCTATGGTTACCAATCCATCTCGCGTAATGCGTGGGGTCATATCTATCTGATACCCCACCGGCACCGTGGAGATGTTGTTCGTCACAAAGTTCGATAGACCGCTGATGGTTTGTCCGGAGATGTAGGGTATCCGCTCCACCACATTCACCAACGCCTCTTGACCGTTGGAGGTGAAGACGGTAGGTGTAGCCATCACTTTCACGCGGTTGTCGTTTTCCAAAGCTTGCAGCAACGCCGTATAGTTTGCCCCGTTGAGCACGAACTGCGCGCCTTCAGCAAGCGGATCCAAGGAAAGCCCATTCGCTCCGGTGTTGAAACCCGGTGCCTGCAGGCCGAGCTGGCCGGTAGCCGTGTTCGTTTTTCCGAACAGGTCTTTAAACAGGCCGTTTAAGGCGAAGCCGAGCTTCTCGTCCTTATCGAGGCTCACTTCGGCCACGATCAGCTTGATCATCACCTGGCGTGGCACCACATCGAGCTGCTCTATAAGCTCTTTTACAGCCTCATAGTTATCCGGTGTGGTTGTCACTATAACGGCATCACCGGTTGGGGAAGGGGTTACATAAACATTATTCTGTAACTGTAGGAGGTTGGCATACTCCCCGTTGCGGCCGCGTCCATACTGTGGGCCGGTGTTCTGTCCGATCCCTCTTTGGCCAAAGAAGCCTCCGAACGGACGGAAGAACTGGCGGGTCGGCTCCTGACCGATGGAGTTCGCCTGATAAGGGTCGGTTGGGGCCGAGCCGTTTCCACTATTATCAGTTGCGCCGGCATCCGGCTGGCCCTGTGGGACGGCGCTGTCCGGCGCATTTGGAGGCTGAGGCGGTGCGGCAGAACGTGTGAACAGCGCGTTGTTTCCGAGCTGACGATTGATCTTTGGCAACCCAACCTGGTTGTTTGTGGTAGGAGCACCCCCGCCAAAGAAGAAGGTGTTGAAGTTGCCAAAACCGTTCTGTTGGCCGGTTCCAAACGCCTGTCCGAGAGCATAGGCAACATCGGCGGCGTTGGCGTTCTTAAGTGGGAAAATAAAGGTCGTCGACTCGGCAGGCACCTCCTGGTCGAGCGCATCTATCAGCTTATTGATCGTCTGCATTCGGTCGGCGGTCGCCGTAATTAGCACAGAGTTGGTTCGTGGGTCGGCCACAACCTTCCCAAACGGGTCGGTGCTCGGCACGGTCTGCTCTTGCTGCTGGTTCCCGAAGAAGGGGTTGAAAAACCCTCCAAAAGCTCTCTGCTGGAATGAGGCGTTCTGCTGATTAGCCTGCGTCGCCCCATATTGATTCGAGAGAACCTGGTTCACCAGATTGGCCACATCAACCGCATCCGCAAAATTAATTTTGCGCACCACCGTCTGCAATAGGGCATTTTGATCGGCGTCGAGGCGATCGATAATGTCGTGAGCTACACGCTCCTGGTTATCCGGAGAGGCCACAACGAGCACGGAGTTCGTACGCGTATCGGCCACCGCAAAAACTGCCGGTCGATTCTGCTGCACCGGAGGCTGTTGACCGGGTTGGAAAGGCATTTGCGGGCCGGGTCTCCCTGGCTCGTTCGTAGGAGTTGTTGTGCCGCTCATCTGTTTGAAGACGTTATTGATGACATCGGCAACATCGGTAGCGTTGGCATGACGCAGTGGATAGACCCTTAGCTCGGTTTTATAGGAGCTTTTATCTAGAGCCTGCACCAAAGCCAGAATGCGCTGCACGTTGCTGGCGGTGTCGGTAACTACAAGAGAGTTAGTATCCTGTACGCCGATGAGGCTCGCTCCCTGATTGATCAACGGCTGCAGGTCTTGCGCCAGTGATTTTGCATCGGCGTTCTCAAGGGGAATCACCTGAGTCATCACCTGGTTCCTCGGGTCAACAGGAGTTGGCCCATTCGGATTGACACCCGGATTGATCAAGGTGGTGTTGCGCGCTGCGGTGGCAAAAGGTTCAATAGAGATGACGCCGTTATTTTCAATTGCCGAAAAGCCTCGCACGGCCAACACCTGCTGCAGGATTGTAAAGGCCTGATCGAGAGTAACCGGCGTTGGGTTAATGATCGTTACCTTGCCGGAGAGGCTCGGATCGGCCACGATCTCCACATTAGCCATCTGGGCGTAGAACTGCAGCACATTCATGATGTCCGATCCGCGGAAGTCAAAAGAGATCCGCATCCCCTGTCGGCCGGCCACAGCGGCAAAAGGATTACCGGCCCCTCTTTGACGGAAGCCTCCGAACCTACCGGCACCGCCAAAACCTTGCCCACCACGCGGCTCAATGCGAAACGGTGGGTTACCGCCCTGTGCAGGCGGTCTGCCGTTCGGGGGCGGCCCTTGCTGCCCTTGCGCCAAAGCAGGGAGACCGGCTAAGGCCAACAGGGCCGCTATACATCCTTGCGACAGCTTTTCCGAACGGTTTAGAGAGAACTTATGCGCTCTTTGCCTCATCGTCCAGGGCCTCCGTTGAAGAATCGCCCACCTCCCATCCGGCGCATCTGTCGCCAATAGGCTCGCATGGCGGCCCGATCTTGGTTTTGTTGCGGATTGAACTGAGGTGGTGGTCCGCCCATCACGGGCATGGACATCGTTTGCGTCTGCGGCTGTCCCGCAGTTTGCGCATTTTGAGCTTGTGCATTCGTCTGTTGGGGCACCTCCGCATTCTTGTCCAGCGGGGTAATCACTATGCTATCGGAGCGCGTAAGCACAAGGGGTTTATCTCCCAACTTCATCATGACAACCTGGTCGCTTACGTTCTGAACCTGCGCTCCCAAGAAGGAGTCACCGACACGAACATACCGCCCCTCACCGGTTTTCGAGTTTTCAATGAGGGCTATCGTCTCGTCGCCTACATGTACCGTGCCGGTATAGGCCCAATCGGCAAACGGATTAACCGGCATAGGGGCTACCGGTGTTGGAGCCGGCAAGGTTATTGGTTTAGCCGGCGGGCTGGGCGGCTGTGGTGGGCTAAACAGGCTCCCACGAAGCGCGCTCAGATAAAAGTCGAGACTTGGCCGCGGGGTGCGTGCGCTCCCGGCTCCACTACCGGCCGTTTCGGCATCGGCCACTTGAGGAGCACCAGAGGCACTGCTGGCCGCAGCCGCCTTTACCTGCAGCCGATGGGCCGTATGTTTCATATAAGCCGGTGCGGCTCCCAGGGCGACAATCGAAAACACAAGTGCCCCGCCTGCAACTCCGACGAGCGTCCATGGAAACTGTTTACCTCGGATCTCCTTCTTGAAGAGGGTCTCATAAGGGGCACCGAAGAGCACCCCCGATCGAGCGCCGAAACCGTCATCGATTCCCGTTATCATTTTCGTCTCCTCCTTCGCTCGATGCTGACGAGCTGGCTATTGCGCGTGTATAAGCGGTTATTTGCGCTGTTACGGATACCGCTTGTTGATGTGTATCTTTTGAACCGATATCGAACTTCTCCACCACCAGATGCCCCTTGGGTTTCTCAATCATGTAGAGAAACTTCACTACAGCCGGCTGGAAGGGCGCTTGAAAGCGCACCTGAACCGGCACACGCATCAGTTGGCCAGAAGGCGTTGTTTCAGGCCTTAAGGGCCTGATCTCCGCCAGATGCACCCCCGATTGTGCGGCGCTCTGTTCGAGCTGCTCGATGATTCTGGGCATGAGGACATCCGGTGGAATATCGTAGGCGAGCGCTTCAATATTTTTTTGCAGGGTATTTTGTTGTTCTTCTAGCAATCTATACGAAGCTTCATCGGCCCGATACTGGCGCTGCGCAGCGTCAAGCGGCAAAATCTTTCCCGCAACGCCGCCCGTAGTCGCTGGTTTTGGCGCCGTTAGTTGCAACCAAGCGGCAAGCAGCACAACAAGCCCCAAAAGCACCAATAAGAACTTATCCCGCTTACCGAGCGTCACCTTGTGTGCCTCCTGTTGGCTGTGTCCGCATGGCAGCTTCGGCTACGTTTTGAGAGATCAGCGAGGTCACAACAGGATTCACCCGAAACGTGATCACGAAACTCGTCAGCGTGTCTGCGTCCGACGGAGCCGGGCTGAGAGGTGACGGCAACATCTTTGGTGGCGTGGCGGCCGTTTCGGTCGTCCTTAAGGTTGGTGTCGGGTCAGCGCCATGAGAGCCGTTGGACGATTGCCCGTTCATCGAAGGCACCTGTGGAGACACCTGCCCTTGTGTGGGCAGTTGCGGCGGCGCTCCACCAGGTGGGGAAAACCCAGCAGAAGGGCCGCTCGGGGAAAAACTCGGCGGCGCCCCTGGCGGTTGAAAGCCGGGCGTAGGCCCTCCAAATGGCACCCGTCCATTAAACCCTGAAGGGCTTAGCCCCGCCCCGAAACGTCTAAAAGCCCCACCCTTTCTGCCCGAACGAAAACTGTTTACTCCTCCATTCGACCCGGCAGACACTCCGTTCTGTATCTGCACGTTGGGGCCTCCCATTCTTGAATTCGACATTGGAGCTAAAGGAGCGCTTGGAGACGACTGTGGATTGGCCGTTTGACGAGTTGGCTGGGCTTCTACTGGAGCCATATTTTGCAAAGCGGCTCTGGAGCCGCCTCCCTGACCGGCATCCCCCATGAAGCTAAGTTGTACGTCCGTAAACGCTTTGGAACGCTGCAAGCTTAGCAACAACGCTACCGCATCCGACGATCTTTTAGCGTTTCCGCGCACCGTGATGGTGCCGTTGCGTGTAAAAGAGAGCTGTGTGAGCCAAATGTTTGGCGTCGAGGGCATAGCCCGCGAGAGAGCGGTTAATATATCCAGAAGGGGGTGAGCACGATCCAAACCGGATTGCAACTCCTGCTCTACCGTTGCCAACTTCGTTGTGGCATCCTGTAGGGGCTTCAGCCGATCGTGCTCGAACTTCTGAAGTTTCACATTCTCATCTAACGTCTCCTGTTGAAGCTGTTCGTGCTTTTGCCATGCACCGATAGCCCATGTGGTGCCCAAAAAGACCACAACCCCCGTCACACCGATGCCGAGCAGCCCAAGCCGCTGTTTCACCAGCCGCTGACGACGCTCTGCAAGCTCGGTAGGAATAAGATTGATAGGCAAAAGCGGCTCTGATGTGGCCTGGAGGGCAAGACCAAGCACACGTGCGTAGGAGAGCGCCGAGGCATCGCTCTGGCCTAGCACCGCGCTCCAGGGATAGAACTCCACCGGAATGTCGAGACTGCCGAGTAGACGACTGCGCAACAACTCGAGAAAAGCTGTTGGCCCCCCCAACAGATAAAGGTTGCCAATACTGCGTTGCCGATATTCGTTCTGATAGGCCGCTAACGAGCGCACCACCTCCTCGGCAACACGCTCTGCATGGGCCGCCTCATCTCCTCGCGCCCCCACCAATGCGACCCCACGAGAGAAGAAAGCCTGCGAATCGGGAACCACCAAATCCATGCTCTCCGATGTTGCAAACAAGAGGGCGGTTCCTGTAGGAAAGCCTGCGCCGAGTTGTGCCAAAGCGGTAGAGGAGATAGTCAGATCATGCAAGGTAAGCCCCAACCGCTCGAAAGCCAGCAGCACTGCCTCAATGAGGTCTTTACGCATCGCGGCTAAAAGCACACTGTCTACCTCGGCGCCGTCAGCAGCGATCTGCCGTCCCTCTAAGAGACAGTAGCTCAAAACCGCTTCATCTACCGGATATAGAATATATTGCTGTGCTTCAAAGCTCACCATGCCCTTTAGCTCTTCCGGCGGGACGTGGGGAAGTTGAATAGGGCGCAGCGTAGCGAGATGGCGCGGTAAACAGGCGAAAACGTCCTTTGTCGAGATACCGGCCTGCTGGAGGGATTGACGCAGAGCCTCTACCAGAGCATCGGTAAGTTCGGCAGGCCTCTCCCAAATTCCCGTCGGCAAAGCCGTTTGGGCGCGCCGTACGAGATGCGGCTGCTTTCCGAATTCACCGCTGGCCCCCGTTACAACTTCTCCCACCCAAATAGACTCCGCTCCTAAGTCTATAGTTACTATGGATCTCTGCGCCCTCATCTTCTGTCTCTCCTTCAATTCCTCATGCACTCCTTCACCGCTTACTGCCCTCCACCGCTGTAAGTCCCCATATTTGTGCCGGAAGCGCTGCTCCCACTAGGCGATGGCAGCGGTAAAACAGGTGGAGCATTCCACTGGTACCACCCTGGCGCCCGCTGCACCTCACGCCACTGCAGCACCTGAGGCCCGTTCGGGGTGAACTCTACCAACGCCGACACGGCGTAGACTCGTGGGCTTCCCTGCCTTCGCACCAGAATATGGATAATATAGTCCGCTCCTTTGGTTGATAGCGAGCCGATGGCGTTTTCCAATTCATCATTGCTCACCTGCAGGCTAAATAGGTCGCCTAGCCCTTGAAAGGCCTGGCCACTCTGGCGATACTGCACAATGGCGTTCAACAGATCGCGGCTCATGCCGGGTACCATGGCCAACACTTCCGGTGGTGCAGTGTTCACATCCACGACATTTTCGCGATAGGTATTGTTATCTACCGTTATTTTATCTGCGATCTGCTGCATCAAGGCGGTTGTTACTCCTTGTACTTTCAAGAGATCGCCTATTGAGGTGAACTGCCCGCCGCCACCGGCAGCCGCTCCGCCACCTCCAGGGCCTCCACCGGGGCGAGGATTCCCTCCACCGCCGGGGCCGCCTCCAGGGCGTGGGCCACCGCCATTACCCCCATTTCCTCCAGGCCCACCACCTACACCGCCAGGCCGAGGGCCGCCCCCCGGCCCGCCGCCTGCACCTCCAGGCCGGGGGCCACCACCGCCTCCCCCAGGCCGTGCTTGCCTATGGCTTGTGGCATTCGCTGCAGCACCGGCGGCACCACCTCCGTTCCCTCCAGCAGCACCTCCGCCACCTTGCCGATAGTTGACGATAGCTTGGGCGATATTGGCAGGGATATTCAGCTGCTGTTCAAGGTCTTGCTCCGTTGCGGTGTTGATGTTAATGCGCTGTGTCCCATCAGATGCCACGTTCAGCTCACGCGAAACGGTGGTAAAAAGCTGGGCCAGCGGCAGCGTGCTGTTCTGGTAAATATCGCTAAAATCTTCCCCTGTGGTGCCGCTGTTACTCCCATTGGTGCCGGTTCCGCCGGCAGTTCCCCCTCCGTTGGCAGTCCCACCCCCCAGCAAAGACTGCCGAGTCCTTACCGCGTTACCGTATCGCCCCACCACACTTCGGCTCGTTGTGGTGCTAGAACTCGTGCTCAAGCTGTTTGTGGTCGTGTTACTGAGAGTCTGCCCGGCAGCGGCCGGGGTGCCGGCAACGGTGCCGTAGAGAATGGAGGGGGTCATTCCCTGCACCAGTAAAAGCTCTCCAATGGTATCGAAAGGGGCTCCTTTATTGTCATAGGGGGTTGGCAAACTCTCGTAGTTCTCTGTTCCTCCCTGCTGTGCGCCCTGAGTGCTTGTCGGTTGGGCATTTGTTGTCGTGGCAGCCGTACGCCAGTCAATAATCGCCTGGGCTAAATCGGGGTTTTGGGCAAAAACCGGCAATTGCTCTAGGGTATTGAGGTCAACCTGGTTGATGTTGATGCGTGAGGCCGTATCTACCGCCATCACCTTTACCCACAAGTCACCTATCTGCCACCAACCGTTCTGATCGGCCGTCGGATCGGGTTGCACCACCCCATAGGTTGCCCCATTGGTGCTCGTCTGCTCTAGAGAGCTAATGGCATAGTTCAAAGCGCCTTTGGCCGCATAGTAGTCCTCAACCTGCTCAACGAAATTGGCGCTCGCTCTTGCCTGATCATGCGCCCGTGCCGCGAGGGTAACGGCTACGGCCACCAGCAGCAGCATGGCCAGTAGAACGGGAATAAGCGCCTGTCCGCGATGTGCCCTCATTGCCCGCCTCCCGTACTCATCTCATTCGTACCGCTTTCACCGGAGCCGTTTTGCGAGCCAGATGAGCTGCTGTTATTCACCGGCGTGTTGGGCAGGGGTGGCTGCTGTACCTCAATAGGGATCGTGGTGATAAATGTATCTGGGTTGCCGTCGGAACCTTGAATCACCAACGTCACCTGCACCGCCGATGGCAGCTGCATATCCCCCGTGGTAGCGCTATTGGTGGTGGTCGTCGCATTCTGGCTCTGACCGCTTTGTCCTTGCCCACTCTTCTGGGTTAGTTGCTGCATCTGTTGCTGCCAGTTGGGTTGCTCGAAATCCCAACTGTCACGCCAGGTTTGTTGGCTCGGGTCCCAAAACTGCAACTGCATGGAGAGAACCTTATCGGCGATCACATCGGGAACGTTGGGGTTCGTTTGGGCAAAAAGCTGTAGGTTAGGCACATTCACCACAGTCCGATGCAGCTCGCCGGTCGTGCTATCCAGCCAGTAACGCACCAAAGCACAATCCCATTGAGGCGTCCAACTATTCGTCGCTGCAGTGGCATTCGTGTTATTCGACATTACATTGGCATTCATGGCGAGCACCGGGTCGAGATTGGGGTCAGCGGTCTGTATCCTTCCGGTTAAGGTGCTCAAATAGAGCAGGCTATTCGGCAACTGCACCGAGCTTGGGGCGCCGTTACCGACAAAAAGAGAGGCGGCGTTGTTAGCAGCAGGAAAAGCCGCCTCCAGGTCTTGCTGCAGAAAATGAAACACCGCACGAGCCACCTCCGCATCTTGTTGATGGTTCTGCAGGGTGATCTCGGCACGTATAGACGTGGAGAGTGCAACGCCCAATGCGGCGGTAATGATGCCGAAGATGATGAGAGCTACAAGAGCCTCGATCAGGGTAAAGCCTTGCCGTTGCCTGGTCATTGCCCGGTAAGTCCGCTCGACGAGGTTGTCGAAGAAGAGGTTCCGTTCTGCTGTTGCACACGCAGATAGGTCACAAAATCCCTGCCCGCCGACTGGTTTGGGTCGCCCCATTCAATGTGAACCGTCACTTTGAAAAGATCAGGGTACTGTGTTGGGTCTACCTCTTCCGTCCAGCGATAGTCGGGGTACTGAGGATTGAAATCTCCTTTTTGCGTGCCCGGACCGAGGCTAGCAGATTGCAACTCCAGTTCGGCAAGCTTCTCCTGGGCGAGCATGGCCGCCGTTTGCAGGTGTTCCGCCCTCGAGGCCAACTGCACGCTTGCCGAGATGGCACCTAGCGCTGCTGTCACGCCTATAGCCAGCAGCAGTGTGGCAACGATCATCTCCACCAAAGTAAAACCACGAGACACTCGCATTGCTACTGTCCTTGGGTTCCAGAGCTTGCGTTAAGGGATTGCGTCTGGCTCGTTGCCGGCTGCAGCAGCAGATCGGCTTCATATCCCTGAGCACTCACCAAGCTCAACTGCGCCCCATCGCACGTTCCATCGCCGTAGAAGTTCACCTGGGTTAACCCTCCGAGGGTGTTTGGCGCTGCCGACGGTTGCAGAGGTGTAAAACTCAGCACCCGTATGTTGACGCCCAACTCCACCGGCTGGCTTTGAGGCATAGGTTGCGATGTCACATCCTGTTGCAAAGCCACCGGGGTGTCGGTAGGCGGCGGCTGCATGGGAACCAGCAATAAGAAGGCGTTATGCGCTGGGTCCCACTGCACGGTAACCGTCTCATCAAGCGTGATGGCCTGGCGATGGGCGTAGGCAAAGAGAGACTCTACCTCGCTCACTTTTTCATCGAACTGACGCTTAGCATAGAACCTATCGTAAGCCGGCACGACGATCCCTGCCGCAATCGCGATGATCAGGATCACCGTGAGCAGTTCAATAAGCGTAAAGCCTCTTTTGCCTACTTTCAAGCGCTATTGGCCTTTCAGGTTCCAGTCCTGAATGTCATCGGCTGTCCCCGGTTGCCCATCCGGCCCTGCAGAATAGAGATCGTATTCGCGCCCGTTGCTTCCGGGGACTTTGTAGATGTAGGGATTGCCCCACGGATCGAGCGGGATATGGTCAATATTCTTCAGGTAAGGCCCATTCCATTTGCCACGGGGGCTAGGTGGTGTGATCAGCGCATCTAAGTTCGGTGGTACCGTGCCCATATCCAGCTTATACTGGTCAATAGCGTTGTCGAAGGCCTTAATGTCGGCAATGGCGGCCGAAATCTTGGCATCCTTTATGCGGCTAATGACGTTTGGCACCACAATCGCAGCTAAGATCGCTAAAATTACCACCACAACGAGAATCTCGATCAGTGTAAAGGCGCGTCGTAGCTCTTTGACTCGTCGACTCATACAGACTATCTCCTTATCTAAAAAGTTAGCATTATTTTACGAGAGTATTGGCTTTAAAGATCGGCAAGAGGATAGATAACACGATGAACCCGATGAAAGCGCCCATCAGCAAGACCACCAGAGGTTCCACCAGACTGGTTAATCGCCGCATGGTATTATCTACCTCGAAGTCCAACGTTTCCGCCGTCCGCAGCAACATGCTCGGCAGTCTGCCGGTCTCCTCCCCAACTGCCGTCATGTGCAGCACCACGGGCAGAAAATCGCCGCTTTTTTCCAACGCGGCGTGCAGCGTCTCGCCCTGTCGCACATGCCCGCGGGCATTCAACACCGCTTCGGCGGCCACCTCATTGCCGAGCGCCGAGGCGGTGATGCTCATAGCTTCGAGGATGGGCACACCGCCGGCCAACAAGGTGCCTAGCGTTCTGGCCAATCGGGAGGCAACCACCTTCCGATTTAACGTTCCGAACAGAGGCATCTCTAGGAGAAACGCATCCATTCGACGCTTTCCCGTCTCGGTGCGTAGCCAGCGCCTCAGCAGAAAGACCGCCAGCGCAATTCCAACCACGATGCCCGGCCAATAGCGCCCGATTATGCCGGAGAGGGTTAAGAGAATGACGGTAGGCAAAGGCAAGGCACTGCCCATATCATGAAAGATGCCGGAGAGTTTAGGCACCACGAAGGTCAACAGGAAGGTCACCGCCCCTACGGCCACCGTTATCAACACGGCCGGGTAGGTGAGCGCCGCCGCAATCTGGCTACGCCGTGTCTGCTCCTTCTCCATAAAATCGGCGAGACGTTTCATCACTTCGGGCAGTTGGCCAGAAACCTCACCGGCCCGCACCATATTGATGTAGAGGGTGGAGAACTCACGCGGAAACTTGCTCAGCGCCTCAGACAGAGGCTGGCCGGCGCGGATATCTGCCTGCATAGACTGCAGCATGGGGCGAATGGCCTCGCTCTCCATCTGTTCGATCAGCGTGGAGAAAGCCCTATCCATCGGCAAACCGGCATCGAGCAGATCCGCCATCTCTCGTGTGAAAAGCAGAATCTGGGTACGACCAATGCGCTTCTTCCCTTCCGATGTCGAGGAAACCGCAGCCTTCGCCTCCTTTTTCTTGGTCATCGCCCCGTTCGCCGCTTGCTGGCCGGTGAGTATGCGGGTAGGATAGACCCCCAAAGCTCGCACCTTCACGGCGGCATCCTGGAGGTCCTGCGCATTGATAACTCCCGTTGTTAGACGACCGCTGCGGTCGCGTGCTTCATATGTGAACTCTGGCATGGCGGCTAAATACTAAACTCCTCCCTCTGGCAAACACGAAGCACCTCTTGCACCGTGGTAAGTCCCTGCAACACCTTTTCTCGGCCGTCTTGAAGCATCGTGGTCATTCCGCGTTGCCTCTGGGCATACTGTTTGATCTGGTTCGATGGCTCATGCCGTGTGATCATCCCGCGTATCTCCTCATCCACCGTCAGCATCTCGAAGATGCCGCTTCGGCCTCGAAAGCCCACCCCACGGCACTCTGGGCATCCACGCCCTTTCATCAAAAGGTGCGCCTGCTCAGGCTCTATTCCGATCTCCCGTAGGGCAACGGCCTTCTCCTCATAAGGCTCTCTGCAACGCTCACAGTTTATACGTACAAGCCGCTGTGCTAAAACCCCGATGAGAGATGAGGCCACCAAATAGGGCTCCGCCCCAATATCTAGCAGGCGGCTAACGGCACCGGCGGCATCGTTGGTATGCAAGGTGGAGAAGACGAGATGGCCTGTAAGTGCCGCCTGAATGGCGATCTCTGCCGTTTCTCTATCGCGAATCTCCCCAACCATAATGACATCGGGGTCTTGTCGCACAATGCTGCGCAACCCATTGGCAAACGTTAAGCCGATCTGCGGCTGAACCTGTATCTGGTTAATACCAGAAAGCTGGTACTCCACCGGGTCTTCCACCGTAATGATCTTTTTCTCGATACTATATATCTCACTTAGGGCCGCATAGAGAGTGGTTGTTTTTCCAGAGCCTGTAGGGCCGGTTACCAAAATAATGCCGTGTGGTTCCTGGATGAGCCGTCGAAATGTGGAAAACATCTGTTGGTTCATGCCCAATTCGGTGAGGCCTAACATGGCCGTCTGCTTATCCAAAATGCGCATAACCACCGACTCGCCATATACGGTGGGAACCGAGGAGACGCGAATATCAATTTGGCGTCCCCCGCTGCGAATGCGCATACGCCCGTCTTGAGGTAACCGCCGCTCGGCAATATCCATATCGGAAAGAATCTTGATACGGCTCACAATGGCTGCGTGGAAGCGACGTGGAGGCGCGTTGACCTCATGAAGCACGCCGTCAATACGATAGCGCACACGCAACATGCGCTCAAACGGCTCGATATGGATATCGGAAGCCCCATCCTGAATGGCCTGGTTGATGATAAGGTTCACCATCTGGATGACAAACTCTTCCTTCGCCATCTTTTGGAGGTCGGCGATATCGAGGCTCTCTTCGTCCTCGGTAACGGCGCGCTCGGCCTCCTCAACGCCCTGTATCATCCGCGACATGTAACTCTGCTCACACACGCGGCGTATGTCGGCAGCCGAGGCCAGCATGGGGGCGATGTCGAGACCGGTGAGCAGATGGAGGTCGTCAATGGCTTGAATATCCAGCGGATCGGCCATTGCCACCACAAGCCTCTCCTCAGTGCGCCGAATGGGAATGAGCAGGTGACGGATGGCAAACTCGCTAGGTACCATCTTCAAAACTTCTGGGTCGGGCGGCTCTTGATTCAAATCTACCAGGGGCACTTCGAGTTGACGCGAAAGCGTTTCAAGCAACCGCGCTTCTGAGATCGCCCGCATGGAAACGAGTATCTCTCCAATCCGCCTGCGGCTCTCCCCACGCTGCTGTTCGGTTAAAGCCATATCGAGCTGGTCTTGGGTAATGGCTCCCTCTTCTACCAATAAGGCGCCCAAAAGGGCCCGCTTTAACTTTAACAAGGTCGTGCACCTCTTTCCTTTTCACGCCCTACCGACGCGCACACGCAATTCAACCGTCATATTTGACGCACAAGTCCTTCACGAGTTTCGGTCATTTTTCGACCCCAAGCATCGCGATGCCACATCTGGGTACCTATTTCAAAGCCGGTTTTTATCGTTCCACTAACCTCCCGCCTTAGGAGTGGCCCTTGACGCAAGCTTGAACTTCAAAGTACTCTGTATCGGTAGAATTTGTTCGAGGACTAAGCCTATGCAACCCTCCTTCTTATCGCTACTAGGAACCGTCCTGCTCTGCGGTGGCCTCTACATAAAACCCCTTTCCGCACAGGCTGAAACGCCGCAAGAATGGGTCGCTCTCGGCCAACGTGTCCACGGTGCGTTCGGCTCCTACGTCGCCCTTGGCATACGCATCGGCTTAGATGCCCTACGTCGCCTACATACCCGGCGCACCGAGGTTGAGGTAACCTATCAGTCAGGCCCGAAAGCGCCTTGCCCATGCGTGGCCGACGGCATTATGCTGGCAACTATCGCCACGCCGGGTCGAGGAACACTCCATGTGCTTTCTGCTCGGGCCGATCAGCCTGTCTTTGGAATCGCCACAATCACCGACATACGAACCGCACAAATGCTGCGCTACGTCATTCCGGCATCGGCACAGGCATTTCTCGACCGATGCAATCAATATAGCCCCCTGAAACGCTATTGGGCCGTCATGAAAGCCAATCCGAGTTCTCTTTATCAAGTAATGCTTCTACGTCCTGCCAAATCCACAAAAACCTCACCATCCAAATCGCACCCCACAGCACACGCCAAGGCACAGCCTTAAGGCCGACGCCACAACCGCATCTCCTTGACAAATCCGCCGCAATTATGCCATATTTAAAGCGACGCTGCGGGGTGGAGCAGCCTGGTAGCTCGTCGGGCTCATAACCCGAAGGTCGCCAGTTCAAATCTGGCCCCCGCTCCCTTTCTTGAACGGAGCTTGCCTCATGGCAGGCTCCGTGAATTCGTTTGAACCCGCCAACTTCGCCTAACTTTCCCTCTCTTCGCGTTAGGCAGGAATCCCCTCTTCGATGTCGAACCCAAATAAAAACACCATGAGAGAAGGCCTTATGGCGATTTGGAAAACGCCTGCTATCGGCAGCCTCAGTCTCTTGCTCGCACTCGCCGCCATACCCTGCCTTGCAAGGATGAACTTCTATGTAGCTCCTAACGGCAACGACGCCTGGTCTGGCTACCTTCCTTATCCCAATCGCACCCATACGGATGGGCCATTCGCTACACTTGGGCGAGCACAACAGGCCGTACGCGCTTTCAAAAAGCAGCACCCCACCCAAAAAGAAGGCATCACAGTGTGGCTAGAAGGTGGGCGCTATGAGTTGCATCAAACATTTGCCCTTACAGCCGCAGATGGAGGAACCGCCCAAGCGCCCGTTCGCTATGCTGCATGGCACCGCCAGACGGTCTCCATCACCGGTGGCAAACTTATCTCGCATTGGCAACCGGTAACCGACCCCCATATTCTTGAGCGCTTGCCAGAAGCCGCACGTGGCCATGTGCTTCAGTGCGATCTGCACAGCCAAGGCATCCAGAACTTTGGGCAGCTTACCCGACGTGGTTTTGGCCTACCCATCGTTCCTGCTCCGTTGGAGCTGTTCTTTCGCGGAGAGCCGATGCAGCTCGCCCGATGGCCCCTCCACGGATATACTACGATCGCCACCACTCCGGCCGGCCCTCAAGGCGGTGAGTTTGGTTATGAAGGCGACGAGCCATCACGCTGGAGCAACGATCATGACGTGTGGGTACACGGCTACTGGACGTTCGACTGGGCCGATAGCTACGAAAAAATCGCCTCCATTGACACGGCGAAGCACCTCATCCACACCGTCCCGCCCCACGGCGTCTACGGTTACCAGATAGGCTCACGATGGTATGCGTTGAATATCCTCGAGGAGCTTGCCGCACCGGGCGAATACTATCTCGACCGCGATACCGGCGTTCTCTACTTCTGGCCACCCGCCTCGATCCACAAGGGGGATACGGAGGTCTCAATTCTCACAACCCCTCTCATCACCCTAACCGACGCCTCTCATGTGATTCTAGATGGCCTCACCATTGAGTGCGGACGCGGTTGCGGCGTGCAGATAGTGGGTGGAGACCATAATCTGCTTGTCCATTGCACCCTCCGCAATTTCGGAGAATACGCCGCAAGCATCGGAGATGATACGCAGAACTACCAAAACGCTATCTATGCAAATACGCTCCTTAATCGCCAAAGCGGGTCTCATAACGGCATTGAAGAGTGCGCCATCTACAACACCGGCAGCGGAGGCGTGTTACTAGGTGGTGGCGACCGCCAAACACTCACTCCGGGGGGCAACTTTGTGATCGGATGCACCATCCATGACTACAACCGATGGGACTTCACCTACCGAGCCGGCGTCAATATAGATGGAGTGGGCAACCTCATTGCCTATAACGCCATCTACAATGCCCCCCATAACGCCATTCTGCTCTCCGGCAATAACCACCTCATCGAGTTCAACGATATTCACGACGTCTGCCTCGATACCGGCGACGCCGGAGCCTTCTATATGGGACGGGACCTCAGTATGCGAGGGAACACCGTTCGCTATAACTACTTTCACAACATTGAGCCTCACATTCAACGGGCAAACGCCTTCGAGGGAGTGCAATCGGTCTATCTGGATGACTGCGCCAGCGGCACCACCGTCTACGGCAATATCTTCTTCCATGCCGGCTGCGCCGTGATGATCGGCGGTGGCCGTGACAACACCGTAGACAACAATCTCTTTCTCGATTGCGACCCCGCTATTCATGTAGATGCCCGCGGCCTCAGCTGGGCAAAGGACTGGTTTAACGGCAAAGACCCCATCCTTATTTCACGCCTCGAAGCCGTTCACTATAACCGGCCTCCCTACAGCATCGCCTACCCACACTTGGCCAACATTCTGCAGGACGACCCGGCCGTGCCGAAATACAACACGATCACTCATAACATTTGCGTCGGTGGAACCTGGATACAATGGCTCGACGGCATGAATGACCATATCGTTACCGTTCAAAACAATTTGGTGACCACCGATCCGGGCTTTTTAGACCCTCTGGCCCCCGAAAAACGGGGTTTTGAACTCCTGCCTCGTTCTCCCGCTCTCCATATGGGCTTCCGACCTATCCCATTCAACCAAATAGGGCCGAAAGGCTTTA
>NZ_DATGLN010000083.1:0-2196 GCF_035294165.1 Chthonomonas sp.
GCAACCCCGTAAGGGGAGCTAGCCGCCGAAGGTGTGGGGAGCGAGGGGGACGAAGTCGTAACAAGGTAGCCGTACCGGAAGGTGCGGCTGGATCACCTCCTTTCTAAGGGTTGGGTGTGTGGGGTGGAGAGGAACGCTGAAAAACCCATTTCAGCCTCTCTAGCCTAACACCATATACCTAAAGTCGATATCCCTGCTCGAGTGTTGCGTAAAACACACTCTGCAGAGCCCACACAAGCCGTCGTCACGCGATTGTCTTTCTGCCGATTCCCTGTCGTTTTTTTCCTCTTCCGTGTTCTTCTCTTACCGTTGTTTCGACCTCAAGGATGATGAGGCCACAAAGGTGCTGCCTTCAATCGTATGATATCACGTGTGTACATGCCGGCCCCTCCAATGGTAAACTGTAGAGAGAAATAAAGAGAGCCGATCACCTGAATTTCCCATTAAGCTATCAAGGAAGAGCCTACCTTGCCATCCACCGATTCCACCTCGCCGCCAGCGGACATGCGTCGTGTGGCATTGCGGTTCGTGCTGTTAATAAGCGTGCTAAGCTTCTTTGCTGACTTCACCTATGAAGGCGCACGTAGCATTACCGGCCCCTATCTGGAAACGCTACGTGCCAGCGCCTTCATTGTAGGTACCGTTGCCGGTTTGGGAGAGCTGTGCGGCTACACCCTGCGTTTCTTCTCCGGTCGCTTGGCCGACATCACCGGCCGTTTTTGGCCTATCACCATCTTCGGGTATATCGTTCAAATGATCTCGGTGCCGGCCTTAGCGCTAACGGGAAGTTGGCAGGCGGCGGCGGTTCTGATCGTGCTGGAGCGGGTAGGCCGTGCCATTCGCAACCCTCCACGCGATGTAATGCTCTCTCATGCCGCAAAGCACGTGGGCGGCTACGGATGGACTTTCGGAGTCCATGAGGCGTGCGATCAGTTCGGCGCTTTATGCGGGCCTCTGGTCATCGCTGTGGTGCTTGCCCATGGTGGAAAGTATCACGAGGCTTTCGCCGTGCTGTTGGTGCCGGCGCTCATTACCCTGAGTTTTGTGTGGATCGCTCGTCTACTCTACCCTAAGCCGCAAGACCTCGAACCGGCTTTCACCGATTCGGGCCCGCCTACGCCTTACTCTCGCGCGTTTTGGGTCTACCTTGTAGGGGCAGCTCTGGTTGCCGTTGGCTTTGCCGACTACTCGTTGATCGCCTATCACTTTGCGCGGGAGCACAGTGTGTCGTCTACACTGATCCCTATTTTTTATGCGGTGGCCATGGCCGTGAGTGGTGGGGCTTCCTTAGTGTTTGGGCGTTTGTTCGACCGGTATGGGTTTCCGGTGCTGGTTGGCCTCACGATAGTAGCATCGCTGTTTGCCCCTTTGGTGTTTCTCGGTGGATTTTGGATGGCGCTGCTAGGTGCGGCCATTTGGGGGATGGGTATGGGGGTTCACGAGTCGATCATTCCGGCTGCGGTTACGCCGATGGTGCCATCGCAGCGCCGCGCCTCTGCATTCGGGCTGTTTACGGCAAGTTATGGCATATTTTGGTTTTTGGGCAGCGCCCTGATGGGCTTTCTCTATGAACGTTCCCTGGTTGGGGTTATTGTGTTTTGCATGGGTACACAGCTCATGGCGGTGCCGCTGTTTCTGTGGGTTAGTCGTCATAGGGCACATTCGCCAGAGATGTAGAGAACGAGCGATGCCGATGGGTGGTCTTAATCGAAATTTATTGTTCTGTTAACACGTTCTTAACCTTCGGCGGCTATTATAGAATCGAAGCGGCTCCGCGAATGCGCCGCGACACTCTCTCCTAGTAGTACCCCGGCCTGTAAAGGTCGGGGATTTTTTTGTCGAGGGCTTTACTGCTACGGCCGTCTATCCTGGAGGAGTGAGAGGTCGAAAGGGGCTTTTCGGAAATAGTCAGATACCCCTGGCTAAAGCACAGGGGCTTGCGCCTGGTTGGAAGCGTGTGCCTCCGACCGACACAATAGGGCGTCTGAACTTTCGCCCCGTGCCTTGAGGTTTACCGCCGCATTGAAATCAGCATTCGCCTCAAAGCCACACTGCTGACATCGAAAGCTGCTCTGGCTCTTACGGTTGGCTTTGGCGCAATGTCCGCATACAGAACAAGTGCGAGACGAGTTGCGCGGGTCAACCAACACAACAGGCACTCCTGCCGCCTCCGCTTTATAGGCGATAAATTGACGC
>NZ_DATGLN010000084.1:0-3754 GCF_035294165.1 Chthonomonas sp.
CCCTATCCCACCCTCAGGAAGCCGACCTCTCTGCTGCGAAGCGGTACCAGTCGTATTTTGCGTGGTGGAGTGAAAGGCGAAAAAGAGGTGACCTACCGCATCTGGCTTCGGCCAAACGGCACCGAAATGAAAAGGACGCTCATCTCAGAGCGTATCCTCAAAAAGCCCGTTCCGGAAGTGGTTCAGGTAGGCATAGCCGCCAGACTTGCCTCACGCGGCTACTTTTCCGGTAGGCGCGTTCTCATTATGAACGCTACCTACTACTACCCTCACGAGGGCAGCGCTACCGGGCGCGCAAGCACCGGCATCAAATGTGGGTACGGGGTCGTGGCCGTAGACCCCCACTATATCCCCTTAGGCACACGCCTCTACATTGAGGGATACGGCTATGCCATCGCCGCCGACATCGGCAGCGCCATCAAGGGCAACCGAATCGACCTCTGCATCGACTCGTTGCACAATATCGCCCACATTCGGGACATGCATCACGTGCGCGTCCACATTCTAAACTGAGAAAATAAGGTCGTCGGGGCCGAAATGGCTTACGACCACTCGGCAGCAGTCCCGGCGACTTCTTTCCTCATGCATCCAGCGGATTTTCAGCCTACCTCGCTCAACGCCCTGCGGGCTTGGCTACACGAGCACCACATTCATCCCAGTAAGCGATTAGGACAGAACTTTCTTTTCGATCGCAACACGCTGCAGCGCATTCTCCTCGTCGCCGGTCTTCTTCCCGACGAGGCGGTGCTTGAAATCGGCGCCGGCTTTGGGTCTCTCACCCAGGCCC
The DNA here is from genome assembly GCF_035294165.1 of Chthonomonas sp. Lineage (GTDB taxonomy): Bacteria > Armatimonadota > Chthonomonadetes > Chthonomonadales > Chthonomonadaceae > Chthonomonas. The sequence continues at coordinate 788 of NZ_DATGLN010000084.1, forward strand.
TGGCCGAACACGGGGCGAGAGTAACTGCCGTCGAGATCGACTCGCGGCTCAAGCCGCCCCTACAGGCCATTGCTGCCCGCTATCCCACCGTACGCCTTGTTTTTGCCGATTTTCTCGAGTTAGACCTCGATGTTCTTCTCGATATAGCATTCGGCATCGGGGGCATCGGCTCGGCGGTCGCCAACATTCCCTATGCCATCTCCACGCCCATAGTGGAAAGGTTGCTCTCTCGTAAAAACCGATTCCGTCAGATTATCCTGCTCGTACAAGAGGAGTTTGCCCGACGGATTGTTGCCAAACCGGGGAGTAAAGATTACGGCTCGCTCTCGATATTTGTGCAGTATCATGCGACGGCCGAGATCGCCGGTGTAGTGCCGCGCACGGTTTTCTTTCCACAACCGGAGGTTAACTCGGCGATTTTAAGGATGGTGCCGGTTTCACCAAGCACGCTGCAGGTAAATAACGAGGAGCGCTTTTTCGCCATTGTGCACGCCGCTTTCGGCCAACGTCGCAAAACCCTTTTGAAGGCTCTCCTCGCTGCAGCTCCGCAGATCGGGCTTCCAAACGATCGTGCGCGTGTGGCCGCATGGCTTTCAGCGGCCAACATCGCACCGGAGAGGCGCGGCGAAACGCTCTCTCTTGAAGAGTTTGCTCGTCTCGCCAACACCCCTCCAGAGCCGTTTAACCCTCCTGAAGCTCTTTAAGATAGGCGATGGTGGCCTCAATGGAGCGCGCACCGAGGTCGCCTTCCCCATGCTTGCGGATGCTCACCGTTTGGGCCTCCACATCTCTGTCGCCGCAGATAAGCATAATGGGTACCTTTTGCACCTCGGCGTCGCGAATGCGCTTGCCCATCTTCTCGTTGCGACCGTCTATCTCAACGCGGAAGCCTGCTTCCTGAAGGCGGGCGCGAACGCGCTGTGCGTACTCCAAATGCCTATCGGCAATAGGAATAATAGCGACTTGCTGCGGGGCCAGCCAGAAGGGAAAGGCACCGGCGTAGTGCTCCAGTAAAAGCCCCACCATACGCTCTAAGGAGCCGAAAGGTGCACGATGAATCATGATAGGCCGATGCCGTTGACCGTCCTCGCCCACATACTCCAGTTCGAAGCGCTCCGGCAGGTTATAATCCACCTGCACCGTGCCCATCTGCCATTCACGGCGTAGGGCATCGCGCACCATAAGGTCGAGTTTCGGGCCGTAGAAGGCAGCGTCTCCCTCGGCGATCTCATAATCCATGCCGAGGTCTTGCACCGCCTCGATGATGGCGCGTTGGGCGGCCTCCCAATTCTCATCGGAACCGATGTACTTGTCGTCTTTGGGGTCACGCACGCCGATTCGAACGCGATACTCTTCAAGGCCCAGGCGGCGCAGCGTGTAGAGCATGAGGTCTACCACGCCCTTAAACTCTTCCTTGAGCTGCTCCGGAGTTACAAAGAGATGGCTGTCGTCCTGCGTGAAGCCACGCACGCGCAACAGGCCGGTTAGCTCCCCGCTCTGCTCGTAGCGATAGACAGTTCCGAATTCGGCGAGGCGAAGGGGCAGATCGCGATAGGAGCGTAGCTCAGAGGCGTAGATCATGATGTGATGCGGGCAGTTCATCGGCTTGAGAACATAGGTCTCATCCTCCTCCTCTCCGCGCATCAATGGAAACATTTTGGAGTTGTAGGTTTGTAGGTGGCCACTGCGTTCATAGAGGCGTGCATTGCCGATATGAGGGGTCACCACCGGCAAATAGCCCCGTCGCGTCTGTTCGGCCTTCATGAACTCCATAAGCGTTTCCCGAAGAACAGCACCTTTCGGAAGCCACAAAGGCAGCCCCGGCCCCACCTCGTGTGAGAACATAAAGAGGCCTAATTCTCTACCCAAAACGCGATGATCTCGTTTCTTGGCCTCCTCCAACCGATGTAAGTAGTCCTTTAACTCCTCCTCGGTCGGCCAGATCGTGCCGTAGATGCGGGTAAGCATCTTGTTCTTTTCGTTGCCACGCCAGTAAGCCCCCGCCGTATGCAGGAGCTTGAAGTGCTTCAACTTCCCCGTCGACTCCACGTGAGGCCCGCGACAGAGGTCTATCCAATCTCCTTGACGGTAGAACGATATCTCCTCATTTTCTGGAATGTCGCGGATCAGCTCGAGCTTGTAGGGTTGATCCAGGCGTTTTTCAAGCTCTATAGCCTCCTCGCGAGGAAGCACCTCGCGTTGAATGGGGAGATCGCGTGCGGCAATTTCACGCATTTTTTCCTCGATCCGCTCCAAATCCTCTTCTCGAATAGGGCGGGGCAGCTCGAAATCGTAATAGAATCCATCCTCAATGGGCGGGCCAATGGCATATTTCACACCCGGAAACAGCTCGCCCACAGCCTGAGCCATGAGGTGAGCTGCGCTATGCCGTAAGCGATAAAGATCGTCATATTTTGTCTCGTCTTTCATACCTATTCCTCCTCGACGACGATGTAAGGTAAAGAAACAAAAAACCGCTTCCGAAAGCTTTCGGAAGCGGCGCGTTTGCTAAAGAGTAGAGCCTTCCTAAGAGACAAAGCCCTTCCTCCGGCGACGCAAAATCGCGCCGCCGTGCTTAGTGCTAACAAGTTCTGGCTTCGCCTCCGAAATCATCGAACTCCTCCTATAAGACCGTTCCTTGAACACCCCATTATACCCCATCGTATCCGCAAAAAAACTATGTTAAAACTGACAGGGGTTTATGGAATAAGAAAGACGTGGGCGGGCAAAGAACCTTCCTCATCTTCAAAAGCCAGCCTTAAATATCGCGGCAGGATGCCGCCATCTAACCCATCAGGGAGGAATTGACACGACAAAATGTTGAATCTCAACACCAATGTAACGGCGCTAGGCGCCCTTTACAACCTAAACCAAGTCTCCGATGCCGTCGCTAGCAGCATCCAAAAACTCTCTAGCGGACTGCGCATCAACTCCGCCGCCGATGACCCCGCAGGGCTTATCATCTCC
>NZ_DATGLN010000085.1:0-4691 GCF_035294165.1 Chthonomonas sp.
GGGGAACAGCAGCTATGAGGGGCGCTACATTTTTGCCGGTCAGCGCACGAAAACGGCGCCTCTCGCGCAAACCCCTTCGGGGTTTGTATATTCCGGCGGCTCGGCAGCCACCGGAGATGGGGACATTAGCCTCGATGTCAATGTGGGGGAATCGGTGACGATCAACGTTACCGGTGACCAGGTGTTTATGCCGATTCTGAATACCCTGAGGTCGCTGCAAAACGACATTGCAAACGGGCAACTCTCCACCGTCTCCAACGTGGATGTGGCCAACATAGATACGCAATTGGGCAATCTGCTAAGCGTGCGCGCGGGGGTCGGCGCCAAGATAGACATGTTGAACGGAGAGAAACTGCGAAACTCACAGGTCTCTATCGGCAATACCAGCCTGCTCGCTCAAGTGCAGGACACCGATATGGCTAAGGGCATGGTAGACCTACAGACCGCCCAAACGGCCTATCAGGCGGCGTTAATGGCCACAGCCCATGCCTACCAGTATAGCCTGCTGGATTTTCTCAGGTAGGCCTAAGAACCTTATTCTAAATGAAAGTGAAAAAAGATGGTTATGGTACTCGACAAACAGGTTCATAATGGTGAAATATATAGTGTTTCGACGGAGGGGCAAGAGGTCGCTCAAGATGCGTGCACAACGGGTATAGCCCCTGCTACCTTTCGGGTCGAGACGACACGCTTCGGCACATTGGAGGTTGCATCCGATCTGGTGCTCACCTTTCCCGAAGGGCTTATCGGCTTCGAGATGTTCACACGGTATACGGTGGTCTGTACGGACGATCAAGGTGTGTTGCGATGGCTGCAGTCGCTAGACGAGCCTGCCCTTGCCTTCCCTATTATTCAGCCGGGAATCTTTCGACCGGACTATACACCCACGATCTCAGATCAAGATGCCCGTTTCTTGGGGCTTACACCGGAGATACCGGCGTTGGTTTTTGCGGTGGTGACGGTTCCACCAGGGCGCCCTCGTGAGATGACGGCCAATCTGCTCGGCCCTCTGGTTATCAACCCATTAACGCGCGTGGGCAAGCAGGTGATCGTACAAGACGAGCGTTATAGCACAAAGCACCATATTATGGAGGAGATTCTGAAAAATCTCACCGGCTCCGAAAGGCCTGTCGGTGCGGTGCCCAGCCCTACCAAATCGCGTAAAAGGAGCCAGCGCATCGCTTAAACGCGCTTGTGCCTTCGTATTGAGCAAAAAAGTTCTAGGGGCTAGGGAGGGGGTCACTGTGTTCAGCCCTCTTCTCTAGTCCCATTCTGTTTCATCTCCGATAGCTTCAAAACGACGAGAGGCGTTTCCAACAACAGAACGAACCTCTTCTCCCCGACGTACCGAAAGGGTAGAACCCTGCAGCTTCTTCAGAAAGGAGAAGCCTCTCTACGTTAACGAAGTTGCGAAGGAGCCATGGCTATGTCGGAAACCATTGAGGTGATCAACCCCTATACGGGGGCGTGTGTGGGGAGGGTGCCGCGTGGGGGTGCCGCCGAGATAGATGCGGCGGTGCGTCGTGCGAAGGAGGCCCTGCCGACGATGCGCCACATGCCGTTGCATCGTCGTGCTGCCATTCTCAAGAAAACGGCGCAGCTGCTACAAGAACGCGCTGAGGCCTTCGCCCGGCTCATCACGCAAGAAACGGGAAAAACCATTCGCGAGACGCGAGCCGAAGTGGCAAGGGCGGCGGCCATCTTTGAATATGCCGCAGAGGAGGCCCGCCGTCTACACGGAGAGACTTTGCCTTTTGATGCTTTCCCAAACGGAGAAAACCATATAGGTTTCTTTCTTCGTGAGCCGGTGGGCATTGTTGGCGCCATTACGCCATGGAACGTGCCCCTTGCCTTGGCAGCGCACAAGGTCGCGCCGGCCCTAGCTGCGGGGAACTGCGTGGTGTTAAAGCCTGCAGAACAGACCCCTCTCAACGCGCTGAGCCTTGCAGAGGTTCTGCAAGAGGCAGGGCTTCCTGAGGGCGCTTTGGAGGTGGTAACCGGCTATGGTGAAGAGGCCGGCGACGCTTTGGTAACGCATCCGGACGTCGGTTTTCTTACCTTTACCGGAAGTCGTGAAGTTGGAATGGGCCTGCCTGCACGGGCCGGGTATAAGCGTGTGGCCTTAGAGCTAGGCGGCAACAGCCCGGTGATCGTAACCCAAAGCGCCGATATCGATCGGGCTGCAGAGGCCATTGTGCGAGGAGGCTATGCGGTAGCGGGTCAGCTATGTATCTCGGTTCAACGCATTTTGGTACACCGCACGGTCCGCGACGTGCTTCTCGAAAAGCTCATCGCTGGCATTCGTCGGCTTCGGTTGGGCGATCCGCTCGATGAGGCAACCGATGTGGGCGTGCTTATCTCTAAAGAGGCGTGCGATCGCGTGGAGAAAGCGGTGCAGGAGGCTGTGCAGGCCGGGGCCAGAGCAGCAATCGGAGGCAAACGCCTTGGCCCTTCCGCTTTTGAACCGACCCTCCTCACCGATGTTCGGCAAGACATGCCGATTGCTATCAACGAGGCCTTTGCCCCACTTACGCTGCTTATCGAGTTCGACACATTAGCCGAGGCCATTACCATGGCCAATGCAACGCCTTATGGCCTGAATGCCGGCATCTATACGCGAGATATTGAGGAAGCCCTAAGTGCCGCAAACGCGATTGTGGCCGGTTCGGTGATGATCAACGAGGTGCCCACTTTTCGTTCCGATCTCATGCCTTATGGCGGCCGTAAGCAGAGCGGGTTAGGGCGTGAAGGGGTGCGTTTCGCCATAGAAGAGATGACGGAGACAAAGGTGGTCTGTATCCAAAGGCTTATCTAGGGACGATCTCCTTACGGAGGGAGCCTGGGGGCGGAGGGGGCGCCTGCTAGAACACCCTGCTTGTGAGGTAAGATTCTAAAGGGCAGTGGTTTGAAATCGTCACTTTGGGCTGCCATGCGAACAGGCTCTTAGAAACCATTGAAGGAGCCGTAGAGCGAAGGAGGGCTAGGGATGATCACGAAACAGCAGCTTATGGAGGCACGACGGCAAGCCCTTGAGTACTTTTCTCGCGCCGGTATCGTTCTCACTCCAGAGGAACAGGAGCGCATTGAGGTGGCCGATTTCGGGCTAAGCGATCTCGAGCATACTGGCCTCGAACTGATTACCTATGTAAACACCTCACGTTGCTGTGCAAAGGAGTTGGTGCTATTTCCGCATCAAACGTGTCCCGAACATCGTCACCCGCCGGTAGGGAGCGATCCGGGGAAGGAGGAGACGTTCCGCTGTCGGTGGGGCGAAGTCTATCTCTACGTTCCCGGTGAACCCACTCCACAACCTCGCGCCGTGCCGCCAAAGGGTCGAGAGCCTTACTACACCGTTTGGCATGAGATCGTGCTGCGCCCCGGTGAGCAGTACACCATTCCTCCCAACACATTGCACTGGTTTCAGGCCGGTGAGGAGGGAGCGGTTGTCAGCGAGTTCTCGACGACAAGCCGAGATGAGTTTGATATTTTTACCGATCCGCAGATCGAGCGAATGACACGTGTGGTCTAGGCGAGGGTGAGCATCTTCGATGAGAGGAGATAGATCCATTTTTTTGTCACGGCAAGGGCCTTTAGCATGTCTGTTTTTAGGCCTTGTGCTGGCGCCTATGGGAGCGTTCGGTCAGGTAAGTCCCTCGCGGACGCAGCCCTCGGTCCCTCATGCAGGCACCTCGACGTCTCTAGAAGAGAGCTTTCAACATGCGGTTACGCTCTTCAATTCCGGTAAGCTCGACGATGCGGAAGCGATTTTCCGTCGTCTTAATGCCTCCGATCCTAACAACGTGAGCGTCCTCACCTATTTAGGGCTGATTGCCCTTCGCCGACGAGACTATGCAGGTGCTCTAGAGCCTCTCAAGAGGGCTGCACAACTTCAGCCTAACCAGCCCGAAACCCATATCAACCTCGGAAACGCCTACGATGGTTTGAAACGCTATGCCGATGCCATCGGCGAATTTCAGCGCGCTGTTGCCATTGACCCGAAATCTGTGAGCGCCTACTACGATCTCGGCAGCGTCTACTTTGAGATCAAGGAGTACGCCAAGGCGGTAGATGCTTACCGCCATGCGGCCGGCCTAGACCCAAACGATCCTGAAGTGCAAAACAACTATGGCGTCGCTCTGGAGGCGGCCGGGAATCTCTCATCGGCCGTGCAGGCTTACACACGGGCGCACCGGTGCGACCCCCATAACGCCACGTATGCCCTCAATCTCGGTCTGGCGTTGCAGAAAATGGCCCGTAAGGCACAGGCAGCCCACAATCTAGATCGTGCCGGTGCCCTATGGAGACAAGCACGCATTGCCTTTGCCGATGCCGTGTCGCAGGAACCCAACGATTATGCTCTGCGGGAAACCTATGCCGAAGCCTTAGACGAGATGGGGGAGTATACCTTAGCTATTCCTCAGTTCCAGAAGGCGCTGGCTTTGAAGCCCGAATCGTTTCGCACCTATCTCCACTACGGCATCACTTTGGTGCATCTCGGTCGCTATGCGCAAGCGGCGCCTGTGTTGCAACATGCTTTAAGCCTTCGTCCCGATGATCTGCAAACGCTGCGGCTCGTTGGGTTTGTTGAATATAAAATTGGGAACTACTCGGCAGCGGCACATGCCTATCAACGCCTTACAGAGCTTGATCCGCACGATTTGGCGGCTTGGAATAATCTTGGAGCTGCCCTA
>NZ_DATGLN010000086.1:0-12120 GCF_035294165.1 Chthonomonas sp.
CGTTACCGTTTCGGTGACGAAAAAACTGGCGGAACAGGGCCGATTCGGCAAAGACGATGTGGTGGTGATCGCCATCACGGGCAATGGCCTCAAAACCCAGGAGGCCGTGATGGGACGGGTAGGACACACCATCCCCATCGAACCAAACCTGAACTCGCTTGAGGCCGCCCTGAAAACCGAAAAGCTTTTGGCGACCACCTCGTGATGGCGCATTTGAATTTTGGAAGCCTTATAGGGTAACACCTTTTCAGGTGGAGTTGCGCCGTTCTACGGCGCCTCTTTTTCGTACATCTCATTAGTAAGGAGTGAATTGTCTATGCCTGTAACCGTCCTAATACCGACCCCGTTGCGCCGCTATACCGGCGACGTGGATACGGTGACTGCGGCCCCCGGCACGATCGCAACGCTTATCGAAGACCTGGAAAGGCAGTTTCCAGGTATTTCCGAGCGGCTTGTAGATGAAAACGGAGATATTCGGCGCTTTGTAAACATCTATGTAAACGAGGAGGATATTCGCTTCCTAAAAGGGAAAGATACCCCCGTTAACGATGGCGACTCCGTTTCCATCGTCCCGGCCATCGCCGGAGGCTAGTGCCTCTCAATCTATCTATCAAAAAAACGTTTCTAGGAGGACATGCAATGGGTGTTATAGAGTTCGTACAGAACTACGACGATCTTTCGACCGATCAAGGTTTTCAGTTTCGATTCTACTGCGACCACTGCCACAACGGCTTCATGTCAACTTACGAGCCAAACAAGCTCGGCCTTATGGGCGATGCGCTGCGGGCAGCAGGGGGACTTTTCGGTGGAATCCTGAGTCGGGCAGGCGATTCGGCCTACAGTGTCCAACGCGCCGTGGGCGGCAAGGCGCACGATGCGGCGCTGCAAACGGCAGTCCAAGAGATCAAGCCGCTCTTCAACCAGTGCCGACGCTGTGGCCGATGGGTTTGTAAAGAGGTCTGCTGGAACGAAGCCCGTGGGCTTTGTAAGCAGTGCGCCCCCGTGGAGGAAGAGGAATTGGCGAGCGCACAAGCTCGGGTGGTGAAGGATCAGATATACTCCAAACTTCAAGAGAAAGACCTTACTGCCGACATCAACCTTACCGCCCATGCCACCGTCACCTGCCCCCACTGCGGCTCCGCAGTGCAGGGTGGCAAGTTCTGCCCGGAATGCGGCAAGCCCCTAAGCACCCAAACAACCTGCCCCCAGTGCCATGCCAAAATTCCGGAAGGCGCGAAGTTCTGTGCAGAGTGCGGAGCGCGCATCGGGACGTAGGTTGCGTTTGAACAGAGCGAGAAATTCGAGGAGCACTTAGATCGAACCATGCCTGTTGTTACCGTGAATCTCACGGCCACCGGAGAGATGGCCCAGCGTCCCTTGCTTTGGCGACTTGGGCGTCTCTTCCACGTGGTTACCCATATTCGACGCGCGCGGATAACCGAAGAGGTTGCCTGCCTAACGGTAGATATAGAAGGCTCGCAAAATGAGGTTACCCAGGCCAAAGCCTACCTGCATGCGCTAGGGCTGATGCCTGGAGAAAGCGGAGAGAATCTGCCGGTTCCCTCCACCCTACCACAGCCACCGGAAACCACCGTGTCGCAATCTGTCACCATTCGGGTGCGAATCGCCACGGTGGCCGCGGAACAGAACCGCGCTCCCCTGCTCTATCGGGTTGGGAAAGACTTTGATGTGGTGGTGAACATCGTGCGGGCCGCCTTCGATGAGGAAGAAGGAGGGTATTTTGAAGTGGATCTTTCCGGCCCCCTTAACGAGGTGCAACGCGCCATCGCTTACCTCCACACTACCGGCGTGCAGGTCTACCCTTACCAACGCTCGGTAACCGACTACAGCAACCTATAGCGAGTTGCTCTCTGAAGCGGCAGAGAAGGGAAAGAGGATGTTTTCTATCTGACGGAAAACGTAGCCCTTGGCCTCTTCCACCGCCTTGTGCAGCGAATCGCCCCAGGCCAACCGCGCAGCGATGGCCGCCGAGAGCAGGCAACCCGACCCATGTAGCTCTGCACCGACACGCCGAGGCAGAGCGAGACGATGGCACGTTTGTCCATCTAAAAGAAAATCTACCGCTTCCGGCCCCGAAGCATGCCCTCCTTTCAACAAAACGGCTTTGGGGCCGAAACGTTTTAAAGCATGGGCCGCTTCCCACATCTGCGTTTCGTCATCCGCCGAGATGGCGCGTTGCAGCAGCACCTCCGCCTCCAATAGGTTGGGCGTAATGAGGGTCGCCAGCGGAAAGAGCTGCGTTACCAGCGCCTCGATTCCGTCGGGTTCCAAAAGTTTTCTCCCGCTGCTGCTTACAAGCACAGGGTCCACTACGAGAGGAGGCAGATGGTGACTCTTCAGGGCATGCACAACGGCTTCAACGATGGCCTTGCTTCCTAAAGCCCCGGTTTTTATGGCACCAGGGGCACACTCCTCCCAAGCGCATTCTATCTGCGCCGCCACAAGATCGGACGGGAGCAGAAAAACCTGCCCCATGCGTCTTCGGTTCTGAGCGGTGACGAGCGTCACGGCACTCATGCCATAAACGCCATAGCGCTCGAAGGTTTTCAGATCGGCCTGAAGGCCGGCTCCGCCTCCCGAGTCGGAGCCGGCAATGGTGAGCGCGGAGGGAACGGGCATGGTTTACGCGGTGATTTCTGCCTCTAGGGCCTCTTCCAACGGCAGCAGCGTTTCCTTGGCAGCGCCGCGCCGTCCACGCATTACCACCTCGACGAGGTTCATGGGGCAGAAGGGCCCACACATGCTGCAGGCTTTGGTTTTCGTTCCGCGTGCTTCGTACATAGCCCGTGCCTCTTCGGGGAAGAGGGCCAACTCGAACTGTTTCTGCCAGTCGAGCCGATACCGTGCCTCGCTCATCTGGCGGTTGCGCTCCCAGTCGGCCTTGTTGCCGCGTGCCACATCGGCGATATGGGCGGCCAGCTTAAAGGCGATGACCCCCTCCTTCACATGTTCCACCGTGGGCAACCCCAAATGCTCGGCAGGTGTAAGGTAGCAAAGCATGTCGGCACCGTGCCAACCGGCCACCGCCCCACCGATGGCGCCCACGATGTGATCAAACGCCGCACCGGTATCTATGGGCAGCATTCCTAGAATGTAGAACGGGGCATACCGCGTGAGTTTTTTCTGTATCTGCACGTTGGTCTGTATCTCGTTAAGAGGAATGTGCCCAGGCCCCTCGACCATCGCCTGCACTCCCGCTTTTCGGGAGCGCTCCACAAGCTCCCCAATAAGCAGAAGCTCTTGAATCTGAGGGCGATCGGTGGCATCTTCGAGCGAGCCGGGCCGAAGCCCATCCCCTAGAGAGAGGGTCATATCGTAGGTTCGCGCGATATCAAGCAGATCGTCGAAGCGCTCCCAAAGCGGGTTTTCCTCCTCACGCTTCAGCATCCAGGCGGCTAAAAGTCCACCACCACGCGACACAATGCCCGTGGTGCGATGTGTGTTTTGATAGCGCATTAACGCCTCGCGGGTCACCCCGCAGTGCACGGTGATGTAGTCCACCCCAGACTTCCCGTGCTCCTCGATAACCTCAAACAGTTCGTCGGCGGTCATATCGAAGAAGCTTTTGCGTTTGGCCGCACGAAACTCGGCCTCGTAGATGGGCACGGTGCCGAGGGGAACGGTGCTGGCTTCAAGGGTTTTCTGCCGAATGGCGGCGATATCTCCGCCCGTGGAGAGGTCCATCACCGTGTCGGCACCATACTGAATGGCCACTTTTACCTTTTCCACCTCCTCGTCCGGGTGAACATAGTCGTAGGAGGTGCCCAGGTTCGCATTAATTTTTACCCGCATCCCTTCGCCAATGGCGGTGAAGTGGCTGAGAGTTGTGTGGTTTGGGTTGGCCGGAATAACCACCCGTCCGGCGGCTACCTGTTCACGAACAAACTCCGGCGAAACGCCCTCGCGCTCCGCCACATAGGCCATCTGTTCGGTAATATGGCCTTTTTTGGCTGCCTCTAACTGCGTCATTCTCTGCTCCTCCTTGGGGAAACCCCCAAAATTGATTTTGCAATACGTTGTGCTGTTGCCGGGGCCAGCAGCACTCCATTGCGCCCGTGCCCCGTGGCGGCATAAATGCCCGAAGCGATCTCCCCTACCTGCAACGTCCCCATAGGGCGATAGCCCCAGAGAAAGGCCTTTATAGAGGCCGTTTCGAGATGTGGAAAATGGTTGCGTACAAGGGAAATAAGCCATTGAAGCCCGATGAGGTCTACCCCAGGATGCCACCCTTCCCGTTGGGTAGCCCCCACGTAAAGTCCTCCATCCCGTGGCAGGAGATAGCCCTCTTCTAGAAAGAGTGGAATGGTCGGGGGTGGCGCATCGAGCCACATCGCTTCACCCTTCAACGGCTGCACCTCTAACCCGAAACGCCCCGACCAAGCGCCGGTTGCCAAGACGATATGGGAGCCAAGTAAAGCCCCTTTATCGGTCTCCACCCTCCCTTTATTCACAAACAGAGCTTCGGCGCGAAGCACCTGCCCGCCCATCTGTTGAAAGGCCTGCCACAACGCCTCTTTCAAGCGCAATGGATGCACATAACCGCCCGGATAGGAGCGGCCTTGCAGGTTTAGCGAGGCCAATGATGGCCATACAGATAGACGGTCTCCACCCCCCGACATAACGAGGCCGGTTCCTTCTAACGAGAAAGGCACGGCAATGCCGGTCTGTTCCTGAAGCTCTGCAACCAGAGCCGGGTAGAGCGCAAGGCTCTCCTCCGCCCACTCGAGGAGTTCGCCGGCTAGGCCTTCCGGATAGGGAGCCAGCATGCCGGCGGAAGCACGAGTAGCCTCGCCATCAAAGCCGGCATCGAGCATCACCACCTCAGCACCAGCCCTACGAAGGGTATAGGCGATGAGGCTTCCGATAATGCCACCACCGATGACGATCACCTCATGAGGGCGAGAGAACGCCTCCGGTAACATTGACTGCAAAGCATTCACCTCGCTCATACCGGTGTCTCCGGTTGTACTAGTGGCACGCCTACCACGGGGCTACTTGGGCTTGCGGTCTCGCGCGCGGTCATAGGCCCGGCCAGGTAGGCTTTTCTCCCCGCCTCCACGGCCATGCGAAAGGCGGCAGCCATCGCCACGGGGTCTTGCGCCTCGGCGATAGCCGTATTCACCAACACAGCATCGGCACCTAACTCCATCACCTCGGCAGCATGCGAGGGAAGCCCTAAGCCGGCATCTACCACGATAGGTGGAAGCCGATCGTGCAGACGCAGAAACACCTCTATCAACGCTCGGGTCTTTACTCCCCACCCCGATCCGATGGGGGCGGCCAGCGGCATGACCGTGGCACAGCCGATGGCGCTGAGTTTCGTCGCAAGCACCGGGTCGGGGCCGATGTAGGGAAGTACAACGAACCCCTCCTGCAACAGAATCTCGGCGGCGCGATAGGTTTCCAACGGATCGGGCAGCAGGTACAGCGGGTCGGGGATCACCTCAAGTTTCACCCAGTTCTCGCCGGTTAGGGCGCGACCAAGTCGGGCGATGCGAACCGCCTCTTCGGCCGTTTTCGCCCCGGCCGTGTTGGGCAGTAGGCGGTATTTGCCCATCACCTCCTCCAGCAGTCCCTGATGCCCCGGAGCGCCGATCTCTACACGCCGAATAGAGACGGTAACCATCTCGGCACCGGAGGCCTCCAAGGCTTCTCGCATAACGCCCCGATCGCGATATTTCCCCGTGCCCACGATGAGGCGACTTTTGAAGGTCTGGTTAGCGATAACAAGTAAATCGGCCACGATCTCCTCCTTAGCAGGTGAGGCCTAATCTCCAGGCCTCTACCCTCCCTGCATCAACGTCACTATCTCAACCACATCGCCTTCCTTCAAAGGCTCTGTAGGCAGTTTGCCGCGCGGGTAAACGGTCTCATTTACCAAAACGGCAACCAGTTGCGGATTCAGCTGAAGCTCTTTCAACAACTCCTCCAGAGTCTTGCCAGCGGCTTGGCGTGGTTCTCCGTTCACGTAGACCATTTTTCGAGTTCCTCCTTCAAAGCACGGGCCGCTTTTTCCGGGCTTTCTGCGTCGTAGATGGCCCGCACCACAACAATGCGTCGTGCGCCCGCTTCAAGTACTTGGGGAAGGTTTGTAGGCTGGATGCCTCCTATGGCATACCAAACGGTTTTCTGAGGAAGGTTTTGAGCAGCCCACCGCACATACTCTAGCCCTGCTGCGGGGCGCCCTAACTTGGTTGGCGTTTCCCAAATCGGCCCGATAGAGAGATAGTCGGCCTCTTCCGTAAGGGCCTTTTGCGCTTGTTGGGGGGCATGGGTGCTGCGACCAACGATCCCTTGAAAGAAACGGCGTGCCTGCTGGGGCGTTAGATCACTTTGCCCAACATGAACGCCGTCGGCCCCAAGCAGCGCGGCGAGGTCGGGACGATCGTTGAGCACAAAGGGGATGCGATAGCGCCGGCACAGCGAGAGAAGTTTCTCGCCGAGTTGGAGAACAGGAAGGGCGTCCCAGTCTTTGGCGCGTAGTTGCAGGGTATCCACCCCTCCGTTAAGGGCCGCCTCGGCACGTGCCAAAATCTCCGGCTCGCCCTGACCGGGGCGTGGCGTGATCACCAAATAGAGACGGCCTAACATACGAACACCTCCCAGATCGTTTCACCGAGCTGGGAGGTGCCATGAGAACAAAGGAGAAGAAATGCTTCTACCATGGCTTCCCTCCGCCGGTACTAACCGGATCAGGTTCCAAGGGTTGCCGGGGTCACCCGGCTCTCAGCTCCTCTTAGGAGCACCCCGTAGCCTTCGACACGATTGTAAAAACTCTTGGTTTAGGCCCCGAATGGCGTGGGGCCGCTCGAAGGCGGTGCTTACCGCCGCACACATCTATTATAACACAGGAATCGGCGAAAACGTCACACCCATGGCAAACTTTTTTGGCAGAAAAAAATAGGCGAGCGGTGCCGTGCACCAGAAGACGGTTTACGAGGAGGATTCTCTTGAAGGCTCCTTCTCATCCATCGGCTCCTCTTTGTTTGCAGGCGTATCTTCGGTGAAGGATGGATAGGGTTGGTTTTCAAGCAGCGCCTTCACGATGGCTCGAAGCCGTTCCGCGCCGCCCTCCAAACGTTCGCGCTTTTTCAGCCCCTTCAGCAACTCCTCCGGGAGGATAGGCCTACCAAATCGCACAACCACGGGCTTGCGCGTCGGTCTCGGAATCAGTTTTCCATAAGGTAGCAGGCGGTCTGTACCGATAAGGGCTACCGGTAAGATGGGAGCGCCCGACCTATCCGCAACCAAGATCACCCCCGGCAGGAAGGGTTGAAGTTGCCCATTCTCACTCAGCTTGCCCTCCGGGAAGATTACAACCGCCTCACCTTGCTTTAGCAAATCCTCGGCCTGCCGCAAGGCCGCGAGGTCTGCAGAGTAACGCTTTACGGGAAAGGCATGAAATAGACGCAGGATATAGCGAAGAAAGCGTGTTTGAAAAAGTTCGGACTTGGCCATGCCCCAGCAGGGGCGTTTTAGCGCGAGATAGACGGTAGGGCCATCGGAATCGCTGATGTGGTTCGGGGTAACGAGCACGCCTCCTTTTCGAGGGACGTTTTCGGCACCTTCTATTTTTAACCCGCCAAAAAGGGCATAGAGGAAACGTAACAACAGCCAGGCGGTCGCCCAGATGATCCGATAAAGCATGTCCTACCTTCTCCCTGAAGGCTTTTGATATCTAATTCTAGATTATTGCCAAAGGTTCCTGTTGCACAGGAAAACTGAGTATCTCGACTCTATCAAAGCTATACTACAAAGCAAACTTGCGACTCGGAAAGGGATTAGCTATTCTGCTCTCTTTTCAATAGAAGACACATGCACAAGCACTAAAGGATTTGCAGTAAGCTGATATGAAATGAGCTAAAAGCACTAAGTTTCTTAACTACATGTACTGACTATTGACAAGATAGAAATGGATATGTTATACTGGTAAGTGCAGAAGAAAGGAGCGCTCCAGAAAGGAGCGAATAATGCAACTCTCTATTCAAAGGCGATCCGGCCGCCACCTTATCTTCCTACTACTTGCAGGCCTGGCCTGCCTTCTCCTCCTTACGCCCCCTGTGCAGGCTCAAAACACCATCACCGTGTCCATATCAGGAAACCCTGCTCCTCCTGCCGATGTCGGCGTAGGTGCTCCCTACTACATTACAGTGTCCGCCTCGAATAACTTCGGAGGGCTCGTAACAGGCGTTGGGTGTCAATCTTCTGTCAACTCAGGCCCCACCCAAAACTACTGGGAGAACAATCCCTCGAACACCACCTATTTCACGTGGACATTCACAGTGAGCAATCCGCAAGACTGTACAACAGCTTACTGGGACGGATATACAAAGGTGTTTTCAAATAGCAGTAACGGCCAGTATATTACTATGCAGATACCGGTTATATTTGCGGCCCCTATAACACCTACGACTCTGGCTGCTTCTAGCTAGCTCCTAGTGGTTTGCTACCGCGAGAGTCTACTCTCGCGGTAGCAATACAGCACTTATTTAGGAGAAATTTGGAAGGTAAAAAGAGATGAGCAAAAGAAGCACTTTGTTATCAATCTTCTATGTATTGCTTGTACCACAAGTTAGTATGCCCTTAAAAGAGCAAGCCCAGACCAAGGTACCTCCCGAAAATGCCACCTGTTTTGAAGAAACGGTGCAACAAAAGGTACTGGGCAACATCACCCTCTTCCACATATGGCGCAAAAACGACATGTTGCGTGTGGACCAATTTGTCAATGATAAGCTCCTAGCTAGCACCTACATCACACTAGGCCATAAAGGTCTCTCATGGGACCATCCTTGGTGGGCCAGGCGTTCGGATAATACAGCTGTAGCCGACAGTTTGCATGCTTGGCTAGCTTTTTGGCACTTAGTAGATGTGAAAGGATGGGAGGCTATTATAAAAGAATATCAGCTGCCCACCGATTTTGTGCATCAACTCCAAATGTCCAACTTCCCTATGACACGTCAAGAGGTGCTCGCCTCCCTTCAGCTTGAAGAATCGACGTATTCTAACCCGCCCTACACTCCTCATTTCCTGTCCACAACTGAGTTAAAGGTACTCGGACAACCTATAAGGACCGAAGTCCTACAAGGAGTTCCATGTACCGTCTATCAAGAGGAAAAACCCGCAGGGGATTCCGCTACGGAGCACACCAAAATTTGGGTAGACGCTAAAACACACCTGGAACGCGGTAGAGAGGACATTTTCACGCCGCCCCCAAACTCCTCCCTACCACCTATGCGTACAGGATGGAAATTGCTCTCGCTTCGGTTTCACCATTCATTACCCGATTCCTATTTTCAACTCCCCCCCGGCACTATCGTCTATTTGACAGGTATATTCCAAGGGCTATCCCTTCCACCACAAGTAATAGTACGTCAGATTCCAGGACTCGGCATTCCTAAATCCTTTTCGGCACCGCCCCGAAATCAGCATCCTGTGAAACCCTAATTTGGAGGAAAGAAGTGAAGAAAGGTTTTATCCCGCTGGTCTGCCTTCTCTTTCTGCTCTCAAGCGCTTTTACCAAGCACGTTCTGGCACAGGATCAGAAGGCTGCATCATCTTCGAATACCACCTCCTCTGCATCCTATGCCCTAACACCTCGCGTTGACGCGCGTTTGAGCACCCCTATTACGCTGCATATCGTCAGCGATACTCTACAAAATGTTCTCAAACAAGTCTCCGCCATTACCGGGGTAACCTTGCAGATTGCTCCGGAGGTTGCCACAAGGCGGGTTTGCCTGCAAGTAGAAGAATTACCCCTCTATCGCTTTATGGAGGGCCTGGCATGGACAACGCAACTGGCTTGGAAAGTAGAAACCGACAGAGCAAAGAAAAGCTATTTGCTTTATCAGACCCAGGATGATAAAGAACGCGAAGCAATTCGGCTTGCCGACGCACAACGCTACCAGGCGTGGCTGATGAATGCCATTCGAGATGCGACAATGAATGCTTTACAACAAACGATGCATGTCGTTCCGAATACCCCTCTATTCAAGCAACACACGCCTATAGGAGAGGCCATTCCTGCTGCATGGGCGGTCGCGCCTCTTGGTCAGATGCTTGCCCAACTAACTCCAGAAGAACTGCAAGCTCTTGCAGAACTCTCCACCTCTGCCGTGCCCTATGTAGGCGATGCAAAAGCTTACGCAAGCCATATTTTCAGGGCTGTTCCCTTTTCTTCGCTCCCGCAAAATCTTCAAACGCTGATTTCCGCTGTCGGTGTGCCCGGCCGTTCAGAGCCGATAGACTGGAAAAATGCTATCGTGGGCTTTTATGCTGCCAATGGAGGAATAGACCTATGCACCATCACCTCGCAGGGTGAGTTCTTATTGAATACGATGGGCGCCATATACGGTATTCGGGAGGCTCATCTCCCCAGTCCCTTCACGAACCCTGATCCTGAAACGGAGGCAGTTGTCCAACAAGCTACTGTCGAGTTTAATGAAGGCCTCCCCAATGAACTTCAGCAACCTTTCCTCTCCTTCCCTGGCAGTGGGGAAAGCCACATGTTTCTTCCCTTCATCCTTCTACGCATCCATCAACTTAGTGGACTGCCCATCTTCTGCGATGACTTTGCCGCAACTCAATTCACTCTTTTGCCCTACCTCCTCACGGACCGAGATACTTACACTCTCTACCAAGCCCTTACCCAAATCGCTAAAGCCTTTGCCCATCAGTTCCTCTACTTCCACGGAATGCTCTGTGGCCGAACCGTCTCTATTGGCAGAGACCTACGCGATGAACCCCCAGAAGCCTTCGTCACAAAAATGAGCCTTTGGAAGGCTAAAAAAGCGGTGCTGAGTTGGGAAGACTTGCAGCATTTAGGCAAACTCAGCGAGAAGCAGTGGTACTATCTGTGGGATAGGCGCGTAGCCCAAGACCTTCAAGTCAAAACGCAAGCAGACTGGAATTCGGTACATCCTCAACTGTTCGAAGCCCCCCTCTGGAACCTACAGGTGTTACATCTATTGGCTTCGCTTACTGCTTCCCAGCGTCGTGAAGCGGAAAGCCCCCATGGGCTTTCCTATTCTAAGCTTAATCAAGCACAGCGGGTTCGCTTTTTATTATGTCTAGAGACGGGGTTGCCTCAAAAAGAGGAGGCAAAGGAAGAGCATAGGAGTACAGGACTTTATTTAGAGGAACAGCAATGGCCTGGGGGCGCGTTACATATGGTGAGTGTCACTTTTATCTCCAAAGAGAAAAGCTTCCGAAAGCGCTCTTGGCAACTGCTGGTCAATGCTACTCCAACAGGTGGATATGATGGTAGAACCTACTAGGCGTTAAATGATGTACAAGCTAGACGCTGGTATCCGCAGATTTCTGGTGGCCTTCGACTTACCTGGTATCAGAGACGCGAGAGAGGCGCTCTAGTTTTCCAGAGCGCCTCTCTCGTATCAAAGAGTAGGTTAAGCGCTAACGCCGGCGGCCTCGGCAGTCTGGGTGGCGCTAGCCGCGCGCTGTTGCAGCACACGCCGATATTCCAAAGAGACCACCTTCACAAACTGGGGAAGGACCTCTTCCCAGCGCTCCAGCAAAGCGGCCGCTCGGTCACTGCCCGTATAACGATAGTGGTTCTCAATAAGCTCACGAACCAAAGCGATGTCGCGCTCTTCACGCAAAGGCTCTAGCTCCGTAAGCCCGTGATTTAAGTTGCAACGAAGGCGGAACGAGCCGTCGGGGTCCCAAACAAAAGCCTCCCCTCCGCTCATGCCGGCGGCAAAGTTGCGCCCGGTGCGCCCCAGCACAACCACAACCCCACCGGTCATATATTCACAGCCGTGATCTCCCGTGCCCTCGACCACGGCAACGGCGCCGCTGTTGCGCACGCAGAACCGCTCCCCAACGACGCCACGCAGATAGACCTCGCCACTTGTGGCGCCATAAAGGATGGTGTTGCCGGCCACGATGTTCTCGGCCGGATCGAAGGGCGACTCTTTGGGCGGGTAGACGATGATACGGCCGCCCGATAGCCCTTTGCCGAGATAGTCGTTGGCATCGCCCTCCAGCTCGAAGGTTACTCCAGGCACAAGGAAGGCCCCAAAAGATTGCCCGGCAGAGCCGTTGAACTTGAAATGGATGGTGTCGTCCGGCAGTCCTTTCGCC
>NZ_DATGLN010000087.1:0-2882 GCF_035294165.1 Chthonomonas sp.
CTCGTGATACAGGGCAACAACTCCTCCGGCCCCTACTATGTGTATACCGGTCAGATCGTGCAGGGCAGCGTGCAGGTGCGGGTAGATAACAAGCCGATGCAGCTTGGCAAGGACTACACGCTCGACACCGATACAGGAGAGCTGCAGTTTCTCAACGGATTGATCATTCCCAGCTCCTCCACTATTGCCGTCTCCTATGAGACCCTCGACTACGGTCAGAGTAGCGGCTCTATCTACGGCTTTCGCATGGAGTACACTCCGCATGGCAGCGAGCACGTCGGCTTTACCTATCTCGCCCAAGTGGCTCCCGGCGGCACCACCCTCGCTCAGCGCACCCAACAGTTCTACGGAAATCCTACCCCGCTTTCCCCTTACGTACTGGACTATCCCATAGACACCTCCAAGCCGATCATCGTTAAGGTGAACGGCGTGCCGCAGGTGCAGGGGGTAGATTTCACGATAGACCCGGTCTATCGCAACCAGATTCACCTAGTGGCCGGCGTGCCCGCCAGCGAGGTGGTCACTATCCAATATACTCCACTCAATATCAACCCCATCCCCAGCAACCAGACGGTGCTGGGCCTCGATGGCAGCTTGGGGTTAGGGCGCCTCGGCAGTCTCACCTTGGAAACCGCCATGTCCGGCCTTACCCTCTCCGGGCAAGGCGTTCAAGGAAAGGCCGTACAGTTGCGTGCCAGCCTTAACCCGCTACGCTCGCTCCATACCGACATCACGGTGCGCGATATCGGCGCGACCTTCTCGGCCATCGCAAGCCCCGGCTTCAATAGGAACGAAAAGTCCATCGAAATCGCATCGGACTACACACCTTCAAGCCGCTTGCACATGAACTTCGATTGGCAAACTGCCAAGCAACCTTCCTATACCTCTGCACTCTATCAACCCGGCTATTCGGCCATCCTACCCTCCGGCAACGATAACTATAACCAGTTTACTGGCAATATCAACTATAACTTCGCACGAAACGGCACTCTAAGCCTAAGCCACAGTACCCTAAGCACCCTCTTCGCTCAGGGGGGCAGGAGCTCTAACCGCACCGATAGCCTTCAGATGAACTATACGCTGGGCACATTAGGCTTTCAGTTAGGCGTCTCTTCCAACGCAAATCAATCGCAATCGCTCTATTCGCTTGTGTCCGCCCCCTCCGGCAACAGCGGGCAGGGCACCACAAACCAGTTGGTGAACAGCAGCACCAATGTGCTTTCGGAGAACTTGGGGATCAACTGGAACCCCAATCGCTGGTTCCACCTAAACACAAGCTTTACCAACAGCCAGGTAAGCAATCAAGGTCTCTTTGTGGGCAACTCGGTAGCACGAAACGCGCAGATCAATGCCACCTTTAACCTCCGCCATGGCATCTCCCTTCAATACGGCTACTCCCTTTCGGATACGGGCAGCACCAACACCGCCACGTCAACCTCCTCTACCGGCTCATCCTCTTCTAGCTCTTCTTCGGGCACGGCTACAGGCGTTACCGGCGGTGGGACAACCATATCGCGAGGGTTGCCGGCCCTTCTGGTGCCAACCCGCATCCTTATGGCCAACGCCCTTATGCGCGACATTGCCACCGGTGGGGGCAGCACGACACCCACACTCGGTTCTGGTTTTACAGCGGGTCTCCCCATCACCAGCTATTTGGGGGGCGGCTATAATAGCAACCTTGGAAGCTTGGGCAACTATAGCGGCATTCTTACCGGCGGCACCCTTTCGGCCTACAACGGCATTGCAAGCCTAAGCGGAACCAGCAGCACCCATCATCTCACCCTATCCTACAACCCCAACGACCGCTTCCACTCCTCCATCTCTTTTCTCACCTCCTCCAGCATCGGAAGCTACCTCTACAACAGCAATCGCACCGACACGCAACTGCAACTCGGTTGGAACCTGCGAGGCGGGCTGCAGGTTAACCTCAACTACGACATGCAAAATATCGGTTATACCGGTGGGCTTGGCAACTCCAGCGTCAATACCCTCGCGCTCGATGTGGCGGGAAGGCTGTTTCGCAAACTCAATTTTCGGCTTGACGCCCTCCTGCTTTCGAATAAAAGCTTCTTAAACGCCTCATCCCTCACGGCCACCACATCCGGCTCCGGCAGCACCACGAATAATCTCACCAATACCAGCTCCAATACCGTTTCCTATCTGTTGCATCTGGACTATCCGCTCAATGCGAAAATCGGCCTCTTCTTCGACTACTCCGACTCGCTTACGGCAGGCTATCTAGGCAACAACCAGTTGAATATGCGCTTTGGGCTGGACTACTACATCGCTCGCCCGATGAAGTTCTCGTTAGGTTGGCAAATCTTGAACACCACCAACACCGATCCCTCCTTATCTAGTTACAACTACCACGTTAGCTCTCTCATCGCCCAACTGGGCTTCGAGTTTTAGCGCCTAACGCGGTCTGTGAAGGCTCTGTGGCAGCGAGTTGGGTCTCCAGCACAATAGCCCCACGCGGCCCTAACTGAAGCTGCAAGAGGTTGCCTTTCCACAGGGCCCTCGCGCGATTTGTGGCAAGGAGTGTGCGGAGTGCGATGTGCAAAGAGGGGTGTGGCCCCTGAGACACTTCGCTTAGAGAGAGGGTTTGCTGAAGGCTTCGGTCGCTGCGATTAAACAGCACGAGGATGCGGCTCTGCTGCCAAGTACGCTCGAAACCGAACAGGCCGCTGTTGTCATCGGCGATGATCGTGCGATAGTCACCATAGCGTAGGGCAGGCGTACTACGGCGAAGGGCAATGGCCTGTTTAAAAAACTGAAGGATGGTGCGGTTCCACTTTTGCGGGTTCCACTCCATGCAACGTCGGTCGTCGGGGTCTTTACCGCCCTCCATGCCGATCTCATCCCCATAGTAGACACAAGGCGTT
>NZ_DATGLN010000088.1:0-2348 GCF_035294165.1 Chthonomonas sp.
GCGCGCTCTTCGTGTGCCAAAACCAAACTCAAAACTTCCACTAAGGAGGCAAAAGATGCGAAAGGTATTGCCCTACCTAGGCACCTCTCTCGCGCTGCTTGCCGCCGCCTGGGCGATGCCCGCAAAGGCTCAGGACCAGAATCCGTTTAAAGATGTGCCGACGGACCACTGGGCCTATCAGGCGGTGACCGACCTGCAGCAGAAGGGGATCATCGTGGGCTACCCGGATGGCTACTTCCGGGGTCAACGTACACTTACCCGCTACGAGTTCGCGGTCGCTCTTGAGCGCGCACTCCAGAAAATCCAGGCCATGCCCGGCCCGGCCGGCCCGCAAGGCCCTCCAGGCCCGCAAGGCGAGCAAGGGCCTCCAGGCCCTCCAGGCATGACGCCGGAAGAGGTTACCGAACTTCGCAACCTCACCCATGAGTTCCAAACCGACTTGGCCAACCTCGGCGCCGACGTGAAGCAGATCAACCAGCGCCTCGATGAGCTGGCCGATCAGGTGAAGGCCATCAATCAGCGCCTGGACAAGATGCCCCAAGTCAGCGGTGACGTCTTCTTCGGCATTCGTAGCGACCTTTCTCGCCTGCCGTTTATTGACGAGAACGGTACCTTCCAGCCCGCCAATAAGTCGCTGGCCGAGAAGGTCTACTCTACCCATGACGTCCACCTCAAAGTTGGGGCGAACTTGCCCGACAACGTAAAGCTCAACCTCGACCTGGTAAGCTCCAACTATCTCTCTAGCTATACCGGTGGTGGGTTGGGCACCACACCAGGCCCCTCTACGAATGGCTACGCCCAGGATACCACCCTGTATGCGGCCAACTTGGACATCCCGATCTCGTTCCTCGGTAAAAACACCTCGCTTACCATCGGGCGATTCGGGAACCAAGTGACCCCACTCACCTACTATCGGCCCAACACCGACTACTACTTCAACCTGCCGTGGTATCGGGATGGCGACTGGGTGCAGGATGGTTTCCGCCTGCAATCCAAGTTCGGCAGCGCCGAAACCCAGCTGTTTGCGGGTAGCTTCAGCTCGCTCACCGGCACCGGTGCTACGCCAAACATCAATACGCCGGTCATCGGTAACGTCTACGGCATCCGCGGCTCCAGCCCCATCGCTCCCTTCTACGGGTTGAATATGCTGGGCAACACCGTGGCGACCCAGGTGGCCGGTTTACACATCGGCGTGCCGCTCTTCAAGCTCGGTGAGATCGGCCTGTCGCTTATTGACACAAGCGGTCCTGTGGCAGTAGGCCCGTTGGCGTTCAACAACGTGCTGGTCTACGGTGTCAACCTTAAGCTCAACGAGCTTGGCAAGTTCAACATCAGCGGTGAGGCTGCCAAGAGCGTTCGCGGTAAAAACCTCACCGACACGGTAGGCTACAACGGCGACGACAACGCCTACAAGATCGATGTGAGCTACAACACCGGCCCGCTGAACGCCGATGTCAACTACCTGTACGTTGACCCGTCCTTTGGCGCCCCAGGCTACTGGCTGCGCATCGGGAACTTCTATAACCCGACCAACCTGCAAGGCCCAAGCGCCCGAATAGGCTACGCTTTGTCTGAAAAGCTCTCGGCCTATGTGGGCGGTAGCTACTTCGCCGGCGCACGCAACCGCGTGGTTCCTGGTGGTGCTGGGTTCACCACAGGTAGCTTTGTGGTGGTCGGCAAGGCGGGCGTGAAGTACAACCTCAACAAGTACTTTGACCTGAGCGCTGACTACGAGGGTGACTTCTACAACCTGTCCGGCTCGGTGACGCCTACCGGAAAGCCCGGCTATCCGACCGAGCAGTACGTCACCTTCGGCGTGGGGGTTCATCCCACCACCAACACCACTCTCCAGTTGGCCTACCAACTGTTGGCCTACCGCGATACCGGCGGCGGCTTGGGTGGTTCCCTCCCTGGTGGCAAGACCTCTAACGCCAACGTGCTCACCATTCAGGGCAACGTGAGGTTCTAAACGGTTCTCTGAACCGATCCAAGAACCGTCGAGCGGTTAGCTCGACGGTTCTTTTTTGTCTCTTCGTTTTGGTAGAACCCGGCTACAGCCGCTCGGCTTCCCTGAGACACCAGACCTTGAGCCTGCCTTACGACGGCCGCAGGCCTATCAAGTGCATAGGCACAGATGTCACAAGCAGTGCGAACCGTAGTTTATACCGCACTGAGGTGCCGTCAAAGCCTCGAAACCAAAGGGGCTGCTTTGATGTCATAAAAATATAGCAAGGAGACCCCCTGCGTTTACGCGGGGGAGGAATTGCTATCCGCATTCCCCCGATTGTCGAGAGCAATCGTGGCGTCACAATAACTCCTCGCACTCCTTTCCGCTTTCACTGGTAAGT
>NZ_DATGLN010000089.1:0-6662 GCF_035294165.1 Chthonomonas sp.
CTATGTGCAGATGGCTTGGCCGAACATCGTAGCCGACCACCGTTTTGGCAAGCCCTCGCCGACGCAGGGCCATTCCCAACGAGGCGCCCATGAGGCCTACACCCAGGATGGCCACCTGGTTGAAGAGAACAGGGCAAGCCCGCTCTTCAGCGGCCCTCATAGGCGCTTACCAACGGCCTCCGCCACAGGCCTTATGGCCTGCATCAGTTGCCCAAACTGCTCGAACGAAAGGGATTGCGGGCCGTCTTTCACGGCCTTTTCAGGGTTGGGATGCACCTCGATAATCAGTCCATCCGCCCCTGTCGCTACCGCCCCCAAGGTTACCGCCGGCACCAAACTGCGTTTTCCCGTGGCATGAGAGGGATCGGCAAAGATGGGCAGATGCGAAAGCTCCTTTATGGCAGGGATAGCGTTGAGATCGAAGGTGTTGCGAGTATAGGTCTCAAAGGTGCGAATGCCTCGCTCGCACAGGATGATCTCGTAGTTGCCTTGGCTTGCGATGTACTCTGCGGCCTGCAGCCACTCCTCAATGGTGCTAGCCCAGCCGCGTTTCAGCATAACCGGCTTGCGCGTGTTGCCCACCTCGCGCAGAAGGCTGAAGTTGGTCATGTTGCGCGTGCCGATCTGAAAGATGTCGGTGTAGCGCCCCACCAACTCCACATCGCGCGTATCCATGACCTCGGTGATAATAGGCAAACCGGTCTCTAGGCTCGCCTCCTGAAGAATCTTTAGTCCCTCCTCACCGAGGCCGTGGAAGGAGTAAGGCGACGTGGAGGGCTTAAAGGCCCCACCTCGCAGGATATGCGCCCCCATTTTCTTCACAAAACGGGCCGTCTCCAACAGCATATCCGCCGATTCTACCGTGCAAGGCCCTGCCATGACGCATAGCGTACCCCCGCCGATCTGCACGCCCCGCACGTTTAAAACGGTTCCCTCCGGGCGAAACGCTTTGCCCACCAGCTTATAGGGCTTGAGAATAGGAATGACGCGCTCCACATAGGGCAGCGACTCGAAGTGCTCGATCAGCCCGTCCTTATCTCGTTCGGGCGTTCCGATAACCCCGACAATGGTGCGCTCAACGCCGCGCGAACAGTGAACGCCGTAACCACGGGCTTTGAGATCGGCCAAAAGCGCCTCTTGTTGTTCCTCTGTGGCATCCGGCTGCAAAACGATAATCACTTACAATCCTCCATCTCTTTCAATCCGTTTTCGATTATCAATCCTTTTACGTCCTCACCCGCCCTGAGGGAAGGCGCCCTTCCTCTCAGAGCCGATGCAACTCTCTTAGAGCCATTATTATAGCGCATTGCAGGCCGACTTTAGGTTGCCGAGGAAGTCGAGGTACGGTTTTGCACACTTGTTGCCAATCGCCGCCGATAATGCAGCGTGGGACGCTCCACCACCCAATAGAAGAGATAGGCAGCCAATAGGGCAATCGGCGCTCCGACCCCAAAGAGAGCAAGACATGAGAGAACCGGCGCTACATGATGCACCCGAAGCGCGTGGGCCAGTTCATTGAGGATAGGGTAGTGAATGAGGTAGAGACTGTAAGAGAAATCGCCGAGAAGCCGCACCGGTGGCGACTGTAGGAAACGCAAGGGCCATCGCATCGCCTGCGGTGCCTGCACACAGCAGACGATGAAGCTGGTTGCGAACAGGGCAACCACAATGTCGGGCAATCGTAGCGGTGCATGAAAAACCAGGATACCGGCCTGGGTGGGCGGCCAAAAGGCAAATAGCACTCCCATTGCGATGCCCAGCACCCCAACGATGGTCGGCCAGCGCCATGTGCGACATCGCAACGCCCACCTGTCCACAGGCGACCAGTTTACTATGGCGCCGGCCACACCAAGCGCAAAAACCCCCAACATCCAAAAGCCTTCCGGAATATCCCTGTGAAGCAGCAGGCAGGGCAAAAACCCCAGCGCCATGGCTGCAGATATCGTTTTGGGAGCACCGAAACGATGCCAAAGAGGCAGTATAAAGAACGGAAGAAAGAAATAGATTTGCCATTCGGTGGCGACACTCCACATCGGGGCGTCAATCTGATGAGACCAATGGGGGCTGAAGTTATGTATGAGAAAAAGATGAGAAAGCAAGGCCCAGCGATCTACCTGAGGGCAGAGCCGTGCCCATCTGGCGGTAGAAGCCAGAACCATGCCCGGATGAAAGATCGGTGCGAGAAACAGAGTCCAGAGTATAAGGGCGGCATAGTAAGGAGGCAGAATGCGCCAGGCACGGCGTAAAAAGTAGTTGCCGACCGCCATGCTTCCCTGCGGATCGCGTGCAACGGGAATCATGAGCGAATAGCCGGAAAGCACAAGAAACACGGTGACTGCAAAATAGCCATAGGGGCATAAAAAGAGCAGATAGGACAGTCCCTTTTGGATGACATCCCACCTGTAGTGTAGGGCTATCTCATGATAGAACTGGTAACAGTGGTAAAGCATTATGTAGAGGGCGGCAAGCCCTCTCATACCATCGAGAAAATTGAGGTGAACCCGATTCGATTCACCGGCAGGCCGGTTCTTCACCACAACTCCCTTCCCCTCAAAGCTGGTGGGGATTGAAATTCAAGATTTCTCGCCTTCGGCTCGAAATAACAGGTGTATCATCGGCTCGAAATGGCAGGCGTCTATCTCACGAGAAATGACAGGCGTCTGTCTTACTGGCTCTTCGAGACCAACGCCCTCCCCCTCAAGGCCGACGCCCTCCCCCTCAAGGCCGACACAGGGGTCTCCAGAAAATCGCAAGATTTTCTGGGGTGGGGCGCCCTTCCCTCAGCGGATGCTCCAGAGGGTCTCATCCGATTCAGTGTAGCATCTAAGAGCCGCTCGTGTGTGAATGGGGGTAGCTACCTTCTCTTTGAGGAAGGATATTTCTCCGCAAGCTGCAGCTTGTCGGAAGCTATAGCCACGCCCCTCCATAGGCGCGGTATTGCCGCTGCCCCTGCAGATTTTTTAGTTTGCTTGTCGGCTAGGCCGCTTTCCGCAAGGAGCGAACGGGCGATAGTCGCTCTTCCAAAAGGCGCAACAGTGTTTCCGGATGGTTCGCCTCCATCGGGAACCAGGCTACGCTATAGGTAAAGCAAAGCGGCGCATGGCTTCGGTTCCAGCCTCTTTCCTTCAGCCAGTCCTCAAAAGTGGCCCTTATACGCTGCAACACCGCGTTGGCCGTGCTGCCCGTATAGGGTAGGATCACGGCGAACGTATCGGAAGCGTAGCGCGTTACAATGTCGGACCGACGCACCGTTTGGCGCAAGCGCTGCGCGCTCAACTGCACGGCCTCATCGCCCCAAAGCGTGCCGTGGTAGTGCGTGAAAGCCTCTAAACCCTCCATTCGCAACAGGATCACGGCCACTTCCGAATTGATGCGACGGGCGCGATTTAGCTCCTCCTGCAGCCGCATGTCGAAATAACGGCGATTGTAGAGTTTGGTAAGCGGGTCTACGATGAGGGAGGGGTCTTCACAAAGCGCCATGTCGAACTCCTGGCGCAGTTGGGCTAGCTGAAGCTGCGTTGTGCGCGGGTCCTCGGTGGTAAGGATTTTGCGCAATTTGCGTGTGGAGTTGCGAATGAGATGCGAAACATAGTTGCAGGAGATGCCCAGTTTTTGCGCGATCTCCGTTTGGTTCAGGTCTTTAAAGTAGAACTCTACAAGTACCTGTTGCTCTAAAGCTTTCAGCTTTTTCATGGCCGTTTCCAGCATAATGCGGTCTTCGATGGGAAGCTGAAAGGCCACAGCCTGATCGACAATATCCTGGCGCTCGCCATAGCCGTGAGGAGAGCCATCCTCGTTTTCTCGAAAGCCGTCTATCGAGGTCACCCGAAACACCTCGCGCGTGGTCATGAGTTCGGCAACCTCTTCCTCACGCATCCCCATCTTCTCGGCGATCTCGCCATAGGTGGGCGTTCGTCCGAGCTGTTGGGTTAGCGCCTCGCTAATGCGGTTTAGGCGAAGGTTCAGCTCCTGAAGCCAGGCCGGCTCCTTGATGATCTTGCCACGGTCACGCAGATAGTGCTTGATCTGGCCGATGATGAAATGGGTTGCATAAGTAGAGAATTTTACATTCTTTTTGGGGTCGTACAGCTCGATGGCCGTGATAAGTCCGATATACCCCTCTTGGGCCAAATCCTCCGTAGGCTCGGAGGCTCCGGAGAAGCGCCGGGCAATGCTCTCAACCAAATTGGTGTAGTTTAGTACGATGCGATCGCGCAGACGAAGGTCTTGTTGCTGCCGATAGGTTTCGAGCAGCTCGAGTATCTCCTCCTCGGAATAGCGCCGCATGGGGTTATCTCTCCATAGATAGGTCTTATTCGCTCGATCGTTCTCTTTTGGTGTCATTCCTTATCTCAAGAGAGCGTTTCGACGTAGGCCCATCAATGCGCGATTCGCTCTTACTCCGCCTTTCCTTCAGAGTCAAAATAAAAGGTTTTCAAAGAAATGCCTTGGAAGGGCAAGGCATACAGATTATTGCCAGGATCGGCCTGTTCCTGTAGGAAAGACGGTTGGAGAGAGGTGACACTCCGCCTGGTCTAACGCCTAGCGGCTTCTTACAGGTGCCTGCAAGCTACACAGGCATGAAAGGTAGGCACAAGGCCTACCCCTACTCACAGCGGGCTAAAGCCCTTCGATGGTTATCCAACTACTCTTCAAGGTTGCGAAAACGGTCGCTAACGGTATCGGAGAGTGTATCTTGCTCGAAACGTTGGGCAAACTCCAAATAACGTTTAGCCTCGGCATGGTTTGGGTCGCGTTGCAGCACTTTTCGGAACTGAAAGATGGCCTCGGCATAGCGCGAACGGTCGTAGGCCTGCTTGCCAAGCTCAAAATCCATTTGAACCTGAAGATGGGCAATTATCTGCGCCCGCTCGGTGGTGGGGGCAAGCGCCTGAGCACGTTCATAACAGGCGAGAGCGCCCTGCGTATCCCCCTGTGCCAGTCGCTCCTGCGCCTCTTTATCGGCCTCCTGCGCTCTGCCGGCACGGAACTCTTGCAGCAGCCGCCTTGCCTCCATCTGATCGGGCATAAGTTGAATCGCCTTCCGCAATAGCGCCTCCACAGAGTCCGCCTGGCCTTCCTGCAGCAGGTTTTTTGCTTGCTGCAGCAGCGCTTCGGCGAAGCGTTGCCTCAACTCCACATTTTGCCGAAACAGCGCCACGTCGTAGGACTGAAAGGCCAGCGCCTCTTGAAGAAGCGAGAGGGCTGCCTCCCAATCGCCTTCTGCCTGCAGACGCGCCAGCTCCTGCTGAACGTCGCCCATCCACTGCGCCCGCAACTGCTCAAACTGCTGCCAGCACTCCACATCGTCGGGGCACTCCTGAAGGTAGGAATAGAGGCTCTGGAGCGCCGGCTTCATGTCGCCTGTCTCCGGCACCGGCTGTACATAGGCCCTCCAATCCTTCCGGCTTGCCGTGGCGGCCTCTACCGTTGCGCTGACCACCCGATAGACGCTGAAACGACTTCCCTGAGCCGACGCGGCGATGTAGTCGCCGCCGGGGGAACAGGCGAGGCCGGTAAAGGGAATATCGCCCTCGTACTCCCAAACGGGTTGACCGGCCTGGTCGAGACAGACCAGCTTCGCGGGAATGCGCGGGTTCTCTTCGGAACCGCAAAGGGCCACGGTAAGTTGCCCTTCTCTCGCCATCGCAATGGCGTGAACAGGCCCTGCCACTTTGGTTTGCCAACGACGTGCGCCCTCTGCGTCCAACATGCCGATCCATCCCGTTTGCGTGCCGTAGGCCAACTCTTCGCCCTCCGTAGCCGAGGCCAGCAGTGTGACCGGCTCTTCGGTCTCGAATCGCCAGCACTCTCGCATGTTTGCATCGAACAGTTGGATCAGCCCATTCTCATAGGCGGTTGCAATGCGCCGTCCCTCTTGCTGCACCACAACGCAGTTGGCCACCCCTTTAAGCTCCACGCTCCAGAGTGTCTTACCGACAAAGGTGCCGTAGACCAGGGCGAAGTTTTGGCCGGAGATGTCGGAATAGACGGCAGCAAAGCGCGAGCCGCCCACGTCCATACCGGCATCGAGATAGATCACACGCTTTTCCATGGTGAGCCGGCGTTTTTCACCCTGAGTAAACAGATAGACCTCCTCGGGCCGCATACCTAAGAACGATTCGGCGGCGGCGCTAAGCAGCAGCTTCTGTAGGATTTCGGCAGAAAACCGTGCTACCACCTCTTGGTTCTGCCCTGTGACGATGCGAACGACTTCATAAGTACGCGGTTCAATAGGATGTGGCCATGCAAGGGTGAGTGCGCCTTGGTCGCTTAGGGGGTAGCCCTGCAAAGGATAGGCTCCGCGGAGGCGCTGCTGCCATTCAAGCTGGAGGGTACGAACGGTCATCATGGGCGCGATAGCTGGGGCACAACTCGCAACAGACGGTGGTTTTGGGTATCGCTAACGTAAAACCCTTGATAGTTCGGCTCCAAGACCAGGCCGGTAGGCGCATGCAGCGCGCCTAGGCGCCCTGGCAGCCGCTGGAGCACCGCAAGGGCCTCTCCTTGGGAATTGAATGCGATAACCCTATCGGCGTTGGGATCGGCAAGATAGATTCGACCCTGCAGATCGAGGGCAAACTGTCCCTGATCTCGGATGCGATGCACGCCTGTGAGAACGGAGGTGGGCTGGGCATTGGCCGCAAAACGCACGATGGTGC
>NZ_DATGLN010000090.1:0-1190 GCF_035294165.1 Chthonomonas sp.
CCCGATCGTCGCAAGGGCAAGGTTTTCCTGGCAACGCGTCGTCGACCAGGAGTAAGTCGGTCCTAAGTGTAATCCCAACGGCGTTACACGAAGAGGGAAACCCGTTAATATTCGGGTACCGCCTTGGTGTCGTTATTGTCGGTTCGCTTTTGCCTTGAGGTAGGGCGAGCAAGGTTTTCGCCTTGTTTAATCGTTCGAGGGTGGGGGAGTGTCGTAATGACGAGAACTCATCCGAGACTAGAATAGCAGGCCATATGGTCTGTTCGCTTGATCCTGAGGGACAGTGAAAGAAGCGAACCTAAGACACCGGGGTGTCCGTACCGAGATCCGACACAGGTGCCCCTAGGTGAGAAGCCTCAGACGTATCGGGTGTACTGTAGGTAAGGGAACTCGGCAAATTAGCCCCGTAACTTAGGAATAAGGGGTGCCTGCGGTTTTAGCGAGAAGCTGGAATCGCAGGTTGCAATAACTAGGGGGTCCCGACTGTTTAATAAAAACACAGTTGACTGCTAATCGGAAACGACTTGTACAGTCAATGAATCCTGGCCAGTGGCGGTACCTAAAACCTGGGTCCAACTGGGCTAAGGGCCGCTTAACGCCGGGAGTAACTCTGACTCTCTTAAGGTAGCCAAATGCCTTGTCGGGTGAGTTCCGACGTGCATGAATGGACCAACGAGGGCCCCACTGTCCCTATCTGCGACCCGGCGAACCCACGTAACGTGGACGAACAGTCCACGAACTTCCATCGGGGAGAGAAGTCCCTGTGGAGCTTTACTGCAGCTTGTCGCTGCGATGCGGTTCCGATTGCAGAGCGTAGTCGGGAGCCGTCGAAGGAGGTCCTCCGGGATCTCTGGAGGCGAAAGTGTAACACCGGCCTTTCGGAACTGCGTCGCTAACCTCGTCAGAGGGACACCGGCAGGTGGGCAGTTCGGCTGGGGCGGCACCCCCTTGAAAAAGTATCGAGGGGGCCCAAAGGTTGGCTCAGGCGGGTCAGAACTCCGCCGTAGAGGGCAAGGCCAAAAGCCAGCTTGACTGGATGTTCAAACGCGAAACATTCAGAGGCGAAAGCCTGGCCTAGCGATCCTTTGTGTCCTCACAGTTGGAGGCCAAAGGTGACAGAAAAGTTACCCCAGGGGTAACAGGCTCGTCGCGGGCGAGAGCTCCAATCGACCCCGCGGTTTGGTACCTCA
>NZ_DATGLN010000091.1:0-10484 GCF_035294165.1 Chthonomonas sp.
GTATCACCGGCTCTTCGGAGCTGGTGGGGATTGAAACGCCACTCCTCCTCACTCTTGAGGAGGAAGGCATGTATCACCGGCTCTTCGGAGCTGGTGGGGATTGAAACTTAGCCCCAAATTACCCGCTTGGGCATAAATTATGGGTATCACCGGCTCTTCGGAGCTGGTGGGGATTGAAACTAACGCCGAGGCAGCAGTGCCATACGGCGTGCAGCTCGTATCACCGGCTCTTCGGAGCTGGTGGGGATTGAAACAGGATGCGCGGAAGCCATTGCGTTCCTAACTGATGTATCACCGGCTCTTCGGAGCTGGTGGGGATTGAAACTGCTCTCCCTTGCGCTCGATTGGCCACTCAAGGGGCGTATCACCGGCTCTTCGGAGCTGGTGGGGATTGAAACTTGACCTCGCTGGCTTCGAGCTTCAATTGCTCGTATCACCGGCTCTTCGGAGCTGGTGGGGATTGAAACGAGGCCCCGAAGGGCCTCCCGCTGCAGGTTTTCAGTATGTATCACCGGCTCTTCGGAGCTGGTGGGGATTGAAACCCCCCACCTCTATCCGGAGGATCGAGCTTCCCTTGAGTATCACCGGCTCTTCGGAGCTGGTGGGGATTGAAACGAGCAAACTAGAGCAAATTCGAGATAGGGGAGAGTGGTATCACCGGCTCTTCGGAGCTGGTGGGGATTGAAACTCCTCCTTTATCTCCGGCAATACTGCACCGGAGAACGTATCACCGGCTCTTCGGAGCTGGTGGGGATTGAAACCAAAACCCGAGATTTCTGCCTCGAAGGCATCTGCCCGTATCACCGGCTCTTCGGAGCTGGTGGGGATTGAAACCGGTGACCGCACCAAAAGTCGGTGACGTACGGACGTATCACCGGCTCTTCGGAGCTGGTGGGGATTGAAACCTCCACTGTATCAAAAGAGAGGTGTGTATGCTCCGGGTATCACCGGCTCTTCGGAGCTGGTGGGGATTGAAACGGACAGAGCATACTGCGCGCCCAACTTTTGGAACGTATCACCGGCTCTTCGGAGCTGGTGGGGATTGAAACATGGTGGGAAGACGCACAGTGCGAAATTCTCACTGTATCACCGGCTCTTCGGAGCTGGTGGGGATTGAAACCTCCTTAGAGCCGGCCCCGTCAAGCCCTCGAAGTGCCTGTATCACCGGCTCTTCGGAGCTGGTGGGGATTGAAACCCGGCGATAGCAAGACATAATGAATGTATACGGGTGGATGTATCACCGGCTCTTCGGAGCTGGTGGGGATTGAAACTAGCAAAAAGACAGAGGAGGAGGAAAAACCGGGCGGTATCACCGGCTCTTCGGAGCTGGTGGGGATTGAAACTACCGCCATTTCGGCCAGTCGGCCTCTGTGGGCGACTAGTATCACCGGCTCTTCGGAGCTGGTGGGGATTGAAACCTTCGGCGCAAGGCCGATAGAGATAAATCTTGCCTTCGTATCACCGGCTCTTCGGAGCTGGTGGGGATTGAAACTCGAACTGACTACAAAATCAGGATAACTCTCCAGGTATCACCGGCTCTTCGGAGCTGGTGGGGATTGAAACTCAAGATTTCTCGCCTTCGGCTCGAAATGACAGGTGTATCATCGGCTCGAAATGGCAGGCGTCTATTTCATGAGAAATGGCAGGCGTCTATCGCACCAGCTCTTCAAGGCCAACGGTGCTGCGCTCACGGCCGGCGCCCTCCCCCTCAAGGCCTACGGTGCTGCGCGCAGCGCTCTCTCTCAAAGCCGACGCCCACCCCCCTGAGCTGGTAGGAATGACAATTTGAGCAAAACTTTGGCGCATCCCTACCTAGGCGCACCGTATTGGTATAATAACAAACACGGCTACACCGGCTCTTTGAAGCCGCTGACCATTGCATCTAAAGCCGATAAGAACAGCCAAAAACGGAGCGCAACGCAGAATGGAGACGATAACCATCGTCGGGGGAGGATTCGCCGGAGTAGAGGCGGCCTGGGCGTGTGCACAGCGCGGTGCCAAAGTGCGCCTCTATGAAATGCGACCCAAACGCCAAACACCCGTCCACCGCACCGCCGACCTGGCCGAATTGGTGTGCTCCAACTCCTTTAAATCTACCCTGCTGACCAACGCCAGCGGCGTGCTTAAAGAGGAGATGCGCCGACTAGGCTCGCTCATTCTGCCCATCGCCCAACGCCACGCAGTGCCCGCCGGCGAAGCCCTGGCCGTAGACCGAGAGCGCTTCGCCGGCGAGGTCACCTCCGTCATCGAAAGTCACCCCAATATCACCGTCATTCGTGAGGAGGTAACGCAACTGCCCGAAGCGCGCCCGCTGATTATCGCCACCGGCCCCCTTACCTCCGATGCATTGGCGCAGGAACTGAGACGCCTTACAGACAACATCGCCCTCTCCTTCTACGATGCGGTCGCCCCCACCGTGCTCGGCGAAAGCCTGGACACCAGTCGTCTGTTTCGTGCCTCACGACGCGGACGCGGTCCTCGGCAAGAAGAGGCCGGTGCTGCCGATAAAGGAGGTGGCCTTGAAATAGATACTGAAAGCGCACTCGAAGCGAGGGGGATGGCTTCGGCCTTGACAATAAGCGCCGACTATCTGAATTGCCCCCTCACAAAAGAAGAGTACATGGCCTTTTGGGAGGCGCTTTGCCATGCGGAATTGGCCCCTCTGCACGATTTTGAACAGACCGAGCCGGCAGAGAAGATGGTGTTCTTCGAAATGTGTGTGCCCATCGAGGAACTGGCGCGACGCGGGCCTCGAACCCTCCTCTACGGCCCCATGAAGCCGATAGGGTTGATTGATCCACGCACCGGAAAGCGCCCCTACGCCGTGGTGCAGTTGCGTCAGGAGAATCGCGAGGGCACCCTGTGGGGATTGGTGGGGTTTCAAACCCGTTTGAAATGGAGCGAGCAGAAGCGCGTCTTCCGCATGATCCCCGCCCTTGAGAACGCCGAGTTCGTGCGCTACGGTGTTATGCACCGTAACACCTACGTGAATGCACCATTGGTACTTACCGCCCACTGCGAATTGAAGAAGCACCCAGGCATCTTCTTGGCCGGCCAGATCACCGGCGTGGAAGGCTACCTCGAGTCGGCTGCCATTGGGATGATTGCCGGCATCAATGCCCTACGATGGCTGAAAGGTTTATCACCCACAGTGCCGCCCAAAGTGACCGTTCTAGGTGCCCTTTGCCACTATCTGGTAGAGGCCGACCCCAAACATTTCGCCCCTATGAACGCCAATTGGGGCCTTGTGCCTGAGCTGCAAGGCCTGACGGTGCGAGATAAACGCGAAAAAGCACGCCTTAAGGCAGAACGTGCCCTTGAAGCGATGTCTGGATTTGTGAAACAGCT
The DNA here is from genome assembly GCF_035294165.1 of Chthonomonas sp. Lineage (GTDB taxonomy): Bacteria > Armatimonadota > Chthonomonadetes > Chthonomonadales > Chthonomonadaceae > Chthonomonas. The sequence goes on from NZ_DATGLN010000091.1 coordinate 3,349, forward strand.
TGAGGCCGAATAATAGTAACCTTTCCTTCGGAAACTAACCGCAACGGACCCTTTTCTCATCAAGCCCCCATCCCTCAAGGCCGGTTTAACGCATAGGGGGTAGGCCTTGTGCCTACCCCCTATAAGCCCCACCCCTTTCCCTCAAGGGCGATGGCCCTCTTAGCGACGCTCCTTCATTACCTGCAAGAGGGCTGTGCTGGCCTCGAAAAGCTGCTTCGTCTGGGCTTTCATCTGCTCCCACTGCTCGGGCGTGCAGTTGAGCCATTCCTGCACATCGGGGTGCAGGGCATGCGGCTGCGTATGTTCCGAAGCCACATAGCCGCACTCCCATGCCAGAATATCACCGGCATGGACGGCAGCCACAAGGTCAAAGTGCTCGCTTCTTAACGTTGGGCGGTGGTGCTCGCCGATCATGGCCACAAGGTGCGAAGGAAAGTTCCAATGCTCGGCAATGCGGCGCCCAACCGTGAGATGGTCAATGCCTAAAACCATGCTCTCCGCCTCGTCCGAGGTCTTCTTCTCGCGAGCGGCGAAGGCCATGGTGACGGCGTACTGAACGGGGAAGTAGCTATCGAGAAACAGCGCCCCGATGTCGTGTAGCAACCCGCCGATAAAGCTCTCTTCCTTAGCGTTGCGGGTGCGGGGCAGACGCTGTTGGGCCACCACACAGGAGGCCACCGCCGTGGCGACCGAATGCTCCCAAAAAGCCGTGCGGTTTAGACCATAGGGCATGGATTTCTGATTGAGTTGCCCGAAGGCGGAAACGCCCAACACCAGGTTCCGTACCGTGTTATAGCCCAAGATGACCACCGCATGGGTTAACGTGCTGATCCGTTTCGGAAACCCGTAGTAGGCCGAGTTAACAATACGCAGAATCTTCGAGGCCAACCCCTGATCCATAGAGATAAGCCGGTTCAGCTCTTCAGCCGACGAGTTGGGGTCGTTGACGGTCTGTAGAATCTTGCTCACTACGGCCGGCAGGGGCGGTAGATCGGAGAGTTTCTTCTCCAATGTCTGCTGAAAAACATTACGATCAATACGTACAGATTTGATTTCAGGCGGCATGCGCTTTCACTCCTCTCTTGTGGTTGGCAAGGTTCAATATGCCTTCAACATCAAGAATAAGGGCCATACGTCCATCCCCTAGAATGGTGGCGCCGGATACTCCTTGAACATCTCCGATGAACTTGCCAAGCGTTTTTATAACGATCTCTTGTTCTCCAATAAAGCTGTCCACAATAAGGCCCATCCGTTCACGTTCAAGGCCTACAACGACCACATTCAGGGCTTCAAGGCCGACGGTGCTGTGCACGGCGCCCTCCTTCCTTTGCAACTGGTGCATGGACTCCGACCTCACGACGGCGAGGGCTTTGGGCGATTGCTTGGCGTGAACGGGCAGGAGGCTTTGAAGATGGGCCAAACACAACGTCTCCCCGCGCAGCAGAATAGTGGGTTGGCGGCGCACCGAGCGCACGCTTCTGGGGGCAACCCTTAAGGTTTCGGCCACAGAGTTGAGCGGGATGGCATATACGGCCTCTCCCACGCGCACCAATAGGCTTCGGATGATGGCCAAAGTGAGCGGCAGGCGAATGCAAAACCGCGTGCCTTTGCCAACCCAGCTTTCGATATCTATGGTGGCCCCTAGGCGTTGCAGGTTGCTGCGCACGATGTCCATACCTACCCCTCGCCCCGATACATCCGATACCTGCTGCGCGGTGGAAAAGCCGGAGGCAAAGATAAGGTTAATAGCCTCTCGGTCGGAAAGACGATGGGCGGCCTCGCGAGACATCAGGCCTTTTTTAACGGCGGCCTCACGCATCTTGGCTGGGTCTATGCCGCGACCGTCGTCTTCCACTTCAATGATAATGTGGTTCTCTTGGTGTCGCGCACGCAACCAAACGGTGCCGGAGCGGGGCTTCCCTAAACGCTCTCGCTCCTCCGGTGGCTCAATGCCGTGGTCCACGCTGTTGCGCAACATGTGAATGAGGGGGTCGCCAATGGCTTCAATAACGGATCGATCAAGTTCGGTCTCTTTCCCTTCAATCTCAAACTGAAACTCCTTATTGAGGCGCTTGGCAAGGTCGCGCATCATGCGGGGAAAGCGATTGAACACATTCTCGATAGGCAGCATACGCGCCTTCATCACCTCGTCCTGAAGCTGGTCGGTGATGCGGGCGATATGCACGGCGACCTCCTGTAGGTGTTCCACCGTGGCATCGTTTCCCAACTGATGCCCTATTTGGGCGCAGAGTTGGGCAATGCGCGTGCGGTCAATTACAAGCTCGCCTATAAGGTTCATCAGGTTATCGAGGCGGCTTACATCTACCCGAACCGTCTGCGGTTGAGGAGAGGCTGCCGTCTGTGTACCGCTTTCTTTTGGCGGCACTTCTCGACAGGTTGCCTGAACTTCTGTGTCGTTAAGGTGTGGGTGCTCTGCTGCTGTTTGCGATTGGGCAGAGGTGGGCGGCATCCACGGCGCTATGCGCACTTCGGTTATCTCGCTAATGCGCTCCACTTCGGTACGCAGCCTCTCCACAGTTTGGGTGGTAGCCACCAAAACGGTGAAGCTTGTCTCAAAGCGTTCGTTCTCTAAAGCTTCTTCGTCCGGCCGGGTGTGTAGCACGGCACCAACAGTTTCCAACCCCTGTAGTGCCATCAAGGCCCGAACCGACTTTAACATGGAGTCGGGAGCGACGAAAACGTCAATACGATACAACGCATGGCCGGTGGCAAGCGCCTGTTGACACGCCTCTAGGGTGCTTTCGGAAAGAGCGAGTTCCTCTCCTTCGCTGGTTGGATGTTGAGGAGAAACGGTTGTGGAGGCCTCACAACGGGCTACGGCGCGCAGTTGGGCGGTGAACGCCGATGTGTCTTGTTGGGTTGTGCCCGAATCGGCAATATCGCCGAGCATCGCCTTGAGAGCGTCCAGCCCTTGAAAGAGCGCGTCAACGAGTTCGGGTGTGACCTCGATCTGGCGGTTTCTTAGCAGATCGAAAAGGTCTTCCAGGGCGTGCGTCAGCTCTCCCATGGCCTGATAGCCCATGGCACGCGCCGCGCCCTTAAGGGTATGGGCGGCACGAAATATCTCCTGCAGCAGTTCCGGTGAGGACTCCTGCTCGAGTTTTAGGATGTCCTGCTCTAAAAGCTCGATCTGTTCATTGGCCTCTTGCAGGAACACTTGAAGGAACGGACGCATTTCCTCGTTCATGGCAAAGCCTCTTTCCTTAGCATGGAAACCGTCATTAGGCCCGTTCGGCGGCATCGGAGGGTTTCAGCACGGTCTCTACGTTGAGGAGAATGATCAGCTCGTCTTGATGCTTTCCCACACCCAGAACAAACTCTGAATCCACCGATTCAACCATCTCCGCAGGTTTCTCGATGAGGGTTTCAGGAAGTCTCAGAACGCCCACAACGCTATCCACTTCAAGCCCCACGAGACTGCCATCGTAGTTCACAACGATAACCCGCCGGCTCGAAGCCAACGTCCCTCCTCCGTCTCGGGCATCTTCGTTTTCTGGAAGCCCTAAACGGCGCCGTAGGTTCACGATGGGCACAATTTTGCCGCGTAAATTGATGATCCCCTCTAGGTCTTCGGCAGATCGTGGAACGTGGGTAACCTCTTGCGGACGAATGATCTCGTTGATGGCGGCAATATCAATGCCGTAGGTCTCTTTGGCAAGGCGAAAGGCAACAAGTTGCAACTCGCGCTCCACCGCTTCAAGGCCGATGCCCTTCCCCTCTGTCGTTAGTGGCAAAGCTCGCTTAACCCCCTTATCTTTTAGCTGTTGCGAAGCTATTTTCGGTAAAAGTGAGAGGGAGCTTTAGAATTTTTGTGTCTTATTGGGGAGAGAGGTAGGGTGATGGGCTGTAGAGGATACCCTTGAGAGAGTAGGGAGTGGGGCTGCAGGAACTGCCAATTGCTTCGGTTCTAGAGCCAATTCATGGAACAAGTCTGTCTTGTTCACCCCCTATCCCGACCTTTCCGTCCTCGCGGACAGCAATACAGCGGCCAGTGAGATAGACGATCATGGAAACTGTGCTGGCCGCTGAGGGGGAGGGCGTCGGCCTTGAGGCGTCCACCGCGAGGTGCCCCTCTCCCAAATTGGGGGAGGTGGAGGACGCCCTGCCCCAGAAAATCGCAAGATTTTCTGGGAACCCCTGTGTCGGCCTTGAGGGGAGTGGGGGTGGGGCCGATGCTACGCCCGTCATTTCGAGCCGAAGGCGAGAAATCTTAAGTTTCAGTCCCCACCAGCTCTAACGGGGCTGACGCCCTCCGCCAGGACGCTGGCCGCGAGGTGCCCCTCTTCCTAACTGGGCAAGGGGCAGAGAAGCTAAAAAGGTGCCATAACGGAGAGGCTATTTGAGGGAGCTTTCATCTAGCGAGATGATCTCGATGTGAAAACCGCCTGGGGCTTTAAGGTAGAAACTACGCGAACGATCTCGGTGCGTTTTGATGGTGGCACCGAACTGTTTTGCCAGTCGCTCCAACTCTGCATCCCCCACACGCCAAGCGATATGCGAGGGATGTTGAGAAGGTAGAACAAAGGCGATCTTCACGCCGCCTACCTCAATAAAAGCCCATGTCTCATCTTGGTATAGCACCTGCACGTTGGGCAGCGTGTTTTTGTACCACTCTACCGCCTCTGCAATATGGGGCACCTCAAGGGCTATATGATGAAATTGTAACTCACTCAAGGACGTACCTCCTCTTACTATTACGTCTTGAGAAGGGCTGTGTTCGCGAAGGCGCTTTGCATGGAAGGAAAGCGTGCAAGGCTAGCAGTGTTTTGCGGGTATAATGAGCTGTTGAGCGATATAACGGAGTTTGTTTCATGCCAACCCTGCAATCCACACCGCCTCTTTCTATAGAGAGCATTGCCGAAAAGGTCTACGCCGGAGAGCGCCTCACGGCAGAGGAGGGCCTTTGGCTCTTCCACTACCCACACCTGCCCGAGTTGGCGCATCTGGCCAACGTGGTGCGCGAGCGTCTGCACCCCACCACTAACCACATCGTTACCTACGTCGTGGGGCGCAACATCAACTACACCAACGTCTGCTGGGTTCGCTGCAAGTTTTGCGCCTTCTATCGGGTCCCGGGGCACGAGGAAGGGTATGTGCTTACGAAGGAGCAGATTTTCGAGAAAATCCAGCAGATGGTGGATTTAGGAGGCATCGAAATCCTTATGCAGGGAGGTCTCAACCCCAAGCTGAAGTTGGAGTGGTATGAAGACCTCTTGGCCAGCATTAAGGAGCGCTTCGGTGCCTATGGCATCATCTTACATGCCTTCTCTCCTGCCGAGCTTATCTATATCGCAAAAATCAGTAAAATCTCTCTGGCAGAGCTTTTTCGGCGTCTGAAAGCGGCAGGGCTTGATAGCGTGCCCGGAGGCGGAGCCGAAATCCTTACCGATCGCGTGCGCGAGATCATCGCGCCCTATAAAGACACGGCGGACGAGTGGATAAACTGTATGCGCGAAGCCCATAGGGCCGGCCTGCGCACCACGGCCACCATGATGTACGGCTCGGTGGAGACGGTTGAGGATCGTATCGAGCATCTGCTGCGTGTACGTGAACTGCAGGATGAAACAGGCGGCTTTACGGCCTTCATCCCGTGGTCGTTCCAACCGGAGGGCACGGAGCTGCCGATGGAGCGCGCTTCGGCCTTCGACTATCTGCGCACCGTGGCCATCTCGCGGCTCATGCTCGATAACGTGCCCCATATGCAGGCCTCATGGGTTACTCAGGGGCCGAAGATCGCCCAGATCGCGCTGCGCTATGGTCTCAACGATTTCGGCAGCACCATGATGGAAGAGAACGTGGTATCGGCTGCCGGCTGCGCATTTACTATGCCGATCGAGGAGATAGAGCGCTTGATTCGGACGGCAGGTTACCAACCGATGCGTCGCACCACACAGTACCAACTTCTGCCGCTGGGTGTGCCGCAGGGGTCTCCTCTGCTCGCGAACCGGTCTTCGTGAGTGACACCCTACTCGGCTTCGAGGAGAAGCCTAAAGGAGGGCTGGTATGCCCGAACGCATTCCTATTAAGATGGGCATGACCGTTCAACTAAGAAAACAACATCCCTGCGGAGGCGACCTGTGGACGGTAACGCGCGTGGGGGCCGATATTGCCGCCGTGTGCCTGCGCTGTAGGCGGCGGGTAATGCTGCCCCGTGAGGAGTTCGAGCGGCGTGTGCGTAAGGTGCTCAACCCCGAAGAGCTGAAAAGGATGGAACAATGAACGGTAGCTTTTTCCTCCTTCCAAAAAGTAAACGATGGCTCTATACCCTGGTTAGTGCCTCGCTGGCAGGAGGGATAGTAACCGCGCTGTTGGGCACCCAACCCCAAACGACCGCGCAAACACCCGATCTTCTCATCCCTAGCAACTTGCAGATTGCCATAGACCCCACCCATCGGATAGCGCAAGACCCCAATCTCCTCCAGACGATCAAGGCAAGCCTCGAACAGGTTCCAAATGCGTTTCGCAACCGTCGGATGTGGTGGGAGTGGGGGCGATTGGACGGCATCCCGGTGGCCCTTCGTGTCAACTCCAATTCGGCGAAGCCAGGCCTCAAGGCCGATATAGGGGGCCCCAGAAAATCGCAAGATTTTCTGGGGCAGGGCGCCCTTCCCCTTATGGCCTATGCCGTCGTTACCTCGGAAGGGCTAGGCATCTTTGTTCAAAACACCTCTACGCAGCCGATAAACCTCCGTCTAAGCACCCCTTTGTCGGCAGGCATCTATCGAATCGAAAGGCTCTCTACCATCATCCCACCGCAGGTAGCCCTTCGCACCATCGCCGAGCAAAACCCACCGGGACTTGAGTTGCACTGGCTTCAAGGGGTGATTTTAAAACGAGCCGGCATCGTGGAGAAACGCGATCGGCTTGCTTCGGGAGAGCTTGCTATCTACCGATTTACGGACGAACGAAGCGCCCTACGGCAAGCGCTTTCCGATGCGTTTGAGGGGCTGCACCAGTTCGCAAAACAGAGGCCAAGCGCCGCCAATCGCCTGCGTCACATCCTCTATGAAGGCTCTGCGGACTATCATCGCCTTTTGAATGCCTCCGATTCGGAGGAGTGCATTCAAAGCCTTAGGGCTGCTTCTCTCATTGTCGGACAGGCACAAAGCTTGTGC
>NZ_DATGLN010000092.1:0-40701 GCF_035294165.1 Chthonomonas sp.
AGGCTCTACTTTCCCCTCAAGTAAAGCAGTATAGTCCAGCCCCAAAAAACGAGATAAGAGTAGCGCCCCCTGCTGAAAGCCGGCCGGAGTATTGGCGATCCGGCTGTTCCACCATGCGGGCAGCACCTTTCTATAAAGGTAAGACTTATCAAACCCATTCGCTGCTAGACGGCGGATCAGCTCTTGCCAAGTAACCCTTTTAGTCTCGACACTCGATTTAACCATCGGTTCGTCCTTCGCCCTCTTAGGCGTATCTAAAATAAGTATACAATATCCGCATCTACTCCTTACTACAACAGAAGTTACTTCTTTTGCTGTTTAGAGCCATCCCTCCTCTTGCAGTTTTTTCCATTTCGTGCGTATAATGATAACGGGCGCAACGGAGACCCCGTTGCGCCTTTGCTTATAAAAGTGAGGGCGCTACAATGCCACAATTTGAACAGCTCAAAAAAGGAATGACGCGCGTGCGCGTTCCCGCTAAAGACTCACTCAGAGCCTACCTGCTTCTCATGCAGCGCACCGGCGGCAAAATGCAGGTGCTGCCTAACGATGTTTATGTGCTTGATGAAAGCCAGATTCAGATATTGAAGGAGAACCAGATTCCCTACGAGGTCATAGCCGATAAATAGTATAAAGAACTCGGGAATAAAGGAGGCCTCTGCCTCTCAAAGAGGCCTCAAGAGCCGTCAAGGCTTGGAAGGAAAGGAGAGAGGGTTGAGCGCAGAGACGAAATATATTTTCGTTACCGGTGGAGTTGTGAGTGGCCTAGGTAAAGGCATCACCACTGCCAGCTTAGGGCGCCTCTTGCGCAATCGGGGATTCCGCATCACCTTTCAGAAGTTAGACCCCTACATCAATGTGGATGCCGACACCATGAACCCCTATCAGCATGGAGAGGCGTTTGTTACCGACGATGGGGCCGTTACCGATCTCGACCTCGGCCACTACGAGCGTTTCGTAGACATCTCCCTTACCCGTCGTGCCAGCGTTACCACGGGCAGCGTCTATAGCACGGTCATCGAGAAGGAGCGACGCGGTGACTACCTCGGCGCCACCGTACAGATGATCCCCCACATCACCAATGAGATCAAAGAGCGCATTCGAAGCGCCGCCAAGGGCGCGGCCGGCGAACCGGATGCCGACATCGTGATCGCCGAGGTGGGTGGCACGGTGGGCGATATCGAGGGGCTGCCCTTCCTCGAGGCCATTCGCCAGTTCCGCAAGGACGTAGGCCCCCAAAACGTTATGTACATTCATGTAACACTCATTCCGAGCGTAGGCCCCTGGGGTGAGGTAAAAACCAAACCCACCCAGCACAGCGTTATGAAGCTGCGTGAGATCGGTTTGCAGCCGGATGTGCTTATTTGTCGTACCCGCCTGCCCCTCTCTCAGGAGATGAAAAACAAAATCTCCCTTTTCTGCGATGTGGAGCCTGCCGCCGTGGTGGATGCGATAGATGTTGACACCATTTATGAGGTTCCGCTTCTTTTTGAAGAGGCCGGGCTGGCCGATCTCGTCGTGAAGCGCCTTGGCCTGCCCGAAACCACCCCCGATCTTGCCGAATGGCGCGAAATAGTCTCTCGCATTAAACAGCCGCGCTACGAGGTGAACGTGGCCGTGGTAGGCAAATATGTGGAGAACGGCGACGCCTACATCTCCATTGCAGAAGCGTTGAAGCACGCCGGCATCGCCAACGATGCTCGGGTAAATATCCATTGGATTGATAGCGAAAAGTTGGAACGCCAGTCAATAGAGCAGGTTATGGAGGGCATAGATGCCGTGCTTGTCGCCCCTGGATTCGGTGCACGAGGCGTAGAGGGCAAGGTGATGGCCGCCCACTACGCACGTACCAAACCGCTGCCCTTTCTCGGCGTGTGCTACGGCATGCAGATGGCGGTTGTGGAGTTCGCCCGCAATATGTGTGGCCTTGCCGAAGCCCATAGCGAAGAGGTAAACCCCCGAACCCCGCATCCGGTAATCCACATCTTGCCCGATCAGAAGAACGTGCCGAATATGGGAAACTCCATGCGCCTTGGCAGTCATCGGTGCCTGTTGGTGTCCGGCTCTATGGCCGAGCGGCTTTACGGCGAATCGGTTATCTATGAGCGCCATCGCCACCGCTACGAACTGAATAACGACTACCGTGAACTGCTAACGAAACATGGCATGATCTGCTCTGGCCTCTCACCGGACTATCGCCTTGTGGAGATGGTGGAGATTCCCTCGCATCCCTACTTTATCGCCACTCAGTTTCATCCCGAATTTCAATCAAGGCCTAACCGCGCTCACCCGCTCTTTCGAGGGCTTATCGCTGCCGCCCTCGAACACAACGGCTTCCGAGCTTTTCGTGAAGCCTCAACCAAAGCAATGGAGCGTCCAATGACAAGCCGCGCAGAACTGACCCTAGACAACGAGGAGAATAACGTCGGCCTCGTAGAGAACGCACAAACGCTGGAACTTTAAAAGAGAATGGCACCTAAGAAACCGGTAACTCCTACCGTCGTCGCTGCCCGACGGAGAACCTTGTATGTTATGTGCTTTGTGAGCATCCTCTTCGGGGCTCTCTCCTTACTAGCTGGAGGTTACCTGCTTTCACTCGCCGTGCCATCTCATCCGCGCTCAAAAGAAGACCTTTTCACCCTTGTCATCGGACTAGGAATGCTCCTGTTTGGCCTATGGCGCCTGGGGCTAGCGCTTTACTACTTGCGCATTCTACGGAAAACACGCCCCTTGCCTCCCTCTTCTTCTCAACAACAAACGTGACGAACCATCGCTTGCAAGGAGAATTTACTCGTGTTGCCACCTCGCATGAAAGCCTTCCTATGCCTTCTGTCTGGTCTGCTGCTCATTGGGCTGTTACGGGTTACCGCCTACGCCCAATTTCAACGTTTCGGCGGTAACCCTTTCGAGCCTCCTGCCGCCATCCTCCACTACGCCCGCAATCGCGATTACCATGTGGAACATCTCCAACTCGTATTCGTTGTCCATCCCGATACTCACTCAGCCGAAGGCACCGTCACCCACACTCTAGCCCCTTTGCGAAGTGGGTTATCTACCATTGTGCTCGATGCCGGAGCCAATCTCCAGATTAAAGATTGCACCCTAGATGGAGCTTCCGTTACGTTTGAACATAACGGCGATAAATTGATCCTTCATGCTCCCTCCCCTCTGCAGCGAGGGAAGTACGTAAAGGTAAGCGTGCACTACATCATGCCCGGCGGCACGGTAGGAGGCGGTGCAAACGGAGTGGGTGGGTTCAAATGGATCGATCCGACTCCCTCCGACCCGAATCGCGCACCGGAGTTTTGGACCCAAGGGGAAACCGACACCAACCGGAACTGGGTGCCCTGTTATGACTATCCCAACGACAAGTGCACCAGCGAAACCATAGTTACCGTGCCGGATACGTGGACGGTTATCGGTAACGGCCAGGAAGGCCCTGTCACCGAAGATAGGGCGCACCATACCAAAACCTTTCACTGGATCATGAACCAGCCTCACTCCACTTACCTGCTGTCGCTTGTGGGAGGTGAATTGGATGTTTATCGCACGCATTGGGAAAACGTTCCTCTGCTCTACGTCACTCCAAAAGGTCAAGGCGAACTCGCCCCCTACAGCTTCTCCGACACACCCGACATGCTCTCTTTCTACAGCCAACTGCTGGACTTCAAATACCCTTGGCCGAAGTACGCCGAGGATGCTGTCTACGACTTCCCCGGCGGCATGGAGAATGTGAGCGCCACTACTCTGGGCAACATCGCCCTCACCGACCCCCGTGCAGGCCTGGCGCGTACCGATAGCCTCACCGCACATGAGCTGGCTCATCAGTGGTTTGGAGACACGGTAACCTGTAAGGACTGGGGCAATATCTGGTTAAACGAGGGGTTTGCCACCTTTATGCAGATGCTCTATACGCGCCATCGCTTTGGAGAAGAGGAGTGGCAAGCCGACAAGGAGGGTGCACTACAAAGCTACCTAAGAGAGGCCCATCGCTATCTGCGCCCACTCTCCACCAAGCTCTACTCTAACCCAGACGTGCTTTTCGACTCCACCACCTACTCCAAGGGCGCCCTCGTGCTGGAGATGTTGCGCGACCAGCTCGGCCAAGACAACCTCTTCCGCGGCCTGCACCACTACCTCGAAGTCTATAAGTTTCGACCGGTAGACAGCCACGACCTTATGGAGGCCATTACCGACGAGACCGGCATCAATGTAGAGCCTTTCTTCGACCAATGGGTCTACAAACCGGGGCACCCCGTCCTCCAGATGAGCTGGCGCTACGACCCGCAAAGCGCTACCGTGCAGATAACGGTAAAGCAACTACAAGACACCTCGCACGGCGTGCCCATCTTCCATATGCCCATCACTTTTGGGCTTATCTACCCCAATCGGGCCTCTAGCGACCGCCTGCAGAGGGTAACAGAAAACTGCGATCAGGCCGAACAAGAGTTCTCCATTCCCGAAACGTCGGCGCCGGCAGCCGTGCTACTCGATCCCGATCATGAGCTGATCAAGCAGATGGAGACGCCGAAATGGTCGGAGGCTGAAGCCAGGGCCATCCTCCTCTGTGCTCCTGACTATGTTGATCGTTTAGAGGCAGCTCGGCAGATCGTGGCACAGCCCGGCGGGCTTACGGCAGAAAGGGAGCAACTGTTTATCCAAGCCCTGAAATCGGAGCCGGCCTGGCGCGTTGCGAGCTTTTTGCTGCAGCAGTTGGGCAACCTCAAAGACCCTGCTTTGCGCTCCCTCTTCCTTCAACAAACCGAAAGCAAGCAGCCCGAGCGCGTGGCAGCCGCTCTTGAAGCGCTGGCTCAACTGCCTGCCGACGCCGCCACGTTAACCCTTATCCATCGCGACGCCATCAGCGATACGGCCCCCTATCCTGTCGTTGAAGGCGCCCTAAATGCGCTCGCGAAGCTGGCGCCCTCTCAAAACCTCGATGTCTTCCGTCATCAGATCGAGGCCAAAACGCCCCGCGACCAACTGGCCTACATGTCGGTCAATGCGCTCGCCGAGGCCCATGTGGATGCAGCAGGCCCCCTGCTTTTGGAAGCCGCAAGCCCTGCTCACTTCTACTTCACACGGCTTGCGGCCATCCGCGCCCTCGGCCATCTCGACCGCGGCGATTCGACCGTCAGCAAAGGGCTGGCCAACTTGCTTTCGGATTCTAACCCCCAGATTCAGCGCAGCGTTATCGAGGCCTTGCAAGAGCGCGGCGACAAAAGCGTTGCCCCCATCCTGCAGGCCTTTGAAACCCAAACGTCCGATCCACAGCTGAAACAGGCTGCAGAGGACGCCATAGCCAATCTAAAACGAGGGGATTAAGCCTATCACCTTCAAAGCGCCTTCTGGGTTTCCTACCGTCTCCTGGCAGGGAACCCAGGTTACCTTTATCCCGCAAACGCAGCCACCTCCTCCGCTGCCCATCCATGCCGTGCTCGCCTTTGTTTTTGCAAACGGGCAGGCCCTCCTTGCCCGTATTCGGGGCAGAGGTTGGTGCGTGCCCAGCGGCCATGTAGAACCCGGTGAAACACCAGAAAAGGCCATTCGACGTGAAATCCGTGAGGAGATCGGAGCCAACGTAGGCGATCTGCATTTACTAGGCCACTATCTGCTATCACCACCGGACGCTTCGCCCTACCTTGCAGCGGTCTACTACACCTCGCTTCTCTCTCAAGAGGCTATTCCAGAGGGCAGCGAATCGCAGGAGGCACGCCTGTTTCCGTTAGAGGCGTTTCCTACAAACTACTATTTTTGGGATGCGCTTCTGGAAGCCGTCTGCCGGTACGCCTTTGAACAGGCAACCGCTCAAGACTCTTCCACACCATCGAGCGCCTAAGGGCAACAGCCACCCACACTCCATTAGAACAAGGACACCGAAAATCGTAAAGCACTGGCTAGGGCTAGCTCAAGGCGCCTTAGGGGAAAATAACCTGCTTCGGCACGCGTTCCGCTGGAGCCGCTGTTGCAACTTCTTGTAGAGGAACACATGGCTTAGAAGCAGGAGTATTATAGGAGGGATGGGAACGGTACGTTGAGGAGCATCATGTTACGTCGAAACCTTACCATAGCGCTTTTAGTTGTCTTGATAATTACTCTTTTCTTCTACCTGATGGGCATGCATACGCCCTTAGCCATGGGGCCGAGCGACGGGCCGGCGCCCATCGCCAAACGTTTCGCCCTCACGAACGCCAAACTGCCGCTGCTGCCCCCGAATAAGCCGATACATCTTGCCGACCTGAAGGGGAAGGTGGTGATTCTAGATTTTTGGGCAACCTGGTGCGGCCCCTGTCGAGCAACCATGCCGGAACTGCAGAAGCTCTATACAAAATATGCGAACAAGGGCGTTGAGGTGGTCGGCATCTCGGAAGATACCTATCTCGGGCGTTCGCATCCAGAGCTTGTGCAGGCCGTACAGGGCGTTGCCAAACAGTTCGGGGTTACCTATCCCCTCGCCCTAGCCGTAGACAACCCACAACTTGAAGACCTGTTTCCCCACACCGCCATTCCGGCACTTTTCGTGCTCGACAAGCAGGGCAGAGCGGCCTATATGGAAAACGGCTTTGACCCGATAAATAAACTCCAAGGCGTGGATCAGGCGGTGAGCAAGCTGCTTCAAGAGAGATAGGCGTCTCCACGACGCCTATCTTGGCTAGCTGGTAGACCGGAGCTATGTGCCCGTTGTTAGCATCCGTTGCTTGTAGCTGCCCTCTTCGTTCGTGCTTTCGCCCTGCGCAGCCCCCATACACCTCCCAGAACCAGCAAACTCCCGAAGCCGGTGAGGCTACCGACCTCCGGCGTGGCCGAAGAGGTACCTAGGCGCACATCGTCCAGGTAGATATATCCACTGTTGTCTTGAAAGGCAAACTGCAGCACGGGGTTTGCGTGGATGGGGGTAACCAGATACTGATAGATTTGATAGCCGGGGCCTAGATTCGTAAAAGAATCAACTGTATTTCCATCGAAGCTCACTTGCAGGCTATTGGGAACGCTTTCGTCGGTTGATAACCAAAAGCTCAGATAGTAGGGTTGGTTGGGCGTTACGTTCAACGTTTGAGAGAGATAGCCGATTCCGCTGTTCGTTCCAAGGCCGGCGGCGTAGTTACCGGTATGAGGGTTGGAGTTATTAACAGTCACTGCGGTGGTATCTCCCGACAAAGTCCAATCGGTGAAATCCCCTGTCTCAAACCCGCCGTTCTGCACAAGGTTCTGGGCATGCACGGTTTGCAGGCTTATAAAGCCTAGCGCCACAGCAAGAATACCTATTCTCAGGTACTTGTTCATCTACTCTTTTCCTTCTCATGGTATGGATTTTATGCTACATCGCCAAACAGCCGGTTCCATTTTAGCAAAGGGTGCCACTAAAAGGCAACGGTAAAAACTACGGGATTTGTGCTCCCAACCACCACTCTAACAGCTTTTCCGGCCGATAGGCACGCCACAAAATGTCCTCAGGTTTCGCCCCACCCAAAGCGCTCATAGGCATGAGGCCTATAATCTCGCTTTCAAGAGGTGCGGCCCCCCACGCTAGTGCTGTCTGTCTTACCCATTCAAGCACTCCAGGCAGTGGCGTTTTTTCCGGTCGAGTGAGGTTCATGGAAAGCTGGGCAAGGCCACGGCTCGGCAAATACAACCCCATAGCTCGCACACCCTCTAGTGCAGCGATCTGCTCGCGCTGACGTCGAATTTGCCGCGCCAACTCGTGCGCAATGGTCACGTTGGCCGTATTCAGCAGAATGTTGTAGGCAATGAGCGGCCCTCGTGCTCCCACAATGGCCACACCCGCCGTAGGATGGGCACGATGAGGGCCGACATCGGGGTCTAGCTCGCCCTGAGCAAATCGCTCCCAGCCCCCACGTCGCAACTTAGGCAGCTCGGTCTCGCGCCCCGGGCGAGCCGCCCATTCATAAAAAAACACGGGGAGACTAAAACTATGGGCCAACCGTTCCCCCAGCCGATGCGCCAAGGCCACGGCCTCTTCCTTGGTCGCGTTGCGCAGGGGCACTACCGGCAACACGTCCAAGGCGCCGGTACGCGGATGCAGGCCATGGTGTTGGCGCATATCTATCCGCTCTATAGCCACCTCGGCGGCAGCTATAGCACCCGCCTCGATCTGTTTGGCATCCCCTAGCAATGTCACCACGCTACGATTGTGATCGGGGTCAAGGCTCCAATCGGCCACAACGGCACCGGCATTTTGCGCGGCCTCCGCAATGGCCTCCACCACCTCTTTACGTCGCCCCTCGCTGAAATTGGGCACGCATTGAAACACAGAGCCAGTAAGCATCGCCTTCCTAACTGCCTAACCAGAACCTCAGACCTTAACAGAATACCCGCAATTTCAATTGAAGATCCTCTACTATAGGGGGATAGAGTTGATAGAACCTGGCTTTCTTCAAGGCTGACCCGCCGTTTCCTTTGAATGACCTTCCCTTTGGAAACTAAGCACAACCGCCCCCTTTCTCCCTAGCAGGGGTAAAGGACGGGATAGGGGGCGAGCAAGACAAGCTTGCTTTGCAAAACTGCCTCTAGAACCGCGAGATTGACAGTCGCAACAGCCCCACCCCTACCCCTCAAAGCTGGTGGGAATGGAAACTCAAGATTTCTCGCCTTCGGCTCGAAATGACAGGTGCCTTCGGCTCGCAATGACAGTTGTTCATCGCGTCTTTGGCTCGAAATGACAGGCGTCTATCTCACCGGCTCTTTAAGGCCGACGGTGCTGCGCACTGCGCCTTTTCCCTCAAGGGTACCGCCTACAGCCCCACCTCCAATTTGGGAGAGGGGCACCTCGCAGTGGACTCCTCAACGGCCTGTTTTATTCTCTTAATCGTCCATCTCGCTGGCCGCTGCATTGCTGTCCGCGAGGACGAAAGGATGGGATAGAAGGCGAGCAAGGGAGGCTTGTTTTAGGAATTGGCTCTAGAGCTGCAAACTTAACACTTTCCTGTCCAACGAAGAGATACCCAGCCTTAAAGCGTATTACTGATAAATGATGTGATGGGGTTTTTCGATGCGTACCACTCCGCCTCGTACAGGATTAGTCTGGTTTCGTACCGGTCTTCGCCTTCACGATAACACCTGTCTGTTTGCAGCCCTCCAGGAAAACGAGCAGGTCTATGCGCTCTACATACTCGACGATACTTACCTGCGCGGGCCCGACATCGGTGCTGCCCGCGTGGCCTTTCTCTTCGATGCCCTCCACAAACTGCAGGCCGACATCGAATCATACGGCGGGCAGCTGATCGTGCGCCGCGTAAAAGAGGCACCGCAAATAGAGGTCATCGCCGTGGCGAAAGAGGTAGGGGCGCGTGCCATCTATCTGAATCGAGACTATCTGCCTTATCCGTTACAACGCGACCGACACGCAAAAGCTTTGGCCGAGGCCGAGGGCATCGCCTTCAAAACCTACCCCGACATTCTTCTCGTCGAGCCAGATCGTGTGAAGACGGAAACCGGCCAGCCCTATCAGGTGTTCACGCCCTTTAAGCGTCGGTGGGAAAACCTCGTGAACGTGCCGGAGCGCTACCCGGTCGAGCCGCTTTTAGGCCGTCTGCGCGTGACCCATCGTGCCCACAGCGCGCCGATTCCCACGTTGGCAGAGTATGGCCTTACCCTTCGCCAGCAGATTGAGCCGGCCGGAGAGCGACGTGCCCTGCAGCGCCTCGAAGCGTTTGCCCGTAATGGGTTGCCTTACTATCATCAAAGACGTGATTTCGCTGCCGATCCCGACTCCACCTCGCGTCTCTCGATGCATATCAAGTGGGGAACCATCTCCATTCGTGAGTGCTATCGCACAGCCCGAAAGGTGGGCGGACCGGGGGCACAGAAGTGGATAGATGAGCTGGCCTGGCGCGAGTTTTATCATGCGGTGCTCTACTACTTCCCTCATGCCCTCACAGGCCCCATGCACCCGGAATACGATAGGTTGCCCTGGAGCGAAAACGAAGCGCATTTTGAGGCCTGGAAAGCGGGGATGACCGGCTACCCCTTTGTGGATGCCGGCATGCGCCAGCTGAACCAAACCGGCTGGATGCACAACCGGTTACGGCAGGTGGTGGCATCCTATCTTTGCAAAGACCTGCTCATCCACTGGCAAAAAGGCGAGCGTTACTTTATGCAGATGCTTGTGGATGGCGATTGGCCGGCCAACAATGGCGGATGGCAATGGGTTGCCGGCACAGGCACCGATCCTAGGCGCGCCACTCGCATCTTCAATCCGGTGCTGCAGCAGGAGCGCTACGACCCACAGATGGACTATATTCGACAATGGGTTCCGGAGTTCGGCAGCGCTCGCTATCCCACAAAACCCATCGTTCCTCATGAAGAGGGGCGCCAAAGGTTTCTCAACGCTTTTAAGGCGATGACGGGTAAGGTGCAGGACGACGATATGGGCAAGCTTTTTTGAAAGAACGCAACCCGCCTAAAAACGTTACATACCAGAACAGAAAACAGACGAACTTCTACTCAAAAAGAACACTTTTCGGAAAGTGTGCTATACTATAAGTAGGGAGGTTTAGTAAGCCTAAACCCTAAGGTTTTCGTATTGCCTAAGCAGGTTTTAAAATGCACATTGGGTAAAAGGTTGCGGAGCTAAGACACCGTTTCCTGGTGCAGAAAAGCCTATTCCTAAAAAACAATCTCGTACAGGAGGCCAAGAACCTAGAATGCAACAACATAAAAACTCTCATCATCGAGCGTTTACGCTCATCGAGCTTCTTGTAGTCATCGCCATAATTGCGATTTTGGCGGCAATTCTCTTTCCTGTTTTCGCACAGGCGCGGGCGCAGGCTAGGAAGGTTACATGCCTGTCCAACGCCAAAGAGCTTGGTCTTGCTATATCCATGTATGTGCAAGACTACGATGAAACGTTTCCACTTATCTTCACGCCGGTCTACACATCCGATCCCTCTACCTTCGCTTGGAGTGGGTCGGCCACTACGGTAAGCACGGCGGCCTGGCAAAATCTGGTGCAACCCTATATCAAAAACTGGGGCATAATGATATGCCCAGAGGATTTTCTCAACCATGCCGACCCAGTGAATTATGTTGACCCCTTCCTGAACTATGGTATTCCCCCGCTATCGCAAATAGATGGCAATCCCAATTGGGGCGATACTTACTACGGCGACACAACCGATTTCAATGTCCATGTGGCATGGCAGGGGCTAGCAGGAGCTTTTCCAGACAACGGTTGGTCCCCCTCAAGTATTACACCCACACCCAGCTCAAAGCTCGCTGCGATATCCTCCGCGGCAGATATGACCCTCGTCAGCGACGCCTCGGCTGCGGATTGGTGGGGAGCGACCTTCGGGCCTGGCCCATGGGATTCAGACTTCTTCCACTACTGTGTTACCTGGTTCCCCGCCTATCAAACCCAGCGCTTTGGCCCAATTGGAAGACATCTTCAAAGAAACAAAACGTCTTGTGGTTACATACGGGTGAGTGGCGGCCAGATCGTTGTCACTTTCGTTGACGGCCATTCCAAAAGCCTGCCTATCATGAACTATTTTACGAAGGTGAAAACCAGCTCAGGACAGCTCGTTTATAAGTATCTCTGGCCAACAGGAATGTAACTATGACCTCCATTAACGGCAAACGAAAAGGCATCGTTGCAGCAAGCCTTCTTCTCGTTATTCTAGCGGGATGTAATGGGCAGTCAAAGCCCTCTCCAGACAACCCAAACGCCAAAATGAACGCCATGCGAACGCGCCCAAGCGTAAATGGAGGGCCTTCAACAACCTCCTCACAAGGTTCTGCCGTTAATCCCTCCAAGTAGCGCCAAAGATGTGCCCTATCGAGCATCGGAGACTTGCTTGCAGTCCCCGATGCTCTTTTCATCGCTCCTCTGTATGCCACTCCCAATCTCGCCCGAAATAGATGCGATACGTCCAATGCATGAGATCATCCACGAAAGTGTGCATCAGAGGAATGACAAATAGGCTTAGGAACGTCCCCGCAAGCAGCCCGCCAACGATCGTGGTTCCCAAAGGCTGATAGGCATCCAGGCCGGTTTTTGGCGCCAGCGCCACCGGCAACATTACGGCCAGCTCAATAAGCGCCGTCATGAGAATAGGTCGCAGACGCTCCACCCCTCCGTCAATCACGGCCTGCTCGCGTGGAACCCCCCGATCCCTGTGACGCATTATGCTGTCTATCATCAAAACCGCCGTGGTGATGTCCATCCCACTCAGGACGATAATCCCCAAAATGGAGACCGTGGAGAACGCCTGGTGCGCCAGCCATAAGGCCACAAACACCCCGCTCAGCTCAAGCGGTATTGAGGCGACCATCTGCAAGGGTTGTAGAAAGCCACGAAACTGCGCCACAAGCACGAAGTACATTAGGACTAGTGACACTAGCAGCCCATACAGAAGGCGACGGAAGCTATCCATCATCTGAGTCATGTCGCCTCTTACCTCGATGCCGTAACCGGGGGGGAAGTTCAACTTCTCCATCGCACGCATCATCACCTCCATGGTGAGGTCCATCGAGGGTGGTCCTCCTTTACGATAGAACCCCGTAATGCCGATGACCCTCCGCAAATTGTCGTGCTCTATGGCTGTAGGCGCCGAGCGATAGAGAATCTGGGCCACGCTTTCGAGCGACACCTGCTTACCATCGGGTGTCGAGAGGTAAACTTCTGCCAGATCGCGCGGGGTCGCCCGATCTTGCGAGTCGTAACGAACAAAAATAGTGTCTTGACGTAGGTTATCGGGCAGGTAGTAGAAGCTGTTGGTAAGCCCACCATGAAGGGCATAATAGGCCTGCTCCGCTACGTTTTGGGGCGAGAGGCCTAACGCTGCCGCTTTGGCCGGGTCTACCCTCACCTCATAGTCGGGTACCCCCATCGTCCAGGTGAGAGCGGGCTGCGCAAGGCCGGGTGTTTTTTGCGCGATGGCGAGGGCCTGCTCACCCAGTTGATACAGCACGTGCAGGTTCGGCCCATAGAGGTTGATGTGAATGGGAGCGTCCGCCGTGGCCATAACGTCCGACCCCATCTCCTTTATCTGAAGCCGTCGAATACCGGGAATGGTGTTCATCGCCTCCTTCTGAACGGCATCTATAATCTGCCAAATGGTGCGTTTCCGTGCATCCTTATCGCTAAAGGTGAGCATGAGGGCGGCGCCATCGGCCTGCGGCATCTGATAACCGGTGAAATAGGGGTTCCAACTCTCGAACATACTTTCGGTTCCGATCTCAATAGAGGCCTTTTGCAGCTCCGGATACTTCAGAAGTATCTGCTCTAAGCGATGAACCGCCTGTTCTGTGGCTTGAAAGGAGGTTCCCGGCTGCATCTCTAAAAAGCCTACGGCCTGGCCGGTATCGGCCAAAGGCATCATCTCTGAACCGATGAAGTTGTAGAAGGTAAAACCCACAATGACCACAAGCCCCACACGCACGAACGCCCAAAACCGATTTGCATGTTGGCGCCTTAAGGCCCTTGCATAGGTGCCTTCCAGTCGGCCAAGCCATCGTTGGCAGAAGAGCAAAAGCGAGCGCAGAAGCAGTGGAGTTCTATCGGTCGCCTCCCCAACAGGGGAACGGAGCATCTTCGCGCAGAGCACGGCGGTAAGTGTGAACGAAACCATCATGGAGGCAAGCAGGGCAAAGATAAGTGGCCAGACCAGCTCCACAAACATCAGTTGCGTAATGCCTCCACAAAACAACAGGGGCAGCAAGGCGATGAGAATCATGAGGGTAGAGGCCAGAACGGCCAGACGAACCTCCGCAATGCCCTCGATAGTGGCCTCACGTGGGGAAAGCCCCTTCCGCAGATAGCGCTCCACAGAGTGAATGTCAATGATGGTATCGTCCACAAGCCGACCGATGGCGATAAGCAGCCCGATGAGCGTGCCGCTGTTGAAGGTCATGTGCATGGGAATAAGCATCAGCACCGCAATGGCCAGGGAGGTGGGAATGGTGATAAGCGCGATGAGGGTGCCACGCCATTCGCCCAAAAAGATCACAATAACGATCGCCGTCAGCACCACGGCCACGGCCAGCTCCTCCCACACGTTATGGAACAGAATGCCAACGAAATGGGCGTTATCGTAGGCCGTACGGAACTGCACTCCGGGATATTCGTGCTCTAACTGTGTGAGCACTTTCCGCACCTGCGGCACCACGGTGTAGGAACTGGCGGCCGGGTTCTGAATGACCGAAACCTCGATGGCGGGCATTACCCGCCCCGACTTGCCCGGCGCGTGGTCGAGATACTCATAGGCCGAACGTCGCTCCCAGTAGGTGTCTACTACACGGGCTACGTCGCGAACGTAGACGGTGCGCGGCGGGCTTTGGCTATCCGACTTGGCGGCGGCCATGCCCATAATCGGGTAGTTTAATACATCTTGCGCGTTCCTTGCCAACGAATTGACCCGAACAATGCTCTCCTGATCTCCCTGCGTAAGCACCCCACCAGGTTGGCTCTGGTTGTAGCGGTCTATCGCATCGCGCACATCGAGGATGGAGAGGCCATAGGCAGCAAGCTTATTGCGGTTCACGATGACCTGTAGCTGACGCCGGTAGCCGCCGAAGACCACCACAGAATCGACGTCGGGCACCTGCTTTATCCGTGCGATCACCACGTTGTCGGCAAACTGGCGCAGCTTTTGCGGTGTCCAACCCCTATTCGGATCGCCGGTAAGGGCGAGAGAGAGGATCGGCAGGTTCAGAGGGTCTACCGGTATCACGAAGGAGGGTTTAAGGTTAGCGGTGGTTGGCGGCAAAAAGGCGTTGGCCACGTTTAATAGCTCCTGCACCTTCGTGCGCGCCTTCTGGATGTCCACCCCGTAGTTGAACTCCAAAATAACGATGGAGAAGCCATCCTGTGAGACGCTTCGGATGTAGTGCAGGTCGCCTATCTGCACCATCTGCTCCTCAATCGGTTTGCTAACGTAGGTCTCCATCTCCTGGGCAGAGAGACCCGGCATCATGGTGACGATTCCAAGCATGGGGCTGGGCACATAGGGTGCAAAGCGCCGTGGGATGACAAAAGCTACAGCAAAAACAGCGCACAGCACCACCGCCACATAGAAGGCGATCACCACGGCGGCATGGTCTATCGCCCAAGCGTGGATGAGATGCAGTGGGTTGCGCCGTGGTACGCTTGAGGCGCCAGAAGGTCGTATAGATGGATCGGTGCTCAAGGCCGACCTCCTCCCCTCGACGGCATCGCCATTCCCGGCATTGCCTGAGAAGGTGTGCCAACCGGTGTATTCAGAGCGCGATCCACTTGGGCTGCCGTCGGCAAAGCGACCGGACCTTCAGGCCCCCACGACACCGGCACCACCGGATCGCCCTCATGAAGCGACCGATATCCCTCGTAGATCACCTGTTCGCCGCTCTGAATTCCGCTTAGAATTTGGGTATACCGTTCGCCGGTATCGCCCAGCGTTACCGAAACGAGATGAGCTTTCCACTGTCCTCCAATGGCCTCACGGACCAATGGCCAGCCTCATATAGGGCATCTCCCCGGATGATCAAGCTGGACTTGGGGATGCATGGTGCAGGTATAGACGATGCGCTGAGGGCGCCCTCGCCGCATAACCCATACGGACGGAGTGGCCTTCGTCGCAAGAACGGGGCTGGTGGGTTGAGGCTGGTAGACGATGGCCGAGGAGGGCACGATGAGGGCACGAGCGCTTTTAGCATAGACCACCTGAAGCGTGAGATAGTCACCAGGGTGCAGACGACCGTTCGGGTTGGCAACTAAAGCCTCTACAATGACGGTATGGGCGACCGGATCGGCGCTTGGAAAGATGGCCGATACGCGAGAGCGGTAGACGAGCGGATGGGGCCCGCCGGTATGGACGAGCACGGGGTCGCCGATATGCAGCTGTGTGGCATCCTCCTGAGCCACTTGGGCCTGTACTCGAATAGGGTCTATCTGATCCACCATCAGGATGGTCTGCCCGGGCTGCACGAGCGTGCCGGGGCTAACTAAGCGTTGCGTAACCACACCATCGCAATCGGCCCGAATGGTTGTGTAGCCCAAGACCACCTGTGCCGTTTGAAGTTGGGCCTTCGCTTGAGCTAAGGCGGCCTCTTGACGAACGACCGCCTGTCTGGCGGCATCACGCGCCGATTTTGCGGAGGATACGCCCTGTTGCGCCTGCTGCACCTGAGCTTGGGCAGCCTGCAGGGCGGCCTGTTTTTGGGCGATCATTGTTTCGTCTTGCTGCAGCCCGATCTGCACCTGAGACTGCTGCGCCTTGGCCGAGCGAATGGCGGCTTCGGCGCTTTGCAAGCGGCTTGTAGCGGAGGCGACCTCGGCGGTTGCGTTCTGAAGCTGCACCGCATCCTGCTGAGCCTGCTGTTGGGAGAGAAACCCTTTGGCCAGCAGATCGTCATCGCGTTGCTTTTGTCGGGTCCAGTAGGTCAGGTTCGTTTTGGCGGCGGTAAGACGTTCTTGAGCTTCACCGCGCTGCGCGAGAGCGCTATCGAGGTTTGCCTCTGCGATTTTGGCCTCTTCGTGGTGTGCCATGAGGGCTTGTTGGGCTATCGTCAGATCGGCCTGAGCCTCTTTTTCCTGTGCTTGCGCTTGTTTCACCTGGGTTTGAGCCTGTTGGTAAGCCGACTCGGCCTGCCGATACTGCGCTTGGGCCTCCAACACGGCGTGCTCTGCCTCCGCCAAAGCCGCCTCTTCGGTGGCCACTTTGGTGCGTAACTCGGCAGTATCGAGCCGTGCCAAAACCTGTCCTTTATGAACCGGCATATTGGGGTAAAACGGCATCCATTCTAGAACACCGGTCACACGAGGGTTGATCGCCTCTTCCTGATAGGACACGGCATTAGCGGCGTAGCGCACGGAGGCGTTGAAGGGTGCATAGTGCGCCGTAAAGACGGCCACCGGTGCCGCTCCCTCCGGTGCGTGCATTGCCGACATATCCATGGCTTGCGCCTCTATAACGCTCATATGCCCGGGCGGTGTATGTTTCGTCACGACCCATCGGGCGAGCAGAAGCGCACCCAACAGCAGGAGTATGCCCAGCAATCCGGCAGCCAGTTGGCGTAGCGTTATGTGAGGGCGCAGACCGATTCGGCGCATTCGGTAGGCTGTATAGGCTGTAAATAGGATAGCCCCGATAAGCAGCCACAAAGATAGCTTCATTTCCCTTTCCTCTTTCTAGCGCAGAAGATAGTATTTGCTGCCCTTTCAACCCTATGAGGCGATGAAAAGACTCAACGGGTCTTCGGGGGCAGAACCGTAGGCAGTAGGCTAGAAAGAGGTGGGAGGGGCGCGATTAGGAGGGGGACGAAGGAAACGCCACAGAGAGAAGAAGGAGGTTTGAGGAAACGCGAGGTAGTTGAGGGGTGTGGGCGCAGGCGAGAAGCGACAGACAGGAACGAGGTTTGCAACCTGAAGCGGCGCGGAGCGAAGGAGCATTGCCGCATGCGAACGTTTTTGCAGAACCTGCACACAGCGCTGTGCCCCCAGGGCCGGCGTCGGCCTTGCGGAGGGATTCGACGGGTTCGTGAGCACACGGCCACAACGGGGGCAGCGTGCCACAAGGTGCCCACAGCAGCAGGGCGACTCTGTTAAGGACGACGCCTTTCGCACGCAGTGGGGAGCGCAGGGGGTTCCATCGCTGCATTGCCAAGAGGCAACCGCCGGCAGGGCCGGTGTTAAAGCGAACACCAGGCTTAAAAACAGACACAGCTTTTTGAAAAGGGCGTTAGCCCGCATGGGTTCCCTCTGAACGCGAAAGCCGCATACCCGACTTTGTCATATTATACACGCCGCCTCGCCAAAATCGTTCCTTCTACATGCTATGGGTTGTATACCGTCGAGGTCTCTGCACCCATCATTACACTACATGCCCTCTCGGTCATGTCTTGGAGACACTCTCTAGGAACAGGAGTTGATGAACGCTAATTTCACGAATAGATGCACTGCTCATAGAGACCAGACTCTGGCGAAGGCAGAAGTGGGCTCGCTTCGTCCTCATAGCAGAGATACAGATCGTGTAAAGCTCGCGTACAGGCAACATACAACGCATTCCGATCCGATTCGCGCGAATAGCGGGATGCACTTGCGTTTGGGATAATAACGGCATCGAACTCAAGACCTTTTGCATAGATCAACGGTGCCACCAACAGCCCGGTACCCAAAGAGGTTGTTTCCACGCTCAGCAGACTAATCTGACGCCCATAGACCTCTCTATCACTGCTGAGTCGTTGATACCACTCCCACCCCTCTTCAACCGTCTTACACACAATAGCGACCGACGGATACTCTTCTGGAGGGAGTTGGCTCATAAGATGTTTAATCGCTCGTACCGTGTGACCTCTACCAACCTGTACAAGTTTCGGTTTCCTATTCGTTGCGCGGATACTTTGTATGGGAGGGCAACCAGGAAGGATATACCGGGCGAACTCGGTGATCTCTTTTGTCGAGCGATAGCTCCACTCCAAGTTAAAATGGGTTATTCCACCCGGGAATATCTGGTCTAGCCATTGAAAATCGCCACAGCCATCCTCACCATAAAGGGCCTGATACCTATCTCCTACAATGGTATAACGGCATTGCTTCGGCAAACAGCGGCGAAAATACTCATAATGCGATCGAGAGTAGTCTTGAGCTTCGTCAACAATGACGTGTTGAATATTGTTTCCAAAACTAGGAAACTCGTAATAGAGTCCGTGTAACCACAAAAGCAGCAGAGCATCTTCATACGAAATCTGCCCTTGCTCTAACGAGCGGAGGGTCGTTTCAGCTTCTTGAACAAGCTCCTCGATTCGTTGGCACTCTTGTCCATTTCCGCTATTTTGAAGATAGTCGTACAAACCCGTCCACGTTTCTTTTAGTTGTAACCATAAATCGCGATATAGCTTAAAAATACTTTTATGAAGATATTTATGCATTCTCCCTTTTAATCGTTCAAATTCGTCTGATGATATGGAGATATTTCTTGAATCCGCATATGGTTCATTACTATACATATTTATACGCGTGCGGAATTCACTTAACACAGCATTGATGCGTTGAGCGATCGGCTTATTACCCTGGAGTCGAAAGTCTCTTTGCATCTCCTCAAGGGTATACAACTCTTTCCTTTGTGTCATTTGTGTTGCGCGCGGCAAGGAAACTTTCGGGCGGCGAATGGTCAAAGAGGTTAAGACAAGCCTTCGTGGGAATTTATTATCCCTCTCAATAGAGATAGAGGTGAGAGCGACTCTTCTCTTATCTCCAATACTAAGCTGCAATATTCGATTGCGGGTAGATGAACGGTTCGACCGAGTGCGCCTTCTTGTATTCACTATCAAAGAGAGCAACACTTCTCGCCGATTATCCGGATCGGCAGATACACCTCTTGTTGTTTGAATTTGCTCTCTTAATTGGTTTATGTTTACAGTAAAGGTCTCCGGTATGTCTATAGCAATGCTGCTAAATTCATTCTGTATCTCAATTGCATACCTTTCTACAAACCTTTCTATGCTTTCAACCATCATATAGGACTGTTTGAGACGCGGGGATGCGTCCCTCGTATTTGGAGAATCCTCATTGCCAACCAACATTTTCTCATAATATTCCTCCTTCGATTCGATGGATGTAAGATTAAATCTTTCCTTTCTTGCCAGATCGCGTATTGTCTTTTCCACGAATCGATCAAAAATAAGCTGACCTATAGGTCTTTCATACAGTTCTGGCAATACATTGGAAATATAACTTGAAAAGATCGCATTCGGAGATATAACCAGCATGTTTCCGACGCGTCCTGCACCTCTTTCTGAACGTAGATGGTAAAGCAGATAAGCTGCGCGATGCAAGGCCACCACCGTCTTGCCGCTGCCGGCAGGGCCGTTGACCACGATCACATCGCCGTCGCTACGGATAATCGTATCTTGCTCGGCCTGAATACTACGTACAATCTCGCGCATTCTACCGCTTGTTCGGTGTTCCTGCAGTATGCGCAAAAGGAAAGTATCCATCGTGTCGCTTGCTTGAATCTGCACATCTATAGTATCATGCCTCTCAGCAACCTCTCTGTCGGTATAAACTTCTTCAGAAAAGGGAGTTCCATAAATCTTCGTTAAAGTACCGTCATGGAATTGATAGGAGCGACGGAGAAGAATGTTCCCTGACACATGGCGCCCATTTGGTAAAGAATAAAAGGCCGGCCCCTCTCCTCGAGATTGGTAGTATAGTCTGCAAATGCGCGCACGCCAATCGTAAACTAATAGATTAGGCAGTTCACCCAAACTCGTAAGGCCAACATAGATCGTCTGCTCGGTAGCGCTAGGATCGTTATCGGGAAGAAAGTCAACCCGGCCGTGATAAGGTTCTTCCTGCATTCTGCGGAGTGCTGCCCGCCGTTCCTGATAACTCTCCATCCTCCAAGCCCGCGTGACTCGTTCGTTATAATCGAGTCGGCCTGCCATTCGATAGTCCCGATTAAGCTCATGAATCCTCGCCTGTTGGCTGCCTAGCTCCTCTCGGAGCGCTTCTTGAACCTCCTCCAAGTAATGCTCCTCAAAGGCGCGAGAAGCCCGATCAATATTTCGTCTCATGGTTTCCTCTATCTCCTCTGCCACTTCAAGTGTTTGTCTGCAAATAAGACAGCTTGAAAGCAGACCCTCTACGACGAGAAATACCCATTTGGAAGGATAAAGCGGAAAATTGTCAATACACTTTACTGCAATAGCCTGTTTTGCCACACTACATAATTATAACCGAATCACTTCAAGCAAGTCTAGCAACGAGAGAAGGATAGAAAGAGGATAGAGCGCTGCCGTAGAGTTAAGACTCACGGCGGCTTCGGCGAAGATGGCCTTCGCACGGCGGAAGGATGCATCCAGAGCCTATCGCATTAAGCGCTGAGATCAGGTGACGATGGAAGATTTACAAATATAGCTACGTATTAACGTCAAGATGTTTCTGTGAGCGCTGCCACGCAACGAAAAGCAAAGTTTCGAAATTCAACGTTGCCCCTATTTAATTTAACGCATTCCATCCAATAACGGGGCGAGTTGCTCCCACTCCTCAAAAGAGCGGCGCTCGGTTTGTGCGTAGGCCTCCAAAATCTCAAGGGCGGCCGAGCGCGGCATCGGATGCTCTACTTTGTGAATGGGACATGGCAGCCACTCCACATGCCCCATAAGCCGACATACCAGCGGGCGCACCGGATAGATGGTACAGAAGCGGGTCTCCCTATCCAAAAAACGACAGAGGGTCACCTCAATGCCGTCGCCAAGTGCCTGTTGTTTCGACTGCCTGAGCTTCTGTTCAAACACCTCTCGCTCTGACGCACTCATCCGCGCTACATAGTCACGCATGGCCTCCCACTCCTCACGTGAGGCACGTGTGCCCGCCGCACAGCGGAGGCTGCATTGGGTGCAGCCGTTGCACACATCAAGCCGAATGAGGCCATCCAAACGTGCGGCTAACGACCGGTTGTCTACCGACATGCTGTCTCGTTCTCCTCTAAAGCGTAGGCAATGGCCTCTTCCAGACGCATCGCCTCCCCATCGCGATAGTGGTGTGTACAAAGAGCCTCTCCCAAGGCCTCCTCGGTCTGCCTCAGATGCGCCTCATAGTCGCGCTTTTCGGAGGGGGTAAGGGGCGAGCCATGAGAAAATGTCTTTTTCGCCGCCGCAAAGAGACGCGCCGCTCTCTCGTACCGTAAACAGGCAGCCTCTAACTCGGCAAAAGCCAGCAGAGACCATCCAAATCCATGCTTGTCGCCGATTTGGCGTCGCAAGAGTAGGCTCTCTCGGGCATAGGCGCGTGCCTTGACTAGGTCGCCTTGTTTACGGGCATAGATTCCCAGGTTGTTGATGGCCGAGGCAAGCGCATGCTGATTTGCTAAACGCTCCCATGCCCTTCTAACCTCCAAAGTGATCGCCTCGGCCTTGACATAGTTGCCCTCCTCCTGGGCCACGATGGCCAGATAGCCCAAGTACCCCGCTTTCAACTCCTGATCGTCCAATTGGCGGCTTATCTCATAGGCTTCCTCAAGCAGCCCCCGCGCCTTTTCAATTTGATCAAGATAGACTAGTGCCGCGCCGTAGTTAGCCAAAGCGGTTGCGGTATAGGAAGCATGTTGAAGCGCGCGAGCTTCCGCGACAGCTTTTTCAAAGTAGGTCGGCATCTCGAAAGAGTTGCCCGCAGCCCAGCACTGTGCTCCCGCGCTGAGATAGGCGCGGTAGCGCTCACCGGAAGGCGGTGCCTCCTTCGCACGGTCTAGCGCCGCTTTTAGGTACGTTAAACTCTCACTTAGGTATCCACGCACGAGCCAGAAACGTTGTAAAGCGTTGACCAATCGCAACTCATCTGCCACATTCTTCTGCTGAACGCACCACGCTAGCGCAGCGCGAAAGTTGGCGTGTTCGGCCTCAAACAGCAGCAGAGTTTCCGCCGTGCGTTCATCGTAAAGCCCATCTTGCTTCGACAGCGCAAAATGCAGAAACCACTCCCTATGCCGGTCGCGTAGACGCGCCATTTCAGGTAAGGCAACAAACTTCTCCCAAGCGTATTCGCGGATGGTCTCCAACATGCGGAAGCGCGTGGCAGGCTCTGAGGAGCTGCATATCAACAACGATTTGGCCACCAAAGAGTTCAAAAGCTCCTGAACTTGGTGATCGTTATCCACGATGTGTGCGATGGCCTCAAACGTCGCCCCGCCCTCAAAAACGGCTAACCGACAAAAAAGCAACTTCTCCCGCTTGTCGAGCAGTTCATAGCTCCAGTCAATGAGGGCGCGAAGCGTCTGCTGGCGCGGTAAAGCCACACGGCTGCCACGGATGAGGAGATGTAAACGCTGTTGAATACGCTCGGCAAGGTGAGCTACTGAGAGGATGTTGAGGCGCGCCGTGGCCAGCTCAAGCGCGAGAGGGATGCCATCCACCTGTTGACAAATAGA
This sequence comes from Chthonomonas sp., assembly GCF_035294165.1. Lineage (GTDB taxonomy): Bacteria > Armatimonadota > Chthonomonadetes > Chthonomonadales > Chthonomonadaceae > Chthonomonas. The sequence goes on from NZ_DATGLN010000092.1 coordinate 22,863, forward strand.
GACGACATGCGCAGCGTTTGAGGGCTGCAGCCGAAAGCTGGGCTGAACGCGGGTGGCCAATTCCACAAAGAGACGCACCGCATCGTACCGCAGCAGTTGCTCTAGAGCTACGTCCGCATCCTCCGGCAGAGAGAGCGGAGCGAGCGGGTAAACATGCTCTTCGGCAATGCCCAGAGGCTGACGGCTGGTGACTAAAAAAACGACTTGAGGGCATTGGGCGAGTATCCATGAGACTTCTTCAAGGCCGACCTGCCCCTCAGTCCTATTTTCCTCCGCGTTGGCAGCGAGGAGGTGCTCGTAGTTATCTAAAATCACCATCAGGCGTAAGGGGCGAAGGTAGTCTCGCAACGCATCTTGAAGTCTTCGGCCCGCCTCCTCTTGGATGCCGAACACGCGTGCGATGGCATTGAGCACAAGATCGGGCGTTTTGAGCGCTGCCAGCTCCACAAGCCACACGCCGTCCGTAAAATCGTCTAGCAAACCTGCCCCTACCTGCAAGGAGAGGCGCGTTTTGCCTACACCGCCCGGCCCTATCAACGTAAGCAAGCGACATGAGGGCTGAGGAAGGGGTCGAAGCCGTTGCTGCAGCTCCTCCAGTTCACGCTCGCGCCCTATGAAGGGGGTGATCTGGGCGGGCAGGTTCGTCTTTCGCGCTCCCAACGAGGCCAAAGGAGGAAACTCCGCCGGCAAGCTCGGATGGCAAAGTTGGAACAACTGTTCCGGCTGGCCTAGGTCCTTCAGGCGGTGCAGCCCCAAATCCTGCAAGCTCGCTCCGGCAGGCAAGTGAAACCCCTGCAAACGCTCTTGCATCGCGCGGGTAAGGAGAATCTGTTCGCCGAAAGCCAGCGACACAAGTAGCACTCCACGCTGAAGGCACGCGCCGATAAACAGCTTATTTCGACAGTACACCTCGCCCCAATGCAAAGCCATGCGCACACGAAGCGGCAAAAATGAGGTGGTATCGCTCGATTCCGTAAAGCGTTTCGCGTTTTCTACAAAGGCGATTTGGGCTTCTAACGCGGCATTTACGGCCTGAAGCGGAAGTTCAAAAGCGGCTCGAAACGAATCGCCCTCACGCGATAACACACGCCCTTGATGACGCTCGATAACCTCGCTTAAAACCGCGTCGTGCCAGGCAAGGCTAGGCTCCATCGCATTGGGGTGCTGCTCCCAAAGCGCGCTGCTTTTCTCTATATCGGTGAAGAGAAAAGCCAAATAGCAATAACCTTCACTCTGCATGCCCTAAGCCGGCTCTTCGATAATTTCCTTCCCATCCCAACTGATCATCTCCTCCCCCTCCGGCCCGGTCTGAATATGTACCGGGCGCTTCCAAATCTGGTAAATGTAGCGGAGCGTTCGGCGCGCGTAGTCTTTATCGAGCGGTTTGCCGTCATAGTGGTGTTTCAGAAGCAGTTCGCCACGCCGCTGGTAGTCTCCATCCTCCACGGTGATCACGGGAATGCCAAAATTGGTCATACTGTCCAACAGAGTATCGCGAACCTTGCGCCAGTCCGTTTCCTGAACCACCCACACGAGTTCCCCGTTGATCTCCTCCTGTTTATAGGTGTAGAGGTCTAGGCGTTTGACAAGCCCCTCGGTGAGATATTTCCGCAGGAAAGAGGTGTCGCATTCGAGCTGGCGCACCTCGAATATCTTCTTGAGGCCTTCGCCTTGGGGGCGTGGCAGGGATTCGTCTCGCCAATCCGTCTCCGGATAGTCGGGGTCTGGCTCGCCGTTCCAGCGTCGCTCGATGTCCTTAAAAATAGTATAGCCCACGTAGTACGGATTCAGCGACATGCGCGAACCGGGAGACAGCACCGCGGAGTGCATGCGGCGAAACTCAAAATGCTCTTCTGGGGTGAGATCGATCTCGGAAAGGATTCGTTCATGCCAGTAAGAAGCCCATCCCTCGTTCATGATCTTGGTGCGCATTTGGGGAACAAAGTAGAGCATCTCTTCACGGATCATGCTCAAAATATCGCGCTGCCACCGCTCAAGTTCCGGCGCATAGTCGCGAAGGAAGCCGAGCAAATCGTAATCGGGTTCGGGAGGAATACGCCGGGAAGGGGCAGGCGCGGGCTGAAGTGATCGCTCTTCACCGATAACCCACAGATCGTCGAACTCGGTGGCATGCCGCGCAGGGTGCCGTCGCTCCTGTTCATACTCATCTAGACTTTTGCGACGGAAAGGCGCCGTTGCATGGATGTCGAAGTGATACTCAATGGAGAGCACCGCATCCAGAAACTCCTCCACCACCAGCGGGCCGTACTCCTCTTCATAGCGACGTATGCGGTTTGAGTGCAAGCGCACCTTCTCGATCATCTTGCGATCGGTCTGTTCAAAGTAGACGTTGTTCTTAAAAAAGTCGTTGTGGCCGAGCACGTGGGCTACAACAAACTTATGGGCAAGCATGGAGTTGCTCTCTAATAAAAAGGCCTGGCAAGGATCGGTGTTGAAGACGATCTCGTAGATTTTGGCCATGCCATACTCGTACATGGTTTTTTGAATATGGTAGTCGCGGCCAAAAGTCCAGTGCGAAAAACGAGCCGGCAGCCCATAGCTTCCAAGCTCATAGATAACGTGATCGGGCACTACCTCAAAATGCACCGGATAGAAATCTAGCCCAAGCTCCGCCGCTTTCTGGGTAATGATATCTATCCACTTTTCCAGTTCGGCACGCTCTGCACGGTCCATAGACGTTTCCCTCTCTCCTGACAAGGGCAATGCTGTTGAGTGGCATATGTCCTTACCTATCCCTACGCAAAAAAGGACATTATCATTTTCGGAAGTTCGATAGCCCCACTTTGCATCTTTTCTGTTGCGCAACCCAACTAGCGAGGCACGCGCACGGTGGCAATAATCCCTTGCCCATCGGGGGCGTTCTCAAGACTGAAGGTGCCGTTGAGGTCGCCCCTTACCAATGTCTCTACAATGGAAAGACCAAGGCTGTCCTCTGCCCGAATGCTGAAGCCCGGCGGCAGCGGCTCGCCATCGTTCGTAACACGCAGCAGCAGGCAGTCGGGCTGTTCCTGCAGCAAAATCTCGATGCGCCCCTCGTGGATGTTCTTGAAGCCGTGCTCCACCGCATTTTGAACAAGCTCATTAAGCACAAGGGCCATGGAGGTGGCCTTGTTCAAAGGCAGCAGAAAATCGTCGCCTTCTACCTGAGAGTGGATGATCTTGCCCGGCGGCACCACACTCTGTTTGGTGGCATTTAGGATGGACTCGGCCACCTTTTTGATGCTCACCGTATCGAGATCGCGAGAGAGCAGTTCATGCACACTGGAGATGGCGAGGATGCGAGAGAGCGTGTCGTTGAGAGCGTCCTCCACGGTGGTGTATTTGGAGTAGCGCATTTCCAGGCGAACGAGGCTGGCGATCTGTTGCAGGTTGTTTTTCACGCGATGGTGCATCTCTTGGATGACGGCGGAGCGCACAAGCAGCTTGGCATGTTCCACCGCGAGGGCTGCCTGTGTGGCCAGCGCCTGAAGAATGGCCAACTCCTCTTTGGTAAAGACGTGCTCTTTGGCCGTATAGCAGTTGAGGACGCCGATAACGTTGCCCTGCAGCATCATCGGCACGCTGGCCAAGGAGACAACACCCGCCTTTTGCGCGATCTCCGGCGAGGCATAGTCGGGGCTTTGTTGTACATTCAGCACGGTAAGAATGCGTTTTTCGGCCACGGCCTTCCCGGCAATGCTCTCGCCCACCTTCAGGTTTGGTTTGCCGATATACTCCTGGTTCTCCGCCTGCGTCGCCTTGATCACCAGTTCGTTACGAGCGGTATCTAGGAGCATCACCGTGCAGATTTTGTAGCCCATGGTGCGGGCTACCATATTCACGAAGAGATGAAGTAGCTCTTCGAGGTAGACGTTAGAGGTTATTGCCTGGCTGACTTCGGAAAGCGAATGCAGTTGAACGGCATGGCGTTCCAGTTGCCGAAATCGGCGCGACCTCTCGATAGCCCCGGCCACCTGGTTTGCGATGCCCGAAAGGAGGCGCACCTGGTTGCGTGTGTACTCTCGTGGGCGGCGCGTGCGCACGTTGATAACGCCCAATATCTCGCCACGAGTGACAAGAGGCACCGAAAGCATAGATTGAAACTCGCCTTCGTGCATTTCGGGGAAAAGCTTAAAGCGATGGTCTTTGTAGGCATCTTTACTCACGAGCACGGGTTTGCGCTCACGGGCGACCCAACCGGTGATGCCTTCGCCCATTTTGAGGCGTATCTTCCCCACTAAATCGCGCAGGCTTTCGTCGGCCGCCCGCAACACCAACTCCTGCCGATCTGGATCGAACAGGTAGACCTGGCACGAATCGGTTCCGGTGATGCGGGTGGCGATATCGGCCGTGACCTTAAGCATCTCCTCAAGGTCGAAAGCGGAACCGGTTGCCTCCCCTACCCGTCGCAGGGCGTCGGCCTCCTCTTTTTTCTCTTCTAGCTCCGCACGCAACTGTTCGATAAGCAGGTGCGCTTCGCGCAGTTGACGGTCCCGGCGGTCTAACTCCTCCTGCAAGAGGGTTACATCCGGGTCGTCGCTGCGTCGCAGCGCGGCAAACAGCCGGCGCGAGCGGGGCGTACGCAGCCGATAGGCTCTTTCGCGCATCAGGGCCCTCCCTATTTTTTCGATACGCAGCGATGGTGGCAGAGGTTCATCGCGCTAAATGTTGTGGGCAATGATAATGGCCTCGGCGATCTCGCGCATGGACTTGCGCGTGTTCATGCTCTGCACCTGGATGCGTCGAAAGGCCTCCTGCTCCTTCAAACCATACTGATCCATGAGAATGCCTTTGGCGCGATCTACCACCTTGCGCGTCTCCAGCTTCTCCTCCAAGCTTGCCGCCTGCTCCTCGATCTTCTGGTAGGCCTCCCAGCGGGCCACGGCCACCTCGATCTGCGGCATGAGATCGGCCTGTTTAAACGGTTTGACCAGGTAGGAGTAGACCCCGGCATCTTTCGCACGATTTACAAGGTCAATTTGGCTGTAGGCCGTTAGCAGAAGCACCGGCGCTATCTTCTCCTCCGTAATTATCCGCGCAGCATCTATGCCGTCCATTTCTGGCATCTTGATGTCGAGAATCACCACATCCGGCTTGAGGTTGCGGACGAGTTCCAGGGCGCGCACACCGTCGCCCGCCTCACCTACCACCTCATAGCCGCTATCTTCCAGCATTTTTTTGAGATCGAGCCGAATGATGGGCTCATCGTCGGCTATCACAATACGTAGTTTGCTTTCGCTCATAGGTCGCTCCTTCTAAAAGGATAATGAGGCCTTCAGGCCTAAACTAGGTTGAGAGTGGGTGCAGAAACAGTAGATGCCCAACGCCCTCCGCCCATAAAGGCGCTCCTTTGCCTATTCTGTAGACTATAGGGGGTGGTGGACACAAAGGGAAGGGAGGGGCGTAGGCGGGTAAATGGATTTGCGTTTCTAGATGCCTCGGCGCTGAGGAATCTATACTGTCGGCAACGGCACGAACCATCAAAAATCAAAGGAGGCGGTCTATGCGATCAGAGCGCTCCTCAAACCGAAAAACATCGGCCTCACGTTATATTATACCTCAATCTTTCTTATCCTAGTGGATGCAGGGAAAAGAGGTAGAGACCATTGCCGCAAGAGACTTGACGTTTTTGATGGAGGAGTGTATCTAGCTTGACCAGAATTCTATCATTATGATATAATCTCATTGTGCCGGCCTTCCTCCCCGTTAGGAGGAAAAATGAATTCAAACAGGAAAAATACTTTGGCCTCTTTGGCCAAGAAACTGGACCTCTCGCTCAAAGAGGCCCTCTCCATCGAGCTGCTGGAAGCCAATATAGAGAGCTTCCTGTACGCCAAGGAGATAAGCGGTGTGAGTGCCCACACCCTCACCGGCTATAGGCAGAGCTTCAAAGCCTTCCTGCAGTTCGCGAAAGAGAAGGGCGTAGACCGCATGAGCGCGGATACGCTGAAGGCCTTCTTCGCGCACCAACAGCGTCTCGGTCTAAAACCCGGTACCGTGAGCACGCGCTACACCGCCTTCCGTAGCTTCATGAGCTACCTGCTTAATGAAGGGGAGCTGGACGTAGACATCCTCCAGAGCATTCCTCGACCCATCGTGAGGCAAGATGAGATAGCCCCCTTCACCGAAGAGGAAGTCCTGAGACTGCTTGACGCGGCCAAGGAAACTCGCAACCCTGAGCGCAACGTGGCCCTGCTGTGCCTCCTGCTGGATACCGGAATGCGCATTCGGGAAGCCCTAAGCCTGAACGTAGAGGACGTGGACATTCGTTCCAAAGAGGTGTTCATACGGCACGGGAAGGGCAACAAAGGGCGCGTAGTGCCCATTTCTCCACGCTGCTTTAGGGCGCTGGTGAGCTACATCAAGACGCGCGAGCGCGTGAGCGATAGCGACCCGCTCTTCGTGAGCGAGCGGGGGGCGCGCATGGCGGTTATCACCGCGGAGAAACTGTTCGACGTGCTAGGCGCTAAAGCGAAGATTACAGGCAAGCGCGTATCCCCCCACACGATGCGCCACACCTTCGCGATCCTGTTTCTTAGGAACGGGGGACGGCAGCTGCCCTTGATGAAGATACTAGGACACACAAGCCTGGCCATGACGAACCGGTATGTCCAGTTGGCCGGGGCCGATATGGCGCGCGAGCATGAAGTCGCAAGCCCCCTCGCCAACTTGGGCAAGAAGAAGTAAGGCCTTAGGTGTTAAGCCCTCCAGTTCCCTGCTGGAGGGCTTTTTTGTTGACGTTCTAACCCCCCCTACACGACCTGACGCCTGTGTCTCCTTTTGCCCCCGGGAACCCCCTTTCGGTGTGATTGATAGAGATTTTTTTATTTGAACCAGGACCTGTTTGTTTAAAACTGACGTATTTTGGTTTTGAACGACACCTTCAAAAAGGAGAAAAAAAAGCAAATGTGGATTAGCCTGCGCGAATACGCGCGAGAGATTGGTATCTCATACCCCACCCTCTACGCCCGGTGGCGAAAGAACAAGCTCGGCCTCCCGACACGGCGGGTGGGGGAGAAAATAGAAGTTGAGCTGGATTTTAAAAATCTGCTGAAGTTGCTATGCGAGCAAGCTCTCAACACCAAAAACGAAGCGGAACTGGCTGAGTTGGCTCAACTCCTCATGCGAGAAAAAAAATGACAACGACCCGGCGATTTAAACAAGCGCGCGAAGCAGCAGGCCTCACTCGCGAAGAGGTGGCAAAGCGGTGCAGAATTACAAAAAATTATCTTTGTTTGATAGAAAACGGGCATGCAATCCCGGGCGGGCTTTTGCTGCAAAAACTAGCAGCGATCTACAACACCAATGAGCTTACCCTCTTACTAAGTGAAAAAGAAAATGAAGAGCGCTAACCCATGAGGAAGGTCGGCACAACCTTTTCGCGCTCTTCATGCACAGAGGGGAGGGAGCTCCCTCCCCTCAATTTCAAAAAAGAAAGGAGAAACTTCATGCACCCCGTCAAACTGGGCGCAGATAGGATGTATTTTGACACAACCCGCCTGCAGAATGCAAAACCAACCCGCAATGGGTACATTTGCAGCTGCCCCTGCTCTTGGGCGCACACAAATGGCGACGCGAACCCCTCTTTGTCTTTAACCCTAGAAGGGGGGCAGCTACTCGTTAAGTGCTTTCGCAACTGCAACTTCGGGGACATCGTGCGCGAATTTAAGCGCACGGGCGTACTGTTGCCGATAGAAAGCAACATCAAGCATTCGCGTCTTGATGTCGCGGAGAAAGCCCCTCAGGCCCGGCGCGATGATGAAGAAAAATCTATCACCACGGAAGAGCTAGCGCGATATGACGCAAATCGCATGCGCGCGCACGCGCGCGTGTACTGGCAAGCTAAACTCAATTCATTGCCATGCACCTTCGGTGCTAAGAACCCCAAGGGGTGCTGGAAACAATATCAGCGTGAACGCTATTCGGCCTCAAAGCTCAGGGATGAAATCAAAAAGCCCTGCAACTTGGCTTTGGTCTGCGGGGAGCATTGGAACCTAATCGCGATTGATATAGACAACCCCGGGCTGTTTTTTGAGCGCGTTTTGCGTCCAACCGGCCTTTCATTGAAGAGTTTTTTGCGCCAGTGCGCGCGAGCGGGGGCCCACATAGAGCGCAGCGGGAAGGGCTTTCACCTCTTTTTCGCGTACTCGCAGCTGCATTCCACCCTTCTCGACAGGAAGGCCACCCTCGCCCTGGGCGGCTTTGAGATACTCAGCAAAGAGAGTGAAACTTGCGTTGTAGCGCCTTCCTACCACGCAGACAAGAAAAAATTTTATCGCACTATCACACCGATTGAGCGCTTGAAAGAGAGAAAGCCTATACCCCAAGAGGTGGTAGAGATGCTCACCAATGCGCTTGAGCGCGCCGCGGCAACGCGAGACAGCGAAGAGTGGCATTACCCTGTCCCCTTCGCGCTGGAAGAAGCACTGCCTTCTTGCCCGGTTGATGTTCTCCCTCCGCTCGTTCATGAGCTTGCCGAAGAGATAGCGCGAGCTGTCCAGGTGCCGTTAGAGATGCCCGTCGGCTTTGCGCTCTCAACGCTCGCATCCTCTACCATGGGCGGGTGGCAAGTAGAAGTGAAGCGTGACTTCATCGTTGAATGTAATTTGTATTCCCTCGTCATAGCACGCTCAGGCGAGCGAAAAAGCGAAGCGTTTAGAAAAATCACAGAGCCTCTGCGCGAGTGGGAAAGAGTTTATCAAAAAAAAGAAGCCGCAGAAGTCGCAGCCGCAAATGATGCTTATGACCTTTACGAGCAGAAACGGAATGCACTCAAAGGGGCGATTGTCAAGTCTCAAGACCCAAGGCAAGAGCAAGAGCTGATGCAGAAGCTGAGAGAGCTGCACCAAGCGCCACCAGTGAAGAGGTACCCGTTTAAGCTTATAGTATCTAACGCAACTTCCGAGGCGCTGGAGAGGCACCTCGCCGAGCAGAACGGGCTTGCAGCTATATTAAGTGATGAGCCTGACGTGCTCGGCGTTATAGCGGCGGGCAAATACAATGCCCAGAATACTATCGTCACGAACACACTTGGCGTTCTGCTAAATGGCTACGATGGTGGTACCGTCGAGACCATCCGCATTGGCCGGGGGGATGTTTTCATTGAGCGTGCGCTTCTCTCCATTGGCCTGGCGGTGCAGCCTGTGGTTTTGCGCGCCCTGATGGACAACAAAAACCTAACGCTTCGGGGCCTGCCTGCGCGGTTCGCCTTCTTCTGGTGCTCTTCGATGGCCGGCGCGAGGGAGCTGCTGCGTGAAGAGGTAAACGAACAAATTCTCGCGCGCTGGAGAGAATTGCTGTTTGAGCTCCTGAACAAACGCATCCAGAACTTCAGGTCAGGAAAGCCCCAGCGTCTGACGTTCGAGCCTGGCGCCTTCCGTCGCCTTGTAACGTTTCACGATGACGAGAGCGAGCCGCTTTTTCGCGAAGGAGGGGACTTTCAGCGCGCGCCAGAATGGGGCAACCGTTGGGTTGCGTTGGTTGTGCGTTTAGCTGCTCTCTTTCATCTCGCCGAGCGGGAAGAGAGCAACACGATATCTCTCTCTACACTCGAACGCGCGATAGCGTTGGGTTATTATCTGAAATCCCATGCCCTCTTCGCGTTGGCCCAGTCGGGCGTGGACGAGGTTTATGACAACGCAGCGAAAGTTGCGTCGCGTGTAACTTCTGAGCGCCTCGCGGAGTTTACCCTCCGCGACGTTGAGCGCTGGTGTCACTGCACCGCCGAAGAAGGTGAAGCGGTATTAAACTTTCTTAAGCAAAAAGGCTGGATAAAGACCGAGCAGCGCATACCTCCTGGTGGTGGAACGCCATCAACGCTATGCGTCGTGAACCCTGCAGTGCACAACGCAGAAACACTGAAAACGTGTGACAACCGTGACAACCGTGAGAATTTGGGGCACTTAGACAAGCGGTTGTCACGGTTGTCACAAGATTCTTCTGATTTTGAACCCCAACTTGCAGAAGTAGACAACCAAGAAGAAACGACAGAAGTAAAAACAGCTGACAGCGCGACTGCAGGAGAAATAGTTAAGCAGTATGAAACAAACAGCGCGACTGCAGAGGCGGACCCGCAGGATGACGATGACCCTCCACCCTCCCCCCCCTCGGTGTTGACGCCAGAAGAAGCTGCAAAGCTAGACCATTTGGCCTGCGTGCTCAAAAAAACCATCGTGGAGAGAGGAGAGCTGCGCATAACCCCAAATACACCTGGGTACGCACAAGTCGCGTATTATCTCCAAGAGTTCAGAAAGCGCATCTCGCCTGAGTACACCATCGCAGAAGAAAAAGACTGCTTGGTAGCACGGCCTACGCTAAGCGCAACCGACATTGACCTTCTGAGAAACAGCAAAGTGCTCTGGGATGACCCTCACTTCTTAGCAAAGCAGTTGGGAGTGCCGGTTGCGGCAGTGCAAACTGCCATCGCTGCGCTGAAGGGAGGTGGGCAAAGTGCATGAGGCTATAACCGCCTACTGTATCTTGCGTGAAGCCGGTGGGCAAATGCGACTTTCTACCCTCTTTGCAAGGCTGAGAGAGAAGACCGGTTGCGATTACGACACCGCCCTTCGTGCGATTGAGGTGCTGTTCGAGGAAGGCGAGGTGGCAATGAACGATACCGGTATGCCCATAGTCTACGAAAAGCGCAAGCTTCCACTAAGCGCGCAGGAACTAGAAGGGCTTGCTGCCCTGTTGGCCAGCGCGTTTGATTTCTACCTAGCTGACTGCGACAGCACCCTGCTGAAGCCGCATCAGTTGGAGGAATTCCTCGTGCCCCTACACGACGTGCATAGGCACTTCCCTGCCCTGCGCACGCTGGTAGCCCGACACGGCTACACCTTCACCCCGGTGCCCGAAGGCTTCCTGGTGGAGAAGAAGTTATGCAAAAGCAGCTGAAACTGACACCGCCGACAGTGAGTGAGCGAGAACTGCAACGCTACGTCGTGCAAGCGCTCCAGCAGCGAGGCTACCTTGTCTTGCAGATCGGCACTTTTCGTGTGAAGAACCGGTGCGCGTTCTGTGGCAAGACGAACACCCCCAGAGCGACGGGCAACACCCCCGGCGCGCCAGACCTGTTCGTTACGCGCACGGACTGGCCTGCGAACACCTGGTTCGCAATTGAGCTGAAAGCGCCCGGTGGTGGGCGGGTGAGCAGCGAACAGCGCCACCTCGCAGAACAGCAACGCATTCTTATCAGCGATAGCCTGCTTGAAATCTTGGAGGCATTAGAGAAGTACCACCAAGCCCTTGTGACGCGATTAGCCAGGGGCGTTGAGAGCTTAGGGCTTGCTGGAGGAGGAACCTCCTGACGCGAAGGAAGGGCACCGTGGCGCGCACGGATGAGGGCGTGGCGGGGCTAGTGCTCTTCCCCCTCCGTGCCCTTCCCCCACCGCACACGAGGGGCTCAGCGCAAGCGCACACGCCCCCCCCGTCGGTGTCGCGCGACGGAGAGCGGTTACTTTTTTTGCCGTAAAAAGGGGGGGGCAAAGAAATCTCTTGTGGGGAGAACGGATAGGGGGAGCGGGAAAAAGGAGGAAAACCCCATTCCGTGTGCGCCTTCGCGAGTACCCCCATCCCTCCTCCCTTGCCCCTCTTTGATCTCTATTGCGCGCAAAAACGCAGGCCGGGGGGATTTGGAAATCAACCCCCTCTGGGCGGAGTAGAATAAAGAGAACCTGTTCGCGCGAAAGGAGAAAAGATGAAAAACACCAACAAGCCCCTACCCGGGGTAGGGAAACTCCCGGTTATCACCGTACCGGCCCCCAAGCCGCCTAAGCTCCCCAAGCCGCCCGCTCCCACTGGGCTAGGGAAGCGACTGGCAAGCAACTACTTCAAAAACATCGCGAAGTAATCTCTCCCCAAGCCTCCCCAAAGAAGAGGGAACCCCCAAAGAAGAGGGTTCCCTCTCTTCTTTGGGGAGGCTTGACCGATGACCGCTAACGTGATCATGGTAAACAACGAACGCTTCGATGTGACCTGGAAGCGCGAGGTAGGCTACCTCGTGAAGAACCTGGAGAACGGGCACGAATACGTTGTAGACAAGGAGAGGTGCAACTGCCCTGCTTTCGTGCACGGAAAACAGCGGCCCTGCAAGCACCTTCGCGCTGTCCACCTCTACTTTGAGACGCAAGTCTCAAGAGACTTCCCCTCCGGTACCTCTCCGTCCCCGCAGAACCCACCGAAAGAAGCCCTTCCCACCGGCGGTGTGAAGCGCGAATTCTTCGTAGAGCGTCAAGGGAAGCAGTTTGTCTCGTATGCAGGACTGCTTGACCTCGCCCACCGAACGGGTTTGCAAAGCATAACGACGGAGCTGGTGCAGGTGCCTTCTGACGCGAACGGGTACGAAGCTATTGTGAAAGCTGTCGTCACGATGAGCGACGGGAGGAGCTTCACCGGTTACGGCGACGCTTCGCCCTCCAATGTGAACGGGGTGGTGAAGCATTGTCTCCTCCGCATGGCGGAGACACGGGCAAAAGCACGCGCTTTGCGCGACGCCGTCAACATCGGTGTGGCTTCGCTGGAGGAAGTGGAAAGCGAGGAGGGGGTGCCCGCACCCGTTGCCAGGAAAGAGGAGGCCCCGGCGACGGAAGCGCAAATCCAGGCAATCCAGACCCTTGCGCGTCGTGCGAACGCGAACGTGAAGGTGGAGGGCTTGACGAGGGAGGAGGCTTCTCACCTCATTCGCGAATTGCAGAAAGCCTCGTAACCCCTTTACGCAGAGGGGGGGGGAGAGGAAGTTCTCTTCCCCTCCTTTTTTGTTGTGTCCTAGCCCCTCCTTGCTCGCCGACCCCCTCTTACACCCCCTACGAAATATACGAATTAAACGAATTAAGTCCCCCCCCAAACCCCTGCAACCGGACTTAATTCGTATAATTCGTTTAATTCGTACCCCCCTTATACTCCCCCTCGCGATAATGCCGCTGTAAGAGCACCGAACCCATCGCCACTTTTGTTGTGTCCCCGAAGGGGGGAACCCCCCTACACCCATTATCTTCTCCCCCATTATCCTCTTCCCTCCCCCAACGCAAGTGCTCCACCGTAGACCTCTACCCCTTTAGGAGTGGTGCAGGTTCTATGCTGGTAACCCCGCGATTTGGGGTACAGATAGGCCAGAATCGATCAACAAAATCAACAAAATTAGCCCCGAAGGCCCCTCACCCCCGAATTTTGTTGATTTTGTTGAAGCCGATCAGCATGTTTCAACTCCATTTTCTTGCGCGCAGGCGGAAGAAAAAGCCTAGCCCTATGGCGGTGCGACAGGCTAGGCTAAAGGCACACCCGTGATTGTACCCCCCCCTTCACGGTGGGGAGAGAGCGCTCAAGACCCCTCGCGATGGGAGGCGTCTAGGAAGTCCTTCTGACGCGATTGCGAGGGTTTCTGGCGAGGTGGTGCTAGTGCAAACGCATTCTCTCCACCGTGCACTTCCACCACTGCCCTATCGCGATGGAGCGCTCCCGTCCACCACCGCACACTGTGGAGGCAGGAAGGTACCCCCACTGCGCTGCTGCTCTTCTGCGGGCTTGCTGGCGCGATTGTGGGGACTGCTAACGCTCGCGCACGGGGGAGGGCTTAGACACCCACCACAAACACCCCACTGCCACGCTGGAAAAGGGCGTAGGGGGAACGAAATTTGCCAGGGTATGGGGTAATATACTATAAATACTTTTGGGCGTTTTGGAGGGCTTAAGAAGGCGCTTTGAGAAGAGTTCAAGGTCAAACTTGACGCATAGGATGGAGCATTCTATAATTAGAACAGAAAAAGCTATCGAGCGTCACGTTTCTGAAAACCACCGAGCCTACCCGCCAGCTCAGAGACAACAGCATCAATCGCTCAGGCGCGCGAAAGCGATGAGCAAGAAATCTCTTGTTGGAGCTTTCCTTGTCTAAGGCATCCGACACAACCCAATTCCCTTCCGACGACGGCGCCCTTCCAACCGAACGGGCGGCATTGTCGCCTCAAGAGGAAGAACCGCCGCAACCTCTCTCTCCCCAAAAGGGAATGCGGCTCGCTCTGTTAAGTGGCCTAGGGCTTATCGGCCTCTATCTGCTCGCCGCCTACCTCCCCGCAACGGAGTTCTATATTCTGCTTTCAACCCTACTGGCTCTGCCGTTGACTCTCTTGTTCGCTATCGGCCTTGTCAGTGCCTTGGCCTCGCCGAAAGCCCTTCTCATCAACACCGTGCTCTCTTTCGCGCTCTTCCTCCCGTTACCCCTGCTCGGTGTCCTTAATACCCTCATTCCTCTTCCCAAATGGGTTTTTTGGGCTGTTGTTCCGAACCTTCTGCTTGCCCGTTTCGTGCCAGGGGCCGGCACGCTACTGCTTATCTGGTGCGCCTGCTGCGCGGGCCACTGGCTTTCGCGCCTCGTGCGCGAGCGCAAGATGCTGCTGCCCATCTCCGTTGCGCTCGCTCTCGTGGATGTTTTCACCGTGTTTGGCGGTGGCGTCGTAACCCAAGCCACCCACGCCCCGAAAGGGCACGCCGTTCTCCAAAAAACGGCCATGGCCACGCTCACGGCAAAACTTCCCACCTCGGCCCGAGGGGCTGCCCCCATGCAACTCGCCGTTGGGTTTGCCGACTTCCTTTTTGTGGCGTTCTTTTTCGCCTGTTTCCAGCGGCTTGGCATGAGCCTTCGCGCCTATCGGGCCACCATCATCGCCTTGCTCGTGGTGCTTACGGGCTATTTGGCCTTCGTTTTTCTGTTTTCAACCGATCTGCCTGCACTGGTCCCCATCGCGGTGGTTGTCATCGCCGTCAACTGGCGTGCCTTTCGCTATAGCCGAAGCGAGCGTTTCGCCTTGCTCTATGCCGGCTTGGCCCTCGTTGTGTTTTTAGGCCTCGCCATCTACTTTCTACACAAATAGAGAACACAAGGACGATTCAACAGCACGGCCTTCAGCCGCACATGGAGGAGAGAATGTCAAAAGAGATAACGTTTGTGAACCTCTTTTCCGATCGCCCTTTCAAGGGGGATCGGGTCGCAGTGTGTCCTTTAGAAAAGTCGCCCTTAACTTCCTGGATGCAAACGGTGGCGACCGAACTAAATAGTCCTATAACGGCATTTTGCTATCAACCGGCCGGTGCAACGAACAGGCATCTTCGCTGTTTTACGCCTCAGACCCTCATGCCCTTCTGCACGCACGGGGCTTTGGCCGCTGCCCACCTGTTCGCGGATGCTCGGCAGAAATCGGTGTTCCACACAGAGAATGAGGAGCTGGAGGTGCAGGTCGAAAACGGCTGGTTAGCGATGGAACTGCCGGCCCGAAAAACCGAACCGGCTCCCGCCCCGCCTGCATTGCATGTGGGTCTTGGTGTGGTGCCGATCTTTGTGGGCAAGAACAACCGAGATTACCTGGTTGCTCTATCTTCGGAAGAGGTGTTGCGCGCCTTGCAGCCGGATTTTAGTCTCTTGCGCGACCTCGATGCCGAGCGCATTGTGATTACGGCGCGTGCGGAAACCACCGGATACGACTACGTTTGCCGGGCTTTTGCGCCCCACTGCAGCGAGACGGAGGAGTGCGTCTCGGCGGATGCGCATGCCCTCTTGGCCCCGTTTTGGGCACAGAGGCGAAACACAAAAAGTTTGGTGGCCCTCCACGCCTCCAAAAGGGAGGGCACCGTTCGCGTGCAGATGCTGCGTGATCGTATTAGGCTCTCTCTATACGCGGTTATCACCATGCAGGTACGGCTATGTGAGCAAGGATTAGAGGAGTTAGAAGGAGAACAATAGTCATGCGATTTGGTGTATGTGCAGGGGTGGATGTCGCTCCGGTTTTGGCGGAGGCGGGCTACGACTATATCGAGCTTTCCGTTGCTGCCGATCTTGCGCCGGAAACGGACGATAGCACATGGTCAGCCCACCGGCATCGGATCGAGCAGATGCCTCTGCCGGTTGAGGCGTTCAACTCGTTTGTACGTTCGGGCAAAATTGTGGGGCCGGAGGCGGATTTCGAGCGGTTGCGCCGCTATGTGAACACCGCGCTCGAACGAGCCGCCCGACTAGGGGCGGAGATCATCGTCTTTGGGAGCGGGGGCGCGCGCCATATCCCCAATGGGTTCGACCGCGCGGTCGCACGACAGCAGATATTGGACTTCCTCCATCTCTGTGCCGACGCTTCGGAGCGTACCGGCGTAAAGGTGGCCATCGAGCCTCTCAACAAGCGGGAGTGCAACGTCCTTAACCTCGTTTCCGAGGGTGCAGCGTATGCGCGGGAGGTCGCTCGGCCGGGGGTGGGTGTTCTTGCCGACACGTTTCACATGGAGTGCGAGTCGGAACCGCTCGATGCCATTCTCGCGGCTGCCGACATTCTGTTGCACGTACATACCGCCGACACGCACCGGTATGCGCCGGGGACGGGTTCCTACGATTATGAGGCTCTATTCCGCACTCTTTACCAATGCGGCTACAACAGGCGTCTCTCCATCGAGTGCGACTTTCAAGGAAAGCTGGCGACTTTGGCCGCCCCAGCCCTATCTCGCCTCAAAGCCGCCTATGCGGCGGCCTATAAGGGGAACGCTCAGACCTAAGGAACTCTCCTTACAACCCAACGGTGCTGTGCTTAAGGGCGCCCTTCCTCTCAATCAACGGTACTCTGGCGGAATCTGGCTCACGTCCTTGCAAGAGTCTTCGGGGTCAGGATAGACGTCCGTCCACAGATGTTGCATGCAGGTGGCGGCGAGTTTTAGGCGCTTGGCGTGCCCGTCGGCAAAGAGAAAGTTGATCGCCCCGTTGTGCGACTGAAAGGCCCCCAGGCCGCCACGACCATCGGGGGCTGTCAAGGTGAGAAACCAGTTCCCAAGATCGGGATAGTTATAGCGCGATTCGATCACCCAGAGGAGCTGCGCCGGAGCGCTTATCTCGGCGAGGTATCGGGGGCGCACACGCGGCTCGCCGTACCAACAAGGCGGAACAGCCTCGTGAAAGAAAGCCCCATTGTAGGCATACGAGGCAGGGAGCCACTGCGAACGAGGGTAGGCCCAGTTCGATTCGCCACCCATAGTGCCGTTGAAACCGCCTTGGTACCAGGCGTAGGTGTTCGAGGGACAGTCAAAAATCTGCAGATTTTTGATGTAAGGAGCGATCTCCCGTTTCCAGTTGATCGAACTGCCCTCAAGCTGATCGGACGGGTTCCAAAGTGGGGACGGCGCCATACACCCGCTTGTGGGATGGGTGGCGTCTGGAAGGCGGCTCATCGGGTAGGTCTCGTCATAATCCTGTAGATAGAGCAGAAGCGCGGTGCCGATCTGCTTTTCGTTGGAAAGACAGCTTAGGCCCCGAGCGGCCTCGCGCGCCCGGGAAAATACCGGAAAGAGCAACGCTGCCAATAGCCCGATAATTGCCAGAACCACCAGCAGCTCGATAAGCGTAAAACCTTTCAACCGCCTAAAGTAAGGCAGCTCACTATATGCAGTATGTTGGTTCATTGTCGGTTCTCCTCGTTACCATTGGCCGACCATCCAACGTGAGAAGGCACGGTCAAGATCACGCGCGTTATGGATGGCAACACCGGTATATGTTGCTAGCTTTTGCAGCCCGGCTTTATGGTCGGCACCTTGCTGCAGCACCAATCCATCCTGGCAGATGGCGATGAGACCGTAGTGGGGGTCGCTTAAGGCGCCTTCGGCAAAAAGCGGGTAAACATCGTTGGGCATAGGCCAGTCGTTACGAGCGTAGCCGAGCACGATGTATTGAACTGGCGCTCCCGTGAAAAGGGTTTTGTATTCGCTCGGCACCGGCGGCCATCGGTAGTAGCTGGTTTGCGTCTGCTGTTCCAGTGCTTGGGGCGTGCCGCCCCAGCTTAAGTGAGTAAAGGGATTAGGGAAGGTATAGAGATAGGGTCTA
>NZ_DATGLN010000093.1:0-13361 GCF_035294165.1 Chthonomonas sp.
CGCATCGTTATCCACCAGCAGAAGCGGCATCAGATGGGTTTTGTCGTCAAAGTAAGGCAGGGTACCATGGAGGCGTTGGTAGGTATGAAGCAGTTGGCAGATGTATTTAAGGTCCTCCACCGCGCGTTGTGGGTTGCCCGGTACCAACCCATGAGTTTCTACAAAGCTAACCGAGCTTGTTGTTGGGTTATGTTGACGCATGAAATACTGCTGCACCGCCGTGCCCACAAGCAACAAGAGTAGGACAGCCAGCAGCGCCACTCGAAGCTTCTTAGAGGCCAAAAGGTCTTTAAGTCTCTGTCTCATTTTCGTTTCTCCTAAATACAAGGGGTGATTGGCCTAGAAGCAAAATGGGTTTGCTTCTAGGCCAAAGGAGAACTCTCTTCGCTGCTGTGTTTTAATTTACTGTCGTGGTACAGGGACCTATGTATGTAACATTGGTATCGTAGTAGCAGCCCACATAGACCCAACTATCTCCGCAGTCCTGATAGCAAAAGTAGTCTGACCAATTTACAGAATAAAGATGAGGTGACGTCTGGCCACCACAGAGAATGCAGCAGTAGAGACCCCCACTATTGCCTGGAACTGTCAGCACAAGACATCCCGGCGCTATAGCGCAACTTCCTTGCTGGCTTGTGCACGTACAGTGATTGCTCGTACAGTAGGTAGGATGTGGGGGTAGTGTCTGTGCCCAAGCATAACCTACCACGACGAAAACCATGACGATGAGTGACCAAAGTAGAGATAGTTTCGTTCGCATTTTTATGCTCCTTTTAGTTTCTAAGCAGATAAGCGTGTAGATACAGATAGGTTTCCTCAACGTACTGTGGACGTTGATCGGTCGTCGTTATGGTGACGGTTCGAGTTACATCCCCCTCCCGCCCATATGTGTTTATCGAGACGTTAACGGGAAGGGATTGGAGGGGTAAGAGGCGTAAGGGGAGAGACTTTTCTTGCGGAAGAGCGTTGGTGCAGCCGCAATCCCCTGCTATCTGCTGAACTACCACAGGCCAAGGGTGAAGATTGGTGAGAACAAACTCGGCCCGCAGGGTTTTACCCGACCGCACTTTTCCGAAGTCACGATAGGTTTGGGCAGTGAAAAGCCCACCTTGGAAAATGGGCAGCTGGAGCACCAATAGCAGGCCCACCCCCGTTGCAAGCAGAGAGAGATTGAGGAAACTCTCCATTCCAGCCTTTTTCTTCGGGCGAATGGCCGTTGGTAAGTCGGAAGCCGATGTGTTCATTGCCGTCTCCCTCTATCTGTAGAGGTATCTGGATCACGCGGGGGGGGGTGATAACGGCCTCCCCTTCCTCCGTCTTTGCGTACTCGTCGCGCAGATATTTACAGAGCCGCTGCCAGCGCTTCTTTATCGCCTCCTCTGTGCTGCCAAGCTTCTCGGCTATCTCGACGCAAGTGTAGCCCTGCAATCGCATCTCCAGAAGCATCCGATCTTCCCGCGAAAGGGCGGGCGATACCATGCTCACAAACTGCCACCGTTCGCAGCAGAGAGGGCAGGCAGGCTCGCAAGCAAGCTCGGCAAGCCAAACAATGGGTCGGTCTTTTCGCCTCTGGTTGAGCCAAATGTGCCAGGCCGCTTTACGTACCCAGCAAATATAGGCCCCTTCACAAGGCAGAGGATGGCCAACTTGCAGCAGAGCAATCAGCGCTTCCTGGATGGCATCTTCTGCCGCCGGTTCGGGCACTCCGTGGGCAAGGAGATGGGCAAGCGCTCTCTGCCTTACCCGTTCCCATGGAACTTCTGTACCATACGGCGCTGGTGAACCCGGCTTCATACCTCCCTCCCTCACGAAAAACCACCCCACGGCTTGCCACATCAAGCCCCTTCCTCCTTCTCCCCATCGCTACTATAAAAGCACTTTAGCCTGGATAAAAAGGGACTCGATGCCCGCAAATTTTCACAGGGAGCAGCCCTCTAGGCGACTGGCAGCGGCCTCGCTAGCCCGCTTTCGCGAGATAGTCGCGCAGCTGTTCGTCGAGGTTGCCGCCCCGCTCGCCCTGCCTAACCAGAGCCACAAAGTCTCGGTCGAAGACATCCGGGAAGTTGGCCATGGCATGGGAGAGCGGATAGCCCTGCATGACGATGTCGTGCACCTTCAGCAGGGTGCTTTTCAGAATTCGGCTTCTCTGTTGCTGCGCCGTGGTGGTGAGGATTTGCGAGAGGGGGTATTGGCCGCTCTCCAGCAATGCTGTAAACGTCTGCACCATCTCACGAAATCGGGTGCCACTCACTCGGCTTCTCATAGAGTGCCTCCTTTGGGACGCACGTTTTGATGGGGCTACAACACACCGACAGCAACTGTTTTAGCAAGCATCCCACACTTAAATCTACCATAAGTTTTGGCGATTCATGCATAATTTTGCAACCTCCGGCGAAAAGTTCCCCCCGTCAGACCCTTTCCCTAACGGCTCGCAATGCCCACAGAAGCTGCTAGGGTATACCCAGCCCCAAAAGGACGATGGGCGATGCCGAGCAAAAGAGGCTGTTGTTTTAGAATGACTGCAGCGGTTACACCAGGGGAAAGATAGGTGGCCACCTGCCGCAAGGCAGGAGAGAGGCTATCAAAGGGAAGCACACCCTGCACCAACTGCTGTTTCTGTTCGGGCGTAAGGGCTGCCACAAATTGAGCGAGGACACGCTCACCCAAAACCACATCGGCGAGTTGGCAGAACGGATAGCGATTGAGCATGGTCTGCAAGCTGAAGTTCGCCAGAGGATGCACCGGATCGGTGTTGATATTGGCGCTGAGCCGCTCCTTGGTAAGCCAACGGAAACCGTTGGCGATCTGCCAGGGCGACAAATTAGCTAGAAGCTGACCTACCCTCCCAAGCCATTCTACCGTTGCTTTGGGGTCATTAGCATCTGGCGGCAGTAAGTCCTTCTGTTGTGCCAATAGCTGCTGTGCTAACACTTCTGGCACTTGCAGCTGATCATCTCGATACCAGCGGTTATTGCGGAAAAGGTAGATATCGCCTTCTTTTTTCCAGCTAAAGTCTAACCCCCACGCTATGTCGTTAATGGAATCGTCGATCGGTTGCTTGACAGGGGCTTGTGGATGGAACGGAATGCCACCCTTATCGTAGTAATCGGAAATGAACTCGATATCGGCTCGCTGACCGAGCCAATTCAGTACATCGGCCCGATTGAAGGGCAGAGGCCTAAGAGCAGTGGGATCGGAGGGTTTTGGATTCGGCCAGAAGCGGGATTCTTGATAGCGTGCTAGCTCCTTGAGGTCGGCTGGTGCAGCGCCGCCAAGCTGTTTTACCTCGTCAGGTAACCCTGCCTGACCCAACCAGAGCGAGTGATCGGTTGCCGGAGGTATCGAGACCTCCCTTTGAAAGATGCCGCTGCTCCCTGCCCCGTTAGGCCCAGGAATAACAATTGCTATTCCGGTAAGGTCGGCATGACATACAAGTACAGCGTTATCTGGGAGCGAAATGCCATTTTGCTCTTGATGAATGCGCACAATATTTTGGGCTGCTAAAGGAAGTGATGCAAGAGGAATAACCACAGAGTCGGGTTCCGATTCGGTACCGCCGAGTATTGTATTCATCAGAATACCACTGCTATGAAGCGTATAGAGGTCTACAATATTCTCGATTTGAAAAGTTTGGGCAATTCTCTGTTGGAGGTCGAGCGGGAGAGCATTAAGGAATTGTTGGGTCTCCTTCGGAGAGAAAAGGAATTTAAAGCCGGGTGGTGGCTGCGGGCCTGGATGGGGAGTCGTTGTTTGCATGGCAGTAAGAAATGCAGCCTGAATGGTCTGCTCGGCAGTGCGGCGAACATCGAGGAAAATGTCCCACCAACGTCGTTCAGCAGTCACCGCTTCGGCGTTCAGGATAAGCTGATAGCCAGAATGGTTCTCGAGAGGCTCCCAATGTGCCGGCAAAAGCACCGCTAACGCGTGCATAAGGCTACGTAAGGGGCAATGGTGAAGCCGCAGTTGCAGCTTTTGTTCAGCACAACTCTTATCTGCTACCAGCTGAAGGCCATTGCTGCTCATCTTTTGTAACAGCTGTGCAATGGGAATTCCCACACCTTCTACGTCTACTTTGCGATCGAGACGTATATCGTTTAGGGGTAGGCCATCCTTTATAGGGTTTTGGGCTGCGCCTTGCTGTGCCCTCGCAGCAATAGGCATGAGAAAGAAGAGAGCAAGAAAGCTCAGGTAGCTGGTTGGCCCGTACAAGCTTCTCCACATCGGTTTTATATGCTCCTTAAGTCAACCTATAATATAAGGAGTATTATAGCAGAAAAAAATTCATTATAGCCTACTGAATAAGGATGGAATGATTGGATCGGCCATCTGTTTACTATTGAGGTTTTAAGTTTTGATGATAACCTGGTTGCTGTCCACATCCCATTCTTGCGTTTCAGCTGCATCATAGTAGCCTTCATTATCCATCCATATTGTATAAGTATCGTTTGGAGTGAGTTGGTACATATTGTCGCTATACATGATAATATTACATTGTTGACCATCGGCAGGAACTTTATATGTATAGCAAGAACCTATGTAGAGGTCATACCAATAGGTCCTGATATACTTGAGGTGAGATTGTGGTGTTTGAAGAATATGATCCTTTAAGTCGGCTGTCTCGCTGGGGGAATAGTTTAGACCGCCTTTTAATTGCTGATCTGTTAGGATTGCATAGTCAGCATATGCATTTCTATGAGACAACAACATCAGAAAGCCACCAGCGAAAACAAGAAGCGTTCTCTTAGTAAACTCACTTATGTGGCAAACCATTTCGTATTCATTTTCCTATAGCACCTCAGCGAAAAATCTAGAAAAATTGGTTCTACTATATAAGCACTTAGGAGTTGGGAAAAGGGACAACAATAGAAATTTTTTTGAATTCGCACACATAATAGCCAAAGACTGAGGTTTCGGTGTGCGTGTGCCGATAGAGAATAGAGAGCGATGAATTTTAGGGAGGAACCCATGGAGGCACGCTATCCACGATTTCGATCTTTTTCGGGCTTGAGGCCATGAGCTTACCGGCCCCATCGGCCACAGCGCTCTGCTTTCCTCCCATCCTTTGGCACGCGCCCCTGCGCGACCCCACCGGCTATGCCGAGGAGGCACGCCACTTTCTGTTCGCTCTGCATGCGCACGGTGCTCCCGTCGCCGCACGAGAGATTCGCTGGAACGACCGGGTGGCCGGGCTGCTGCCCCACCAGGAGCGGCTGCTGCAACAACTCCTCCTAAAGCCACCGCATCCGCGTAGCGTCTATGTGCTGCATATCCTCGGCAGCCATCTCAGGCCGGCTCCGGACGCCCGTGCCAGCATCGGGCGCACCATGTTTGAGACCGACCGGCTGCCCCCTGGCTGGGCCGAAGCCTGCAACCGCATGGACGCCGTTTGGGTGCCCAGCGCCTTTAACCGAGAGACCTTCGCCTTCGCCGGCGTAAAGCCGGAAAAGTTGCGCGTGGTGCCCGGCCTTATTGACCTCGACCTCTATAACCCGCAAGGCCCCACGCTGCCCTTACCCAGCGACCGCGGGTTTCACTTCCTCGCCGTCTTCGATTGGAGTTTGCGCAAAGGATGGGACGTGTTGATCGCCGCCTTTGTGGAGGAGTTTCAACCGGACGAGGATGTGGCGCTGCTGCTGCGGGTTCACTCCTCCTTAGGCTACACGGTGCCTCAAATCTATGCCCAGATCGAGGCCTTCCTTGTTGAAGAGCTGGGGCGCGATCCGGCGCGCATTCCCGACATTGTGCTGTTGGATAGGTCGCTTTCCGCCTCCGAACTGCTGGCCCTCTATCGTGCTGCCGACTGTTATGTGCTGCCGACGCGGGGCGAGGGGTGGGGACGACCGTTCATGGAGGCGATGGCCATGGAGCGCCCTACCATCGCCACCGGATGGAGCGGAATGACGGCTTTTATGAACTCCGAAAATAGCCTCCTGATTGACTATACGCTTCAGGACGTCCCGGAAAAAGCCGCCGCCGAAATTCCGACCTTTCGAGGGCATCGCTGGGCCGAACCATCACGTACGCACCTACGCCAACTGATGCGGCGCGTTTTTGAGGATAGGCGGTTCGGCAAGGAGCTTGGCGCGAAAGCGCGCGCCCATTTGGAAGCCTATTTCTCGCCGGCAGCCGTTGTGGAGATTCTTCATCGCGAACTGCTTCCCTTTGTCGAAGGTTGAACGAAATGCGCATTCTTCTGGGGTTTAGCAACACGGTTCCCGAACTGATTCAAAAACGCCCCCTGCCTGGGCGTGAGAAGGCCGGAGATGAGATTCTATGCCTTCATAGAGAGGGCGGAGATATTTGCTACACGCCGGGGATGACGTGGCAACAGGTGCTTGACGCCTGCCCAAAAGGATGGCATCCAGACATCTACATCCATCGCTCCCCGGAATACCACCCTATTCCCGCCGGTTTGGAGCAGGCGGACTGCTTCACGGTAGGCGTCTTCGGCGACTGGAATTTGGGGGGATACGCCATCCGCTCCGTTGCCGAGGTGTTCGACTGGCTCGTTGCCGACCTCGGCGGTTGCCAAGTTTTGCGTGACATGGGCTTTTCTAACGTAGAGCATGCGTTGCTCTGGGGCTATAACCCTGAACAACATCGCCTTCTCCCCGGCTACGAAAACGATGCGCAGCGCGACATCGAGGTGCTGTTTATCGGCAGCTTTCATCCTTACATTCACCCCCGCCGCTTTCGGATGCTGGCGCGCGTGGCGCGGCTCTCCACGAGATATCGCATCCTGCTGGCATCGGGGGTCTATGGAGAGGCCTATACCCAACTTATGAACCGCGCCAAAATTGTGTTCAACCACAGTGTGCGCGGCGAGTGCAACATGCGTGCCTACGAGGCGGCGGCCTGTGGCGCCCTCCTTTTCAATGAGGCCGATAACCTTGAAATCGGCCTTGTGTTTCGCGATGGCGAGGAGTGCGTGCTTTACACGGAAGACAACTTAGAGGAGCGCCTCGCCTTCTACTTGGCACCGGAGAACACAGAAGAGAGGCTCCGCATCGCTGCAGCAGCCCACGCGCGTGTGCAACACCACACCGATTCCCACCATCTTGCTCAACTGCTAGGCAAACTCGAGTCAATCTACGAGCCATGGCGCCTCGCCAACCCAAAGCCACGCCCCTTTCGTCATAGACCTGCCTGGCAGAGGCAGCTTCGCCTTCTGATTCACTGGTTGCGCACACCGATGCCGGACGTGCTTCCATGCGTGCAACAGAGCCTCGCAAAAGAGGGGTCTCACCCTACCCATCTCTTCCTGAGAGGATTTGCTGCCGCCGAATTAGCCCTCCAAACCCCTAACTCCCAGGCAAACGTCGGGCATCTGCTGGAAGCGAAGCAGTTGCTCGGACGACAGCTTACGCAGAACCCACGCGACCTAGCGGCCCTCTACTGTTTAAGCAGGGTCGAACGCGCTTTGGGGCAAGAGGAGAGCGCTTGGCAGCACCTGCAGGTGTTGCATGCACGGCTGCAGGCCGGTGAACGCCCTATGGCCTGGCCGCTTTTTCCGCACCACTACGAGCCGCTCGATGTGCGGTTAGAGTGGTTATGGCTTAAGCATTCGCCCGAATCGCCGGAGGGTTTAGAGGTCACCCGACAAACGTTGCTCGGCCATACGGCAGCCCAGCTCTCTACCTACCATTTTGAGCGTGCAGAGTTTTCACTTGCCGCCCGCTATGCTCAAGAGGCCGTAGCCCATAGCCCCGAAAACGGATGGATGCATACTCTTTTGGCCCGAGCACAGCGCGCACTCGGCAACTGGCAGGAGGCTTTATCTGCCTACAACAAAGCGCTTGAGTGCCATCCCTTCCTCTTCGAGGCGGTGGAGGAGGCCGCCAAGCTGTTGATGGATGTAGGGCACAAGGAGGAGACGATCGCGCTCCTCAGCGAGAGGCATCCCCTATTTGAAGCCGCCTCCGGAACGGAAGTGCTCTGCGACAAGCTGCGCAGCCTTCTCCAGAAAACCCGGCAAATGCCGCCTCAATCCGCCCCTTCCGAACTCTTTTACTTTCTGGCCATCCCATCATGGTCTCAAGAGCCGGATTGGAAAAGCCTTGTGAACGCCTTCTGGCAGTTTGCACGGCACCATGAACGGGCGCGACTTCTCCTGTGGTTCAACCCCAACGGAAATTTCGATAAGGCGGTGGTAGCCGCACTGCGCTGCCATCTGCAACAGCTCGCACCGGAAGCCAGCTCGAAGGTCTTGCTGATCTCTCAGCCCCTTGCGCCGGAGGAGCGTTGGAAGCTGGTGCGCAGCGTAAAAGCGCTTCTCAGGGGAGGGCAAGAAGCCCCCTTTTGGGAAGAGTTGGCTCGCGCCGCGAATCTGCCGATATATAGTCTAGAGGACTTACGAGAGGCCGAAGTCGCCGCAAACATCCCTATGGAGAAAAGCTCATGCCCTTAAAAATCGCCTCGCAAGGCCAAAAGTCGCTGGTTTGGAACGGTTCGTTTTTCGTGCATCATAGCCTCGCGCACGTCAATCGAGAGCTGCTGCTGGCGCTTTTGGACGACCCCGATTTCACCGAGTCGTTTCACCCTTTTATTGACCACTACGAGCCGGCCACCTTTACGCCTGAAGAGGGTCGCGGTGCCAAGCTCCTTGAGCTACAGACCCGGCCATTGCCGCAGAGGCCGGCTCTCACGCTGCGCCATCGGTGGCCACCCGACTGGAGCCGCCCTCACCACGGAAAGTTCATCGTTATTCAACCTTGGGAGTACGGCGCTCTCCCGGCTGCCTGGGTTGCCTCCGCACAGCAGACCGATGAGATTTGGGCCTATTCCACCTATGTACGTGACTGCTATCTTCGGGCCGGTGTGCCCCCAGAAAAGGTTTTTGTGGTGCCTTGCGGTATCAATCCAAACCGTTTCCACCCCAATCGCCCGCCGTTCGATCTTACCTCCCACCCTCGCTTCTCTGCCATTAAGCCCGACACGTTTGTGTTTCTCTTCGTCGGAGGCACCATCCCGCGTAAAGGGGCCGACATTCTTTTAGAAGCATGGCAACGTGCTTTCACTCCAAAAGACAATGTGGCGCTTATTATCAAAGACTTTGGCGTCAAAAGCTTTTATCGGGGCCAAACGTTACAAAATCAGATAGAACAGCTCCAGGCCAGCCCTGCTTGCGCGCCCCTTTTCTACCTTGATGATGAACTAAGCGATGAACAGATCGCCGCGCTCTATGCCGGCTGCCACTGTTTGGTGCATCCCTATCGTGGAGAGGGTTATGCGTTGCCTGTGGCCGAAGCCATGGCTTGCGGCAAACCCGTGATCGTGACCGGCCACGGCGCTGCGCTTGACTTCGCCTCAAACGATAACGCCTACCTTATCCCGGCAACCATAGAGTATTTTCCGGAAGCACGCATCGGCGACATGCCAACGGCGGGGCTGCCGTTTTGGGCAAAGCCGGACCTAGAGGCGCTTGTGGAGCTTATGCGACGGGTGGCCTCAAATCGGGAAGAGGCCCAAGAGCGCGGGTTTCGCGCTGCCCAACATATGGCGCAACACCACACGTGGGCGCACGCGGCTCGCATCGCCTTGGCACGCTTAAAGGCGGTTTGCGAGGCAGAGAGCCGAACGGAGATGCTGCCCTTCGGCCTCGAGGCGCTGCCGTTGGATGCAGAACCCGAATTTCTACAACCCTTCGCCGATTGGGAATCGCGCCGGAAAAGCGTGCTTCAAAGGGCGCGGGAAGGGCATTGGGAAGGACTTCTCCCAGAGATCGAGGCCTGCCTACAAGAGCAACCGGAAGATGCCGATCTCTGCAATGCGCTTGCCCTATGCCACCACTACGCCGGAAACAGCGAAAGGGCCATTAGGGTGCTTGAACAGGCGGTGGCAAAGCATCCAAACTCGCGCGACTTGCACCACAACCTGGCCTATTTCCTGTTGATGCAGGGTCGAGGAGAGGAGGCCTTACCACACGCCCTGGCGGCCTTCCGCTTGACTCCGGGGGAACCGCAGGTGCGAAGAACGTTGGAACGCTGCGCGCGGGCGGTGCTGCAGGAGGCACGCAAACAGCTACGGGCGGTTCCCTCTTCCCGCCGTCAGGCGGTGAAGAGTTCAGAGGGGTACCGCCAACGGATGCGCGCCTACCAGGAGGCCCAGAAGGCGCTCGACGGCAAAGGGGAATCGGGAAGGCCTCGCCTTTCGCTCTGCATGATCGTGAAAAACGAGGCGCGATTTTTGGCGAACTGCCTGCAAAGCGTGAAGGACGTGGTGGATGAGATCATCGTGGTAGACACCGGTTCGAGCGACGAGACGCCCCAGATCGCCCGTTCCTTCGGTGCCAAGGTCATCGAGCACGTTTGGAAAGACGATTTTTCGGAGGCACGTAACGTCTCCCTACAGCATGCCACGGGAAATTGGGCGCTCTGGCTGGATGCGGACGAGGAGATCGCACCGAATGCAGGCACTCATTTTCGTAACGCCATTGAAAAGGCCCCTGCGGACGTGGGGGGCTACATGGTGAAAATACGCAACTGGCTCTCCTCGCCCCGGCGTAATGAGCAGGGCGAGGTGGTGGTGCATCATGGGGTGCGCCTGTTTCGGCTTGTGCCCGGAGTGCATTTCGAGGGGCGGGTGCACGAACAGAACATGCTATCGCTCACCAGGCTTGGCTACAAAACGGCCTCTTACGAAGGGCTTGTTTTGGATCACTACGGCTACGCGCACGAGATCATGCAAGAGCGCAACAAGCACGAACGATTCCTCCGCATGCTCGAACGCGAGGTTGCCGAGTGCCAAGATGCCACCTTAAGGCCATTTCAACTCTTCAACTTGGGCAACGCCTACTTTACCCAAAACGACATGGCCAATGCAGCCCGCTACTTCGAGCAGGCTGCCGCAGAGGCCGACCCAAAGCATGAATACACCTACATCCTTTTTTACGAATGGGCACTGGCGCTTCACGCACTCGGTCGTTTTCAGCAGGCATTAGAGGTTTGCCGACATGCAGAGAGCCTTAAGATCAAGCATTCGGGTCTCTCCTTTGCAAAGGGGCAGTGCCTTCTAGCACTAGAGCGCTATTCGGAGGCCGAGGTCGCATTTCGTGAAGCGCTTACACTGGGCACGCAGCGCGAACATCTCTACGCGGAGGCCGGCGATCAGGGGCTTGGCAGTTACAAAGCTTATTATGCCTTAGCACTCGCTCTTAAAGGGCAAGAGCGCTACGAGGAAGTCCTCGATTGCTGCGCGAAGGCTTTGGAGCTGCGGTCGGGCATGCATGAAGCACGCCATCTGATGGCGCAGGCGCTTCGGCAGCTGGGTAGAAAAGAAGAGGCACGCGAGGTACTGGAAACGTTGCTGGAGCATCTGCCCACCAACGAGATGTTGGTGCGAGAGTTGGCCGAGCTTCTGATGGAGCTAGAGGACTACGAGGAGGCCTATATCTATTGGCAACGAGCCGCTTTGCGCCAACCAGACGATGCGGGCGTTCTCGCCAAGTTCGCATCTTGCTGCGAACATCTGCAGAGATGGGAGGAGGCGTTAGAGCTGTACCTGCGCCTGAACGCACAAGGCTGCGAAACGCCGGAGGTTTATGTTAACTTGGGTCGCGTGCTTACCGCACTTGATCGGGTTGCGGAGGCTATTGACTGCTATGCCGAAGCGATTCGGGTAGGCCCCAACTACGGAAACGCCTACTTTAACGCTGGAGATCTGCTGTATAAGCTTGGTTGCTACGATCGCGCCGCCGATGTCTACGCGGCAGGCCTTCAGGTAGAGCCGAATCGGCGTTCCGGCTTTTTCGTACTGGGCAACTGCTATTTCCAGTTGCGCGCCTATGAGGCTGCCGTGCTCGCCTACCGTCAAGAGCTTACCCTTCACCCCGATCACGTCGAGGCCCGGCACAATTTAGCGCTTGCCGAAGCGATGCTAACCGAGCAGACGGCGGCCTAGCCCGGAACAAGATCAAAGAGGGCGACCTCAGCAGGGGCGTTAAAGCGGGCAGGAATGGCGATGGTGCCTAGGCCACAAGAGACGTACATACGTCCCGGCCATCGAGGTTTCTGGAACCAGCCACGCAGGTAGCGAGCGCGCTCATCCATAAAAAGCGGGGTTATGCCGGGCAGGTAGATCTGCCCTCCATGCGTATGGCCGGCCAAAGTAACACATGGGAAGCCACAGAGCACGTCGAAGAGCAGGGGGTTGTGGGTAAAGGCCAAGAGCGGTTCGCCTGGAGTGAGACGGCCGAAGGCGGCATCGGGATCGGGGGAACCCGTTTCACAGTCGTCTAGGCCCACGAGGCGAAGGCCACAGTCCAGTTTTAGGCTTCGGTTCGTCAGCATCTGAATGCCAACGGACTGTAGCCCCTCTTGCACGGCCGGTGCGCCATGCCATTGGTCGCAACGATAGTCGTGGTTGCCGAGCACGGCATACACCCCCTGAGGTGGATGGAGCCGTGAAAGCTGGCGAGCACAGGAGGCGATATAGTCGGAGTGTTTTGTAACAAAATCGCCGCTCAAAAGCACCACATCCGGCCTGAGCCTTTGGGTGCAGGTTACTACACGGGCGATGAAGCTTTCCGGCACACACCAGGAGCGATGCAGATCGCTAAGCTGCACCACTCGGCAGGGCGTGCGTAGCCCCCGCATCTCCAATCGGTGGCGCGTCACCACAAGGTGTTCGGTCTCCCACACCAACCCTCCAAAGCCGAGCAGCGCACCAGCAAGAAGGAGTTGGCGGCGCGCTAGCCGTGCGGGCCTATCGGTTTTGCCGAGATACAACAGACGACGGTTGGGCATATAAAACTCCTGCCATTTCTATACGCAAAAGCCCCTCACAATTGTCGGTCGTGCGCGAAAATGGCAGGAGTCGATTCGGCTTAGAGGAAGTTAGTTCGAGTTGCCGTTGTCCGAATCGGAGTTATCCGAACCACCCGAGTTGTTCATATTCTGATCGCTGTTTTGGCTGCTTTGTCGGTTGGCGATCTGATCGAGCAGTTGCTGCAGGCGATTGAGGGTATCCATCGCTTTCTGCAGATCGGCTTGGAACTGGCCGTTCGTGTCTTGAGCGCCGGCAGGTCTGCCGGAGAAGAGCGGCAGGGCGAGGGCAAGCCCGGCGGCAGCGACGGCGAAAAGACGTTTGGTTTTCATCTTCGTGTTTCTCCTTTTAGGCGGCCTCTGCAATATCTGTGAGACTACCGTTCATTCATTGTCAGATACCCCTGGCTAAAGCGCAGGGGCTTGTGCCTGGTTGGAAGCATTACCCTCCAACCGACGCAATAGGGCGTCTGAACTTTCGCCCCGTGCTTTGAGGTTTACCGCCGCATTGAAATCAGCATTCGCCTCAAAGCCACACTGTTGACAGTGGAACTGGCTCTGGCTTTTGCGGTTCTCTCTCGCGCAATGTCCGCATACAGA
>NZ_DATGLN010000094.1:0-2359 GCF_035294165.1 Chthonomonas sp.
GGTCCCACCTGTTTTCGCCACAGCCTCACGGCTGCGGCCTCGGCGGGTGCAACGACGTTCTTACGAACGTGTACACCCTGGCCCTATAACGGGAGCCCCCCGGCCTTCCCTACTCAGCCAACGACGCGCTTTTCGAAAAGGCGGCTCAAAGGCCATTTCGGCAGGTTCGCTCGTACCGGCTTCCACCAACCCGGCTCGCTGTCACCGCGCCGCCTGCTTACTCCACCTTCTCTTCGCCTTGCCACTTTCCAACTGTGTCGAACGTAAATTATACACGGTGAACCGTTGGAAAGTCAACCCTCTTTTTCTGCTTGACACCTTCCCGATAATGACGGTATGATAAATTTACCTTATATAAAAGCGTTGCGCTCGAAGACGAGCGCCCTATAACGCCACAAAAGAGCGCCCGATGCCTGAATTAAGTCTGTTTACCGGTGCGAACCTAGCTTATGTTCTAGACCTCTACGAGCGTTATCAACGCGATCCGGAATCGGTAGATCCGGAAACACGTGCCTTCTTCGAGGCCTATCCTCTCTCCTCTTTGCTCGAAAAAAGCGCCTCCCCCGATATCTCGAATAGGCTGCTCGAAGCGGCTATCGCCACGGTGCGCCTGGCGCGTTATATTCGTCAGCGCGGCCATCTCGATGCCGATATTGACCCCCTGCATCTCAGTCCACGAAGCTCTGCCGAGCTGGAGTTGAGCGCCCATAACCTCACGCCGGAGATATTGGAGCAGCTACCCTCTAGCCTGATCGGCGGCCCCATTGCCCAAGAGACCACCAACGCACGCGATGCCATCGCCCGGCTACGGCAGGTCTATTCAGGAACGATCGGCTACGAGGACGAGCATATTCAAGAGGCCAAAGAGCGCTACTGGCTGCGCGAGGTTGTGGAGAGCCGTCGCTTCTTTAAGGATATAGACCCCGCGCGCAAACGCGACCTGCTTCAACGCCTCATCGAGGTGGATATTTTTGAGGATTTTCTGCAGCGAACTTTCCCCGGAGAAAAGCGTTTCTCCATCGAGGGCACCGATGCCCTCGTGCCTATGCTCGACGAGATCGTCCGCAGTGCCGCCATCGAAGGCATGCAAGAGGTGGTTATGGGCATGGCCCACCGCGGACGTCTCAACGTGCTGGCGCACGTGCTCGGCAAGCCCTACGAGGTTATTCTCAAAGAGTTCCAAAACAACATCGGTGGCGAAGGCACCTCGGTATCCGGCAGCAATTTTGAGGGATGGTCGGGCGACGTGAAGTATCACCTAGGCTACAGTCGCGCCTTTCGCGAATCGGGCGTGGCCGAAATGCCCATTACGCTTGTGCCCAACCCAAGCCATCTCGAATATGTGAACCCCGTTGTGGAGGGGCATGTGCGCGCCGCACAGGAACGCCGTGACTCTACAGGCCGTCCTCCTCAAAACGAACGCGCCGCGCTGCCGATTCTCATTCACGGCGATGCCGCCTTCTGCGGACAGGGCATCGTTGCCGAAACGCTAAACCT
Organism: Chthonomonas sp.; assembly: GCF_035294165.1. Lineage (GTDB taxonomy): Bacteria > Armatimonadota > Chthonomonadetes > Chthonomonadales > Chthonomonadaceae > Chthonomonas. The sequence goes on from NZ_DATGLN010000094.1 coordinate 1,498, forward strand.
CTCGCGTTTGCCGGGGTATCGGACAGGGGGAACCATCCACATCATTTTAAATAACCAGATCGGCTTTACCACGCTTCCTTCCGAAGGCCGCTCCACCCTCTATGCCAGTGACCTTGCCAAAGGCTTTGAAATCCCCATCGTCCATGTGAATGCCGACGACCCCATTGCCTGCATCGCTGCGGCTCGCATGGCCTTTGCCTATCGAGAGGAGTTCGGTAAGGACTTTCTCATAGACCTTATCGGCTATCGGCGCTATGGACACAACGAAACGGACGAGCCACGCACCACGCAGCCACGGATGTATGCGCTTATAGATGCCCATCCGCGCGTGCGCGAAATCTTTGCACGCGAGTTGGAGAAGGAGGGCATCGTATCGCGAGACGAAGCTGCGGCCATGGTCAACGAGGTGCGCGAACGCTTGCGCAAAGCGCTCGACGTGGCCTCGCATATGGAAAACGGTGAGGAGAACGGAAACGGCCATCTGCCTCCACCGGAAGAGGATGTCGTTGAGACCGGTGTAAGCGCTGAGACCCTCATCGCGCTTAACGAAGCGATGCTGGAGTGGCCACCCGGCTTTCATGTGAACCCGCGAACCGCAAAACAGTTCTACGAACCGCGTCGGCAGGCCATTCATCAGCCGCGTGGCATCTACTGGGGGCACGCGGAGGCGCTGGCCTTTGCCTCTATTCTTGCCGACGGCATTCCTATCCGCCTCACGGGCCAAGACACGGAGCGCGGCACCTTCGATCAGCGTCGCCTCGCCCTTTACGACGTTGAGACGGGCGAGCGCTATGCGCCGCTAGAGCATCTTCCTCAGGCGCGCGCCTCCTTTGCCGTCTATAACAGCCCTCTTTCCGAAAGC
>NZ_DATGLN010000095.1:0-1044 GCF_035294165.1 Chthonomonas sp.
GAGTTTGTTCTCTGTAACTGCCTTGGCGACGTTTTCCGGCAACGGGCCGCTGTTGCCGATGCAGGTGGTGCAACCGTAGCCCACGAGATGGAAGTTCAGTTTTTCGAGATAGGGCATCAGGCCGGCATCGTTTAAATAGTCGTAAACGACTTTCGAGCCGGGTGCGAGGGAGGTTTTTACCCAAGGCTTTACGTTCAGTCCGCGCTCGACCGCTTTTTTGGCTAACAGACCAGCGGCGATCATGACGGAGGGGTTGGAGGTGTTGGTGCAGCTTGTGATGGCGGCAATGACGACGGAGCCATCGTGAATTTGTTCCTTGTGACTGTTGACACTCAATTCGGCGGTTTTGGGAGGTGCGCCGAGGGAGATCAGGAAATTTTCCTTAACTTCGCGCAGATCGACGCGATCCTGCGGGCGCTTGGGACCGGCAAGAGAAGGAGTCACTTTGGACAAATCGAGCGAGAGGGTATCGGAATAAGCCGGTTCCGGCGAATCGGGAGTCAGGAACAGATCTTGCTCTTTGGCGTAGGCTTCGACTAACTCGATCAACTCTGCGGGCCGGTTGGTGAGGCGCAAATAGTCGAGAGTGACGGAATCGATGGGGAAGAAACCGATGGTGGCACCATATTCGGGAGCCATGTTGCTGATGGTTGCACGATCGGCAACCGATAGTGCGCTTACGCCCGGACCATAAAATTCGACGAACTTACCCACGACACCTTTTTTGCGTAATATTTGCGTAATGGTCAGGACTAAGTCGGTAGCGGTTGTACCTTCGGGCAGTTTACCGCTTAACTTAAAGCCCACGACCTGGGGTAATAACATCGAGATGGGCTGGCCGAGCATACAGGCTTCGGCTTCAATGCCCCCGACGCCCCAGCCGACCACTCCCAGGCCGTTGACCATTGTGGTGTGGGAATCGGTGCCCATGAGCGTATCCGGATAGGCTTCGAGGATATCGCCGCCACCCGCGTTGTCGCTAAATACGACGCTTGCGAGATACTCGATGTTCACCTGATGGACGATTCCGGTGTCCGGCGGCAC
>NZ_DATGLN010000096.1:0-6801 GCF_035294165.1 Chthonomonas sp.
CTGATGCTGTAGATTCTGAAGGGTTCGGCGAGGGCCGATGTGTTGATTGAAGATGTTTTGGAAATGGAACACAAACCCTATTTCAAACCGGTTTTCATCTTTCGGCTGTCCTACGGCGGAGGCATAAGCGCCTCCTCGATGCTGATAGATATACTGAAGGACAAGGTCGAAGCCTTCTCCTAGGCGTTTTGCACCGGTAAGTGCAAGGGCGAAGGTGTTGGCGTCGTGCACGCGGGCATAGTTGCGGAAGCCTGCTGTGAGGGCGACCTCGTAGCCCGGCACGCCGTTAAGCGCATAGAGATAGCGCAACGAGAGCGCCACGGAGTTGGCCGCCGCACGGTAGGTATCGGCAAAGCCGGTGAAACTATGAAGGCCGTTGCTGAAGCTGTAGATGTCGAGCAGGCGCAGATCGAAACGATGAATGGGATCGGGCGCGATGTTGTAGATGATCCCGCCATAGAGAACATCGGCCGGCCCGCCTTGGGCGCTTCCGATGGTTTGATGTTCGTAGCCAAGCCCCCAAAATGGTATCTTGACGATGCTCTCTAGGGCCGGTGGCGCTTCATAGCGAAAGGTAAGACCGTAGGAGTTGATGCCGGTTTGGCCGGCTCCAGGAGCTGCGGTTTGGAGGAGATGTTGCACGTGTAGGTTGAAGAAGTTGCGCAGGTGGCTGTTCCACTCAACGGCGGCCACATTACTGTAGCGCGTTTCATCGGCAATGGCCCCATTGGAGAAAGGATTGGGCAGGTTCACGAACTCATTAAGGTCATCGCCACGCAGAGTGGGGAAGTCGAAAAGATGGGTAGGGGTGTTCGCGCGGCCGATATAGGCCTCGAAAGGTTGCGTCTGATAGTCGAGGTAGAGTTGGCTAAGCAGGAGGCCGGTTTTGCTGACCGCCTCGCTTTCACCGGTCGTGACGGTGCCAAGCACAAGGCTGCCGATGCCCCCATGATAGAGCCGCTGAGAGATGCCGAGCAGAAGGGACGAGTCGGCGAAATCCAGGTCTGTGGTGCTGCCGGAGCCGGTTGGCGGCGGTGCAGGGCGCGGCGTTTGGTAGTTTAGAGTGGCGATGCCGGTGCCATCAAGCTCGATCTGGGGGACGATGGAGGGCTTTTCTGGAATGGGGCCTGCCGAGCCTTGCGCCCCCGCTTGGCTGCAGGTCAAGGCGATGGTGATAGCAACAAACACTGGTGTCCATTTATGCATTCGCATGTTCTCTCCTTTTCTTTAAGAGTTCACGGCCACATAGTCCGGCACATGCACGCCGGCCTCTGCCATATCTTCGTACATAAGCATTGTCATCATTCCTCCAGGTGCAACCCCGTTATTGGTGGAGGCGAGATCGCTATGATCGTGGAAGTGCCAACTGCCTGGGTTATTCCCGTGAATGATGATGTCGCAGGTGCCGCCCGGAAACACCGGTATGGTGTTCAGTTGAATAGGAGAGGACAGGGGCGCACCATCACGACAGACCTCCCAAAAATCGTGGCCGTGGAGGTGCATGAAGTGGGGCATAAACCCGGCATTGATGAGGCGCACGCGTATGAACTCGCCACGCCGGATGCGTAGAGGCTCCGTCATCGGATAGGAGACTCCGTTGATCATGAAGAAGTTGGGCTTAGGCGGCTCTATCGAACCGGCCAGGCTGGGGTCGTAAGGGGGTATCCAGCCATCGGCGATGGCTTTGAGAAAGGCCTCTTTGTTAACGAACCAACCCATCATCTTGCCCGACATTTCACGCATCAGTTGTGGCGAGCCGTTCATGGCATCCATCACGCGCCCCATCTGTAGCATCTCATTCATCTGCTCACGCACCATGTTGAGGTCAATCTCACTCAACACCAGGGTGTAGTCGCGAGTGTAGGGAAACAGTTTGCGGACGGGGTCGTCGTCGGACTCCACGATCAGCGCGCCATACATGCCGGCCTGAATATGCAGTGGGGTCATGTTGTGGCAATGGTAGAAGTGAGTGCCGGCCGGTTGGGCGCGGAATAGGTATTGAAAGGTCTGGCCATAAGCCACCGGAAACTGGGTCTCCATGGGGACGCCATCCATCTCGTTAGCCAACTGCATACCGTGCCAGTGGATGGTATGAAAGTCATGAGTTTTGTTGGTAAAGTTCACCTTTACCCACTCGCCCTCTTTCACGCGAATTTCCGGGCCGGGCACAGTGCCGTTGTAGGCATAAGCGTGATATTCGATGCGCGGCAAAATCTCATGCCGGGCAATCACTAGCTCGATATCGTATTCGTGGATAACATCTCCGGGTTTTGGCATTTCGCGTGGGTTCCAGCGTGGTTCGATGCGCATGGGGTCGAACTGCGTAGGCCATCCCTCCACGGAGGCCACAGAGCTGGCAGTGGGTTCGGTTTGTGCCTGCGCATTGCCCATTGCCATGGCTGCGCCCACACCGCCAACCAGCGACAAGAAGCGACGTCGTTCTATCGGTCTGTTGGAAAACATGGTATCCCTTCCTTTCTTAGTTTGTAACCAGGCGATTGCGTCTCTCGCAACGATAGACAGGATAATGCGACCGAAATAGATTTCGCGAAAATATTTACCGCTATCGAATGGAGAAAGCAGAAAATGAACGAATGTTTAAAAGGCGCAATCTAGCCTAAGAAAGGAGGGGCGCGAACAGAGGGTTGAGTGTTCGAAGCGGATGTAAGAGGAGGAGCCGAGGAACGATGGAGGGCGAGGCACCGTGCTGTGGTGGGTGTATGTAAGGTAGAGAGCCTCGGCATAACTCCCATATATTGGAAGGTGTTGTGATGGACGAGCAAAGGACTTTTGCCATGAGGAGCGCATCCACACCCTAAAAAAAGACAGGATGGAGCGGACGGTTGGCGATGCGAGCAGCAACAAGCAGAACGGTGGCCCTGGCAGCAACCAGGATGGGGTGAGAGCGGCAAAACAGCCGTTGAGGACTGCGGGAGAAGTCCCAAAAGCCCCAACAGGATGCCGATTACAAAACATCGGATGTAGTTGTTGCGCAAAAGCGTCACCGTTCTCACCAGTTCTATAGGCACAATATACCTTACCCTATATACGTCTAAAGAGAGGGAGGTATTCCGCGGTCGGAATTTTTTTGTTCTAACAGACTCAAGGCGGTTGTAGAGCTTGTTAGCACAACAGGCCTTGAGGGGAAGGGCGTCGGCCTTGAGGGGCGGGGGGTGGGGGCTGCTGATACGGACAGTCTCACGGTTCTAGAGACAGATAACTAGCAAGCCAATCTCGCTCGCCCCCTATCCCATCCTTTCCCCCTATTAGGGAGGTGCGAGCGCACGGCGATGCAGCGGCCAATGAGATAGGCGATGAAGGGAATAAAACAGGCCGCTGAGTTGCTCACCGCGAGGTGCCCCTCTCCCTAATAGGGAGAGGGGGAGGGCGTCGGCCTTGAGGGGAAGGGCGCAGTGCACAGCACCGTAGGCCTTAAAGAGCCGGCGAGATGAACAACTGTCATTTCGAGCCGCAGGCGAGAAATCTTGCGTTTCACTGCCCACCAGTTCTGTGGGGGTAGGGGGTGGGGCTGACAATCTCACAGTTCTAGAGGTAGTTTGCAAAATAAGCCTGTCTTGCTCGCCCCCTATCCCATCCTTTCCCCCTATGAGGGAGAAAGGGGGCGGTTGTGTTAAGTTTCCAAAGGGGAGCTTATCATAGAAACCTGCCGGTAAACTTACTGGTCTCCCCTCTCCCTAATAGGGGGAGGGGTGGGGGCTGTAGAAGCGCACGGCGATGCAGTGGTCAGGGAAAGAGACGGTTACGGAAACTGTGCTGGCCGAAAAGGCGCCGTCCGAGAGGACGCCCACCGCCAGGTGCCTCCTTTCCCCAATAGGGAAGAACATCAAGGGCGAATACCTCGCATGAAGGCATAGGGGGCGACCCAGCGGGTTTGATAGGTAAGCCAGTCTTGACGATGCTTTTGGTAAACAGGGTCGTCTGCAAGAGGGCCGGGCGGTCGGTTGTAGTTTGGGTTGGCATGAGATGGTAGAGGCAACACCGTCTTTGAAAAAGCCGTGTTGTAGTTACCATCTTTTTCCCATCCATCGCCGATCATGATGAAATCGCGCGTCCAGCCGGGTGGGGGAGGCGGCAGTGCGCGGAAGGTTAGCTGCAGTTCGTCGCCTGCATTCATAATCACATATCTATCGTCTATATGGGTTAGCAGCGGACGAACATCGCCGTAACGGGTGTAGTAGCCGATCAGGTCACGCCATTTCTCCACTTTGGTAGCTACTTGGTAAGAGACGGGAAGTTCTGGAGAGAAGGCGTCTTTGGCACGAATATCGGAAAAGCCTCGATAGCGCAAAACGGCCGTATGAATCGGCAATAGCCGAATATGGAGGGGTGTGCTCGGCAGGCCGACGGCCCAACGAATGGCATCCCAATAGATTTCGAGGTTCGTTCTTAGGCGAATCCGTCGGGGGGCACCGGGGCGGAACACTCCATCTAAATTGATCAGAATGGTTTTGAGCTTGCCTTCTGGAAACCCCAAATTCTTACGAACCTCGATCCATCGGCCTTTTGCATCCGGCACCCAAAGCGAAAGGCTTTGTGGTTTGGGGTAATGGCTGTGGCTGATGGCCACGTTGATCGAGCTATCTGTTGGGTGAATCCAGCCTTGGCAGACCAGCCAAAGGGGACCCGGATACGGTGCATTGCTCAGGTCAAGCTCAACCCAATGGTCGCGGGTAATGCCTTGGAATCGCCCCAGACCAAATCCACCGAGATAGCGCCCGTCACGTGCAGCAAGAATGGGCGATACATCGTGCCCTTGATCATCTTTTGCCCAGGCTACCGGATGGAGGGGGCCGGTTACGATCAGTTTATGCGGAGGGGGTGGCATGGCAAAGCGCTCGTCCGTCCACACCTCTGTGCCTTCAGGATGGTCTACGGCCATGAGGGCCACATAGTCGAAGAAGTGGGTTTCCCAAAGCTCTGCGGTGATGCGTACATCGTAGAGGCCCTCTCGCGGCACAAGTTGGTCTCCTCGAATCTTCACCCAGTCGGTGGTTTGAGGGGTGCCTGCCGTCTCTTGGGCGTCTATGCGCAGCCCCAGGGGCGAGCTCCAGAGAAAGTCGGTAACAAAGGCGAACTCCTTTCCATTCCACGCCCACAAGAAGGGGCAAGAGCCGGTAAGGCGGTGAGGGGCGGGCACAGAGGCATCGGGCTTCAGCGTATCGAGGAACTCGGCGCTGGAGTCGCCGTTAGGCCAAACCGTGCGCAGAACATCCACGTGGGGATAGGTGCCCAAGCCAAAGTGGACGACCGGTGCCAGAATAGGCTGCTTTTCATAAAGGAGGCCGGCGCGCATCTCCATGGTGCCCCCGATAGCGAAGGAGTTGATGCGCGCGTTGCCGGTGGAGGTGGTATGTGAGCGGAACTCGGTGGGGTCGGGCGCAGGGCGCAGCTCCTGCCAATGATAGGCTTTAGGCGAACGGGCAAGCAACTCCACCGGTTTTCCTTGGGCATCGGTGCCAACGAGATCGAGCAGGCCGTTGTTGGTAAGGTCTTCTAAAGCGTTGACGGCATAAGGAAGCGTGAGATAGGGCGGATAGTGCCAGCGCTCATCGCAAAGCCAAATCTGTGTGGTATGCCCATCGGAGGCCACGATGTCCTCGCCGCCGTTATTATCCAAATCGCCCATCAACAGGGTTGCTTTCCCCGGCATCAGATCGTGGGGTGCGTTAGGCCAGGTGGTGAGGTGGGCGCTTTTCCATGAGGTGCTCTCTGCGTCCCAAAAGATACGCAGGACGGCTCCTGTTGTTGTCAAAGCTAAAAGGTCTATATCGCCGTTTGGGTTCGCATCGCCTACCGCCAGGGCGGCCAATTTGTCCATTACAGCCGGCCCTTTTTCCGGTTGAAACAGGCCGGAGCGCAGGTTTGCATACAGGTGGAGACGGCCATGTGCATCTAAGAAGCAGGGAGTGGGGTTGCCGCTATCATCGAGGTCTGCCCAGGCAAAAGCGCGGGCGTCGGTTAGGTCGGCAAAGGGATAGAGGGGGGTGAACGTACCATCCCCATTGTTGCGCAGTTCTATGGGCTTTCCATGGAGGGGGGCGAGGATGATATCCATGTTGCCATCCGCATCCAGGTCGGCTTGCCATGCGGCTACATAGGGGGTGGTAAGGAGAGAGGTGGGCAGGTGCGTTTGGGCGGTAACATCCTGAAAAGTCTGTTGGGGAGTCTGTACGTAGAGCCGAAAGCCACCGGCGCCCGCGAGGGCAAAATCCATTCTGGCATCGTAGTTGACATCGAGAGGAAGAATGCCCTCCGTTCCGGGAGGAACGGAGGCGGAGCCACCCGGAAAAGCAAGACGTTGCCCGTTTCCAAGCCAAACGGTTTTGGCGTCGGCCACATAGAGCAGGGGGGTGCCACTGCTATCCAGCCAGGTAGCACCTGCAACAACGGCATGGTTTAGAGGGGCGGTGATAGGTTGGGGGCTATAGGAGAGCTGAAGATCGGGTGGGGCCGGGGTGGAGGGCGGGTTGGGAAGCTTCAAAAAGTGCAAGATCGGCTCGCCTATCTGGTTAGCGCTGCCTGCTAGCGCCAAGCGGCTTTGAAAGTAGGTGCCGGTGAGGGTGAGGCTGTTTTCCAGAAATCGTGAGAGAAGCGCTGCTTGGCGAATATTGTTGGCCTGAACGGCCGCCTTAAGCTGTGCAAAAAGCGACAAGGCCTCCTTTGGAAAGGTGGTGGTTCTTGCCTGCAGCATGGCGAGCGCCTGCTTAAGGGTGGCAACATCTCCTTGACGTGCGGCCACCTGCAGAAGTTGCAACTGGGCGAAAAGGTTATCGGGGCGTT
>NZ_DATGLN010000097.1:0-4716 GCF_035294165.1 Chthonomonas sp.
GATGGTTACATCGTAAAGGTCTCTCTCTACCGCGTCCTCTTGCGGTGCGATTTTAGGCTCACTCACTGCGGTCAATTTCTACAATTTCTCCTTTAGGTATCCCTCGCACGAAGTCGGTTGCTTCTAATTGCATACGATGCGCCTAGTTATTGTATCACATTTCCGAGCAGGTTTGGCCTCTCTTTGAGTAAAATAGCTGCACGTGCTTTGCGAGCACACTACCTACTACGTTCGAGGAGGAGAAACCGTTGAAAGGCATCATCATCGCAGGAGGGCTGGGCACGCGCCTGCGCCCGTTAACCTACCGGCGTCCCAAACCGCTTACGCCGGTGGCCAATAGGCCCTTCTTGGAATATCAAGTGGCGCTGCTTCGGCAACATGGCATCGAAGACATTGTGTTCGCCACCAACTACATGGCCGACCAGATCGAGGCCCACTTCGGCGATGGTTCCCGTTTCGGCGTACGCATGCGCTATGCGGTCGAAGAGGTGCCTTTAGGAACCGGTGGTGCCATCCGCAATGCCGCACAGTTCTTTCCAAACGAGACGGTTGTGGTATTTAATGGGGATGTGCTCACCGATTTCGATCTCGGCAAGATCATCGCGTTCCACAAGCAGCGAGAGGCCATCGCAACCATTACCCTCCACGAGGTGCCAAGCCCTCATCCCTTTGGCGTGCTTCTTTTGGATGAGCAGGGCCGTGTGTTGGAATGGCGCGAGCCTAGCGAGGAGGCGAAACGAGCCGTCACTCTCGACCCCGACCTAACCCCCTCCGGTAAAGACCTCATCAACGCCGGCTTCTACATCCTCGAACCGGAGTTTTTGGAGCGAATCGAGTTGGGCAAGCCCAGCTCTATTGAACGCGATATCTTCCCGCGCCTTCTTGCGGAGGACGCGCCTATTTACGGAATTGCTCCTGGTGGCTTCTGGCTCGACGTAGGGCGAGCCGAGCAGCTGCTTATGGCCACGCAGGCCATCCTTTCGGGACAGGTAAAAACCGCGGTTCCCGGCCTCGCCGTAGGCGAAGGCACAACGATAGCGCCCAGCAGTTGGATCAACGGTATGACGGCCATCGGTCGAAATTGCCGTATCGCAGGCCAAACGCGCCTGGAAAACTGCATCCTCATGGATAACGTGACCGTGGGCGAGCACGTGCGCCTCAGCAATGTTATTGTAGATGAGGGCACAACGCTTCAAGAAGAGGTGGTTCTCGAAGGGCGGGCAGGCGGCCCCACTCCTGTCATCGCCGCCGAATCGGTGTTGGGACGAGGAACCCGCCTCCACCTATAAGTGTAAGACAACGCTCATGCCCAGTCGCTCCGCTTGGTATGGAAGCCTGTGGTGCGGCCTGTTTCTTGTGTTTAGGGGTAGGCCTTGCGCCTACCCCTACTGCCTACCCTATCTCCACAGGTGCCTACGCCCTACTTGCCGCGGGCTAAAGCCCCTCTTTGTCAGCTTTGTGGGTAGCATATCCCCCGGCCCTACAGGCCACCATGGAGGCCCACACCGCTCCGCACGGCCTCACAAACGCCCTGCAACCGTTTATCACTGCGATTCCGTAGACATCCTCAAGGGTTGTGGACGGGAATAAGCAATGGGCTTTCTTCTATTTCCTTGGATGAGACCTCTCCTCCAACCCAAATAATCGGGTACCTTGAAACGTCCGGCGCTAATAGCTCCGATTCAACCGAGTCATTTGGGTCTGCATGTGCGTAAATAATAAAAGTTAAGGCATTTTTTCGCGTCCCATTATTCGGATAAAGCGCAAAAGCATAACTTGGTATAGACTGAAACGACTGGGCACCATACCAACGGACGTTAGATTTTGCATAGTAGTGCCGATAGAATGCATAGGTTTTTTGCCAAGAGAGGCGAGAGGCTACAAGGTATTCTACACTGATGTCCCCCACATAGAACCCTTTCAATAAATAAAACCCCAAAATCCGCGACCCGGGTGGAAAAACAAGCGGGGGAGTCAGAAGATGACTCCCTAGTTTAGGGATAGTTATAGGACTTTGTGAAGAGGAGGTAGAAGGCACAATCCGGAAGAGTAAGGGCTGCGTTGAAGAAAGAGGAGATGGGTCCGCAGAACGAGATGGAGGCGACAAGGAGAGGTGGTTACAAGCAGCAAGCAGCAGAAAAAGAGCGCTTGCAACCCCCATGAAGGAAAACAATCTGAATGTGCTCCTTTTAATTGGCATAGGATTTAATTCTTCTTAAGGAATTAAAAACGGCAATCTTGTACTACACCCGTTCACACACTGTCTGTAGGAAACACCGTTGGTACAGAACTTACTACAGCAATCCAGACACCAGTTGTCTGGCACGTTGCGGCAGGGAATTCGGCAGTTAGCCTTATCTCATCTATACACGGCCAGGGGAACATGCTCCCCGTTCTTAGGCTGAACAACGAATCGGCATGAGTCTATCACTTCACGGTTTGCCTCTGCTCGTGCTGTTTATTTGTTAGCCTGCTGGGAGTTTGTTCCCTTGCACCCTGGCCCTCTTCACCGTTCTGTAAGACAGGTTCGCTGTGGTTGGTTGCAGCGGAATAAGCAAGAAGCAGCTTATCTTCAGGCGCACGGCTCGGATGCAGTAACTGCTCCGTAGGGGCCGCGCAGGGTTGAAGCAACTCCTCGACGCCCAAGCTCTTTGCCAACTTCTCGGCTGTCTCAAGCGCCAGCTGACAAAGGGAAGGCTCCTTCATCGCCCCCTTTCCTTCCGCGAAACTCTTCAGAATGGGGATGTCCTCTCGTGAACCCGCTTTCTCCAACGTTCTTATAAGCGCCTCTACCAGTTCTGCATCCGGAGCCTGCATGATGAGCTTATGAATCGGCTTGCGAACCTCCTCCAGCCAACACTTTTTAACGTCCTGCAAAGCGTTGAGCGATCGGGTCAAAATGTAGCAGTAAATGCAGCCTCGCTCCTCCCAGCTATCCTTCCAGGGTTTATTGGGCAGGGAATAGAGCACATAGGAAATCAGTGAGGTGATGTCCTCTGGAGCGAGTGGCAAACTGCGTCTATACAATTTCTTAGTACGCGATAGCGCATCAAATCTACCATTGACCATAGCAGACGGTGATGAAATTAGAACGAGTAGGAATAAGAAAATAACAGACTGTGAAGATTCATCAATCAAGCTAAATCCGCTTTTATTGGGTCTCCATGGATGAAAGATAAAAAGGAGACTGATGAGAGCGACAAAGGGTAGAGATTTCCAGACCAGTCCCGCGAGGGATCTAAGAGGCCTATGGAAAAACTTTTGGATAGAAGCAATCTGGGAGGTTGAGGTGAAAGCAGCCGGCTCGGGGCAGTGAGAGAGAGCGGTTTTACAGGCCTCTACCACCCTTGCGGAGTGGGCCACGGAGGAGGGGACATAGACCCAATCGCGCAGGCCTACGATCAGCCAACCGTGCCTGTTTGAATTTGGAGGCCCCCAAGGTTTTATCTCTACGATTTCTGACCATGGAACCCACGTTGTTCGGAACAGGCTTGTTGCAAGGAGGCCTTGGGCGTTGATGCGGAGAAACTGGCACTTAGAAATGAGGTTCCCCATCGCTTTTCCCAACGATACAATACCAATACATAGGGCGAGCAGAAGTGCTATTAGACTCTTATCTAGAAATGCATGTATGGCAGGTCTGTCCAATTGAATGGGTGGAACGATAGGTGTAGAGGGAAAGGTCATAGCCTTGAAGAGAAAAAGCGTGCCTATACCAAGTCCTATCAAACCTAGTAGCAGCAGGCCGATATTAATCCAAAAAGCTTTTCCTGTGGGCGACAGGAAGTAGGTGCGTGAGTCGGATGTCTTTTTCACGCGGCGGCTTTGAAGTGCTTCACGAATTGCGCGTAACATCATAGATGCTCCATTCTGAACGGGTTGAATAACATAACGATTTTGGGCGTGGAGACTCGCAGCTTATAGTCAGATACGAAGTCTCCACGCTTTCCGTTCGCCTTATAGCCTATGATTATGGAGTGCCTCCACGAGCAATACATTGATTATATTGGTTTTTGCAATTGTTACTGCATCCTGAGTACGCTGCTGCACAGCCCGCTATGCCTGCTGCAGCTAGTGCAGTACAGGCTCTAAGGCAGATCAAGACAAATGGCCCAGTATCTACACATCCTGCTATACATACTGCGACTCCTGCAGCAACTGCAGCGAGACAAAAATCCTTTGCCGCATTGCACATGTTCATGCACTCCTCATATATGACCTGACAGTTTGGTTTCGGAGGCTTAGGTTGTGGCGGTTGTGGATGTGGATGCGGATGCGGGGGATGAGGCCTTGGATGATGTCTTGGATGACATTTGTGCCGCCGATGATGGCAGGTATGGCAAAGAGGCATAGCCCTATTGGCATACAGCGGGCAGGCCACAGGAGGGCCGCTGAAGTCCAAGCCCCTCCACATCTAACACCAACCCTGCCGGACGATAGGGGGTCTGGGCGCTCCCGCTCGTGACCATAGCTACTCCAAAGCTATCATACTCAAGGCCGACGCCCTTCCCCTCATTGCTCGACAGCACGTTCCCACTCCCGTCCGTTATCACCCCCTTATTGCCCAGCACGTCTCCATGATGGTACTCCCCATTTCTCCTCACCAACAGGCTGCTGCAGCCACCACCGGCACGAAGATACAACGCCTGAACATTCCAGACCCCGCCGCTCAGGTCGCTTACCTCCTCCACCAACTCCCCGGCACTACACGCTACC